>CAZCVP010000099.1:0-24690 GCA_964501915.1 uncultured Enterobacterales bacterium
GGGGGGGATGGACCCCGCAGGCGGCTGGAGGGCGTGACCCGGGCTGGTCTGACTCTTGCGCGACGTCGTGCTCGTTCTCGTTCTCGTGCTCGCCCTCGTCCTCGCTCTCGTTCTGGTTCTCGTTCTGGTTCTCGTCCTCGTCCTCGTCCTCGTGGGTCTGCCGACGGATCCGAGCGGGTCGACCAGCCGCTTGGCCGCCTCCCGGACCAGGTGTCCGGTTCAGCCGGTCACAGGCCTCTGTGAGGCCCTGGACCGGACCAGGCGTCCGGTTCAGTCGGTCACAGGCCTCTGTGAGGCCGGACCGGACCAGGCGTCCGGTTCAGCCGGTCACAGGCCCCTGTGAGGCCCTGGACCGGACCAGGCTCGTCCTTGGGGTCGAGGATCCCCCACCGGGCCGTCTGGCCGGCTCAGTCCGGGATCCACACCCGTTTGCGAGGGTCCAACCGTCTTCCGTCTTCTACTTGATCACAGCCGGTTGACGGGTCTCGCCGGCCACCCATACCATGGACGGGCTTCGCGGAGCCACCACATGATCGCAACCCTCGCCTTGATCTCCAGTCTGTCCGGGGGGGGGGGTAGCCCACGCCGGCGCCTGCGCCACCTGGGACGCGGCCTTCAGCGTGTCCACGAAGTCGGGCGCTGAGGCTCGGGCTCTGGCGGCGAGCTGGTCCCAGGTGTCCGAGTGTGACTCGTTCTCCTTCCACAGCTACCGGGTGTGCTGGGACATCGCGGACGACGGAGGTTCTCCAGCCTGCCCGGTCTCCCTCGGCGACGGCGACGACCAGCACGACCCGGGGGTGACGCCGCTGCCAGACGGCGAGTTCATGACCTTCGTCCGAGACGATGGCTCCAACGCCTACGTCTACTACTGGGATCCGGCTACGGAGGCCTGGGGCGATCGGCATGGGGGTCTACTACCTTCCGGCGGAGGACACGACGTCGAGCCCCCAGGTCCCGGGCTGGGACAGCGCCTACAAGAAGTCCACAGAGACCCTGGCCCACGACGACCTGGACCTGGACAACCTGGGCTGGGGCTTCGGCAACGCCGCCGGCAGCGACTTCCAGCAGGCGGTGGTCACGGACATCGCCTGGTGTTCCGAGTGCACCTCCAGCAGCCACCCGGAGGGCACGGTGAGCACCGACGGGCAGGGGTGGATCGGCGCCTGGGACGTGGGGCTCGGCAGGGTCTGGGGCATGAACACCACGCCCCCTGGACGGCCGCGGGGAGCCATCGACTGCCACCTGGACGTGCTCCGGGCACCCAGCAAGGTGGTGGAGTACTGGTCCGACGGGACGGACCGCGTGATCTGGGCCGGGCTGTGGAACCAGGCCAACGGGAGCGACCGCGGAGGAGTGCTCAGGTCCGAGGACGACGGGGTGACGTTCTGCTACGAGATGACGTACGACAGGGCAGATTCGCTGAGCAGCCGTTCTCCGAACCCCAACTGGATCGACCCGACGAGCCGTGACCTGCTGTGCCCGGAGGGCAACGCCTCGCCGGCGTGGCCTCCCTGCGACCCGGGCGTCTCCCTCACGCCAGGCACCCTCTGGAGCCCAGACGGAGAGACCGGGACCCCCCTCGGCTCCACGACCGGCATCGCCATCGCCCGCAGCGACCTCGCCTTCGCCCTGGCCTATGATCGCCAGGCCGACGACGCCTCGCTCGGCGCCCTGGTCGTCCTGGAGGGCGACATCACCAGCGGCATCTCCGAGCTGGCCGGCAGCAGCGGTGGCATCCTGGTCGACTCCGACACGACCGGTAGCCCCTCCACCGACTGCGACGACCTCACCTGGGACGACCTCTTCGACCACACCGGCCTGTTCGTGCGCATCAGCCCCGACAGCCAGGCGCCCGCCGAGACCTCGTGCGAGACCAGCGGCGGCTGTGAGCTGGTCGTCGGCTTCCACAAGGTCGACGACGCCGACTCGACCGATGCCGGCGCGAGCTGCTCGCTCTTCCACGTGACCGTGACCGAGTCCGGCGGAACCTGGTCGTCGTCCTGGGCCTCGCTGGTGCTGGACGAGGACATCGACGACCCGGCGAACACCTGCGACGTCGAGGACAGCGCCCTGTCCGACGCCGTGATCCCCACCTGGGCCCCCGACACGGTCTTCGTGGTCGGCAGAGGCCACGGCTCGTCGACGGCCGGGGGCATGTGCTCCTTCGACCTCGCCAGCGACAGCTTCGTCGAGCAGGTCGTCGACGCCGACCGGAACATGGCGGACATCTCCAGCGTCGTCGCCCACCCCCACGTCGAGGACGTGCTGTACTTCGGGAGCTACCGGGACTACACCCAGGCCAGCAACAGCGATGCGCCGGGGGTCTTCCAGGTCTCGAAGATGGTCGACCACGTCAACGCGACCGAGCCGTATCGCTGGGTCACGGGTCAGATCTCGACGGTGGACCTGACCCACCCCTCCTTCCTCGACCTGGAGCTGGGCCTGTTGTCCGGGACCGTGGAGTACCTCTTCGGCGCCACGGGTGGGTCCGGACCGGTCGAAGGTCTCTTCTGCCAGGAAGCCGAGGAGGACTGCGAGTGAGCCCATGGCTCGTGCTGCTGGCGGCCTGCGCGGACGGCCCGCAGGACTCCGGGACGCCGGACGACTCCGGGTCGACCCCGACGGTCGACACCGGTCCCTTCGACAGCGACGGGGACGGCGTGATCGACGCGACCGACTGCGCACCCGAGGATCCGACCGTCCACCCCGGAGCCACCGAGACCTGGTACGATGGTGTCGACCAGGACTGCGACGGCAACGACGCCGACTGGGACCTGGACGGCCACGACTGGGAAGGCGTCGAGGGCGGGGACGACTGCGACGACCAGGACCCGACCGTCTACCCCGGCGCCCCCGAGACCTGGTACGACGGCATCGACCAGGACTGCGCCGGCTTCGAGGACGAGGACGACCGGGACCTGGACGGTTGGAGCGTGTCGGAGGACTGCGACGACGCCCACCCCCATGTCCACCCAAGCGCCGAGGAGTGGTGCGACGCGTTGGACCACGACTGCGACGGGGACCCGCTCGTGGCCGGGGTCTGTTCCGGGATCCAGCCGACCGAGCGCCTCTGGGTGATGACCATGGAGTCCGAGGACACGCCCAACGGCTTCGCCTTCCAGAGCGCCCAGTTCCTGGGGGACATGGACGGAGACGGGGACGAGGAGCTGATCGCCTATTGCGCCGTGCTCTACCAGCGTCCCTACGACGCCAACGACGACCTCCGCGGCCTCGCCATCCTCCCCGGCTGGGAGATCCCCTGGGACGACCCCACGTCCTGGTAGCCCATGGCTGGGCACATCGAACCCGAGGAGGGGAAAGGCAGGCGCGTGGAGCCCGCTCCCAGGTCCGCTACCGGGAGGGCGGGCTGGGACGCGGGGGCGCAACGTGGGATCCGGAGGCCCGCCAGTGGGATGGGAGCGTGGGACTGGACACCCACAACCCCCCGGAATCACGTAGGGGTACACTACTCGACGTAGATGTCGCCGATCTCCGTTCTCCGTGCGTACGCCATTGTGAGCCGGGACCGGGTACTTCGAGCGCCCATCGGTGGACTTCCAGTGGGAGCCCGACCTGGGCTTCAAGAGCTCGAGCTCATCCCGAACAGCGCGAGCCAACCTGCCGAGCCTGGCTGACATCCGTCAGGCTGCGACGTGGGAGCCATCGGGCGGGTGGGTGGCGCGAACCTCTCGCCAGCTCGGTCGGATCCTGGGCTCCATGGCCTGCAGGTGGTCCACGACGACCTGCACCGGCATGGCCACCGTGCACCCTTCGCGGTTCGCCTGCTGCCATCCCGCCGGGCTCTCCAGGCGCTCTCCGAAGGTGAGGACGGCCATCAACTCCGCCCACTCCTTCCTGGAGAAGACCGTCGCAGGATCCTGCAGCTCCAACGGGTCTCGGCCCGCATCCAGCTCATCCACGATGAACATGCGCGCAGCCTCACCCATCATCTCGACAGCGTGCTCGAGGTCATTGCCCTGCGTCACGAGGTCCAGCGCCGGGCAGATGGCGACCCACTGGCCCGGCACGGATGGAGCCGGCTCGAGCAGGGTCCAGAGGGTGAAGCTCCTCTCGCCTGGAGACATGCTCACCGCCACTCCCACCTGAGGTCAGCCCAAGGGTGAGGTCGGACGGACCTTGCACCTCTTGAGGTCAACGCTCCCACGTCGTCGGACCCCGCGGGGGGGGCGGTCATCGCAGCGCATAGCATACCCTGACCCACAGGGGGACACACCGGTTCCCTGTCCAGGGTCCACCGCCTCGCGAGCAGCGACAGCAGCGCCCTCGCTCGCGGGTGTGCCCTCTTCACTCCCCCCCCGGCACCACCAACCACCCCGGAATCCCCGGCGGGGTCCAGTCGCCCCCGTCCACGTCGACCCAGATCGGGTTCGTGATCGCGTAGGGGTAGGTGGGGAAGGTCAGCGGTCGCTCGACCACCTCGCCCAGGGCCGAGGCGATGCTCGCCGCCGCCTCCACGCTGGTCAGCGCCTCCAGCACCACGTCCTGGAGCTGGATGTTGGGGTACTCCACCGGGGTGAAGAGCGGGCCCAAGCCCTCGCTGCCCATGGCCACGACCACGTACCAGGAGTCCTCGGTGGGCTCGACCGTGAGGGTCTCGAAGAGGTTCACCACGTCGCTGTTGGGCGCCAGGCCGTCCCACTCGTGGATCAGGGTGCCGTTCTCGTAGACCTCGACCCGGTCCACGTCGAACCAGGTGGGGGACTGGACCTCGACGGTGAGCTCGACGGGCCCCGAGGCCTCGAGCTCGCTGCCGATGCCCTGGTCGGGGTCGTCGGCCCAGAAGCGGATGAAGGGACCGTAGGAGGCGACCACCTGGTGGGCGTTGACGGCGGCGGCTACCTCGGCGCCGGTGACCAGCCCCGGCTCGTCGGTGCCCGACATCACGAAGTTCCGGGGGCAGCCGGCCTCGGTCTTGGTCTTGCCGTGGGTGTCGGAGTTGCCCAGCGCCGTGAGGCGGTAGCCGAGGTTCAACAGCGTGAACCAGTCGTCGACGTGGCCCTTGACCCCGGCACCCAGGGTGTAGGTGCCGGCCTCGAGGTCCGCCTGCTCGCCCAGGGTGCGCTCGATGACGTCGTAGCCGATGACGTCGGCGCCGTCGGCGTAGTCGTCCAGCTCGGCCTGGGTGGGGCTGCGGATCAGCTCGAAGCGCTTGCCGTTGAGCACCTCCATCGCCGAGAAGTCCAGGTCGAACTGGCTTTCCTTGAAGATGTCGTAGTCGGCGGCCGTGCTGGTGAGCGGGACGTAGAGCGTCGGGTCGTAGGGCGTGCCCTCGTAGGGGGAGAAGCCGAATTGGTCGAAGTAGCCGAGGATGCCGTCGCGCGGATGGGCGATCAGGGTCGCGACCTCGACGCCGGTCTCGCCGGCCTCCTCCAGGCTGGAGCGGATCTCGCCCGGGGTCATGCCGGTCCAGTCGAAGGCCCCGCCGGCCTCCCAGAGGTAGTCGTGGCGGAGCGGGAAGCCGATGTAGTGGCCGACCTCCAGCGGGGTGACCTCCAGGCCGATGGCCGAGGTGATGTAGGGCTCCAGGCCCAGGTCCTCGATGACCGGCGCGTAGTCGAGGATGAAGTCGTGGTCGGTGGAGAGCAGGAACTCCACGCCCTCGGCGACCATGGTGGCGACCCGGCCCTCGGGGCTCACGCCCGAGTCGTGGCTGGGCTGGGCGTGCACGTGGAGATCGGCGCTGATCCAGCCCGAGGTGTCGACGGACTGTGTCACCTGGAGCAGGACCTCGGTGGTCTGACCGGCGCCGACGGCGAAGGTCTGGGCGTCGACCTCGTACTCCAGCCCCCGGCTGGCCCAGGCGACGTACTCGCCCGGCTCGAGCTGCAGCTCGCCCTCGCCGTAGGGCAGGAACGTCACGGCCTCGCGGCCCCCCGAGAGGTAGCCGTCGCCCAGCTCCGAGTCCCGGTGCAGTGGCTGATCGCCGGAGGGGAAGATCGTGATCTTGGAGGGCGCGGGCAGGCCGGTCTCGTCGTAGACCGAGAAGGTGACGTCGCCGGTCCGGCGAGCCGCCAGCACGAGCTTGACCGGGTCGTCGCGGTGGACGCGGATCGGCACCCGCTCGCTCGTGGGACGGCCCTGCTCGTGGACCCGCAGCTCCCAAGAGCCGGGGGGCAGGGTGCCGCCGAAGCTGCCGTCGGCGAGGGTGTCGTCGAGCCGAACGTCGGTGGTCCACTGGGACCAGGGGCGAGCGTCGCCCGGCCTGTAGACGAAGACCTTGGCGCCCGAGACCGGCTCGCCGGTGGACTCCTCGACGACGTAGCCCTCGACCCGGCCGACCTCGACGCCGCGGGCCTCGAGGATGGCGTCGTAGACCGAGCCGACGTCGCCGTGGCCGATCGCGAAGATGCGCTCGTAGCTGTAGGCGTCGCCCTCGCCGAACTCCGCCTCGCAGCCGCTGTCTTCACAGGTCGGCTCGATGCCGGCGCCGATCGCCACCGTCTGGCTGCTGGTGAAGAGCGGGATGTGGAGGCTGCCGTCCAGGGCCGCGAGGCCGTAGGACACGCCGTCGGCGGTGCCGGCCACGAAGTCCAGCACCAGGGGCTGGGTCATCAGGTTGCGGCCGGCGAGGTCCAGCTCGTGGATCTCCGTGCTCTCGTCGAAGCCGATGCCGGGCACGAAGACGTCGACGTCGCCGCCCTGGAGGTAGAAGTCCCCCATGGCGATGCCGCCACCCAGCGCCAGCTCGACGACGGGCAGGGAGTCGTCGGTGCCCTCGAGCCAGGTGCCCTCGGTCTGGGGCGTGACGCCGGTGCCCAGCACCGTGGCGGTGGTGCGCAGGGTGACGAAGTCCTGGTCCGGGCGCAGCACGTAGTCGGTGACCATGTGGAAGTCGGGCGTGCGCAGCACGGACCACAGGGCCTTGAGCATGCCGAGGAAGGGCTCGGCCTGGGCCGAGACCCGCACGATCGCCTCGCCGTCCCTGCCGTCGCTCAGGATCTCGACGTGTTCGCGGAGCTGGGCACCGGTGACGTTGAGGTTGACCGTGGGGATGAGCTCGGCGAAGCGGTCGTTGCCGCGGCCGTCGGCCCAGGCGGGCCCGGTCCGCACGCGGTCGGCGTCGGCGATCGAGCCCCCGTAGATGCCCGGTCCCATCGAGACGTGGCCACCGAGCACCGAGACCTGGATGCGGTCGTTGGCGAGCAGGAAGTCGGCGGGCCGATCGCCGGACGCCGGGCGAGCCAGGGCCTTGGGGCCCCCCACGCCGTCGGCCAGGGTCATCAGCTCCACGGCCCGGACGCTGCCGGGCTCCGATCCATCGCAACCGGCGAGGGCGATCAACAGGCTTGCGTACACGGTGAATTCCCCGGACTCCGCTGCGTTATGTAGCGCTGCCGCAGGGAGACCGCCATGCTGCTGCTGCTCTCGTGCCTGGGCCTCGTGCACGCCCAGGAGACCCCCGCCGAAGAGACCGCTGCCGACGAGGCTCCGGCCGAAGAGACCGAGGCCCCGGCCGCCGAGGAGGAGGCCCCCGAAGCCGCCGAGGAGGAGGCCGCGGACGAGACCGTCGCCCCGGCCCCCGAACCGGACCCCGAACCCGAACCGGAACCGGAACCGGAACCGGAACCGGAACCGGAACCCGCCCGCCCCGTCGTCTCCGACGACGTCACCCCCGTCCCGCTGCTCCCACCGCCGGACTCCCCGGCGCTGATCCAGCACCTCGCCGAGCACGTGACCCCCTACGGGCAGGTCCAGGTCTGGGGCATCGCCTGGGACGCCGACGAGACCCCCCAGGCCGACCCCGCCGGCTACGGCGACCCCGAGGACGACCCGGGCTTCGAGCTGCGCCGGATCCGCCTCGGCGTCGAGGGACAGGCCAGCCCCAGCGTCGGCTACCGGATCGGCATCGGCTACGGCAGCGGCTTCGACGGCATCGACACCCGCCACGGCCTGGAGCTCGTCGACGCCAGCGTGAGCTACGGCTTCCACCGCCACCTCGAGGCCCGCGCCGGCATGATGAAGGTGCCCTTCGGCCGCGACAACCTGGTGAGCTCCCGCCACCTGCCCCTGTCCGAGCGGTCGGTGATGGCCAACCACATCACCCCCGACCGCGACGTGGGCCTGCTGCTCGACGGCGGCAGCCGCGGGCTGCGTTTTTCGGCCGGTGTCTTCAACGGCAACGCCGACATCAGCGGCGACGACAACCTCGGCCTGCTGCTGGTGACCCGCGTCGAGTACGGCCAGGGCTCGGCGCCGACCTACCGTTCCTTCGGGACCGCCGACGAGCTGACCTGGAGCGTGGGCCTCAACGGGGCGCTGAACCGCGACACGGCCACCTCCGAGGTCCTCGCCGGCGTGGACGGCGAGGTCCACGTCGCCGGCCTCAGCGTGCTGCTCGACGTGCAGGTGGCCCGCCTCACCCCGACCCTGACGGACGTGGACCAACCGGACGTGCTCCGGACCACCACCCGCAGCGGTGCCACCCTCCAGCTCAGCTACACCCTCCAGGACCTGTGGGAGCCCGCCCTGCGGGTCGAGTGGTTCGACGACGACACGGCCACCGACGGTGGCGAGCTGATGGCGGCGACGGCTGGAGTCAACGCCCACCTGGTCGACGACCTCCTCCAGGTCGGCGCCGCCTTCGTGCACCGCCAGGAGCTGTCGGGGCCGTCCATCGCCAACGACACCCTGCGCGGCTGGGTCCAGGTCGCCTTCTAGGAACTCCGATGATTCGCCCAGGAGACCACCTCGGTCGCTGGATCGTGGTCGGACGCTACGAGGACAGCACGGCCTACGTCTGCCGTGACTCGGGCACCGGCTCGCGGGGGCTGCTGTACAGCGCTGATCCGTCCACCGGCTTCAGCCTGGACAGCGTGCGACGGCGGGCCGTGGTCTGGGGCCGGCTGAAGCACCCGGTGGCGCTCGAGGTCCTCGACGTCAATCCCCAGCAGGGCTTCCTCGTCACGGAGATGCCCTCGGGAGACAACCTCCAGCAGAAGCTCGAGGGCAGCGTGGTCGGCCTCGACCTGGCCCTGCGGATGGCCCGCGAGGTGGCCGACTGCCTGGACTACGCCCACGCCCGCGGCATCCACCACTGGCAGATCGCGCCCGCGAGGGTGGTCTTCATCCGGGACCAGGTGAAGCTGCTCGGCTTCAGCGAGGACCAGCAGGCTCCCCCGGTCACCGAGAACCCGCCGGCCTGGCAGTTTCCCTACCTGCCCCACGAGGTCCTCAAGCGGGGTGGAGGTGGGGACCCGGTCCAGTGGGACCTCTTCGCCCTCGCCGTGACCCTCTACGAGTCGCTGACCGGCGACCGAGCCTACGTCAACCAGGACCAGGACGGCCCCATCCCGGGCTGGATGATCCGGGACAAGCTGCGCACCCCGTCCCTCGACCCGGGGCCGGCCTTCCCCCGACCGGTGCGCCAGCTCGTGCAGCGGGCCACGGCGGCGAAGCCCCGCAACCGCTTTCCCAGCGCGGCGGCCCTCCGCGACGAGATCGAAGCCACCCGCGACAAGCTGGCCAAGGGGGAGGGCGGCGCGAGTCCGCGGCTGCGAGCCGCGCTGCGCATCGTGTTGGCGATCCTGCTGCTGATCGGGGTCGGGGGCCTGGGCGTGATGTTCGCGGGCATGGATCCGCAGAACGCCTGGGGTCCGTCGACCCGGCCGGTGCGGGTGGTGGTCGACAGCGAGGTGCCGGACGCCCTGCACTTCGTCACGGTCAACGGGCAGGAGGCCGTGCGAGCCGCCGGCACCACCTTCTACTTCCCGTCCGTCGCGGTGGGACCCGCTGACGTGGAGGTGATCAGCGGCAAGGGCTGCGGCCCTCCCTACTGCCCCGGCGAGAAGTGCCCCTTCTGCTGCACGGGAGCCCGGGTCACCCGCACCGTCGAAGCGGGCGGCGGGGACCTGACGCTGGTCATTCCCGTCGAGGACCGCGGCAGCCACACGCCGCGGCCCGTCGTCCTCACCGCCCCCGAGCTCCCGCGGGGCACCCGGAGCCTCGCCTACCTCTACGGCGAGGACGTCGACCTCCGGGGCCGCGCAGAGGGCGCCCACTCCTGGCGCTTCCAGGAGGTGGCGCCGGGGCCCTACGAGATGCTGGTCGAGGCCGGGAGGTGCTCGCGCGCCGCTCTGGGCTGCTGGCCCGACGGTCAGTGCCCCAAGGGGTGCACATCTCTGCTCGATGTACTGCTGGTGCCGTGCGGCGAGGGTGATCTGGAGATCGCCGTGGACCTGCCACCACCCGAATAGTGAGGCGTCCGGCCCGATTGTGGGGCACGCTGATGGTGCGATGCGCATCCCAGGGCTGCCAGGCGCGAACGACCCGACCTTCCGCACGAGGGACGCGCTCCTGCTCAGCCTGGACCGGATCGTCCAGGAGGTCTGCATGGAGCTGGCCGACGAAGGCATGTTGATCGCCCCCCGGATCGCCAAGACCGCCATCCAGGCCGCGCGCCAACAGATCGCCGGACGCGGCACCCCCTCGCCCGATGAGCTGGTGGAGCGGATCCGCCTCCGCCTGCGCAACGAGCGCATCCTCCTGCCGGCGCCGATGATCCACCGGCTGCTGGAGGCCTACCTGCGCAAGGTGGTCGAGCTGGAGATCACCGAGGTGAGCGACTTCCGGGCGGGGTGAGCCCTCGCGGCAGCCGCCACCGGGGTCGCTCCAGGACCTCCTCACAGAGGCCGCCGAGCCGCTCCGCGAAGACCCGCGCCCGCTCGCGACCATCCTCGCCGGCCGGCAGGGCCGCTACGCGCTCGTCGTAGCTGGCGATCAGTGGGCCCAGCTCGGCGATGTCGATCACCGGCAGGACGCGATCACTGATCTTGCGGGCGAAGCGCACCTGGTGGTCGTCGACGTGCTCGCCGAAGTCGGCCTGCCGCGGCACCACGATCGGCACCTTGCCGTGGGCCAGGGCCTGCATGATGGTCGCCGGCCCGCCGTGGGTGATGATGATGCGGGCCGTGGCCATCTTGTGCTGCAGCTCGTCGAAGGGGAGCTGGCGGGCCGTCTCCACGTGGGTCGGCTCCAGGGTGCACCAGCCGGACTGGCAGAACACCGGCTCCGTGAGCTCGCCGGTGTCCAGCAGGCGGTCGAGCTCGCCGAGCAGGCGATCGAAGGGGTCTTCGTGGGTTCCGACGGTGGCGAGGATCACAGGACCTGCCCCAGGTTGACGGCTTCCGGGTAGAAGGTCCGCTGGTCCTCCCACTGGATGACCATCTCGTCGAGCACCGGCTGCACCAGCCGCGAGGTCAGCGGCGAGGAGTCGATGCGGTCGTAGACCTCCACGTAGACCGTGCGGCAGCCGAACAGGACCTTGCCGATCCAGAAGTAGGGCACCGCCAGGCCGGCCCCGTTGCTGACGATGACGTCCGGGCGCTCCCTGGCGAGGATGCGCAGGGCCATCGCCGAGTTGCGGACCAGGTTCTTGAGGCTGCGGTTGGTCGGAAAGTAGCCCCAGTAGGTGCGCTCGTCCTTCAAGAGCGAGCGGGCGTCGGGCTTGTCGAAGGTCACCCAGAAGCGGTCGTGGTCCCGGTACCAGGCGTCGAGGCAGTGGATCTGGGCGAGGTGCCCCCCCGAGGAGCAGGGGAAGCAGATCTTGTAGGCGCGGTCAGCCATGGTGACCCCCCAACACGTCCCGGTAGAGCGCCTCGAAGCGGTCCACGGTCCGGTCCCACCCGTATTCCAGGGCCTTGTCCCGCGCCCGCCGGCTCATCTCGGCCCGGGCCTCGCCGAGGTCGCGGGCGGCCAGGATCGCCCGGGCCGAGGCCTCCGGGTCCTGGAAGTCGGTGATGAAGCCCTGCTGGCCCTCGGTGACGAAGTGGCGGAAGGGGCCGATGTCGTTGAGCACCGGGACCACGCCCGCGCCCATCGCCTCCACCACCGAGATGCCGAAGGCCTCGTACTCCGAGGGGAAGAGCCCCAGCTCTGCGGTGCGCACCGCCTCGTGCAGCTCCTCCAGCGCGATGCGCCCTTCGAAGATCACGTGGTCCTCCAGGCCCAGCTCGTCGCGGCGGCGGGTCAGGTCCGCCACCAGGTCGTCCACGACCTCCGGACCGATGACCCGCAGCACGAACGGCCGCTCGTCGAGGCGACGCAGCACGGCGAGGGCCTCCATGAGCTGGGCGATGCCCTTGTGCACGTCGACCCGGCCCACCACGATGAACCGGCCCGGGCGGGGCTCGCTCACCATCGGCGCATAGGCGGCCAGGTCCACGGCGTTGCGGGCCAGCTCGCAGCGGTCGCTGACCTGCTCGAAGAGCTCCAGGTCGTGCTCCGAGGAGCAGAGGACCCGGTCGACGCCCCGAAGGGTGAGGGGAGTCAGGGTACGGAACCAGATCTTCTTCAGCGCCGCGTAGCTCGCCGTGTGGAAGAAGCCCCCGTGGGTGGACAGCACGACCGGGCGACCGTGGCGGCGCTTGTGGAGCACCAGCCAGTCCAGCAGGAAGTCGACGGCGTGGACGTGGACCAGGTCGTAGCGCTTCGCGAAGCGCCGGACCCGGGGCGCGATCGGGTAGCGCGTGCTGCCCCGGAAGGGGATCCGGTAGATGTTCACCCCGTTGTGCTCGTCGTAGGCGGGCAGGTCCCGGCCGTCCTCGTAGGCGCGGTCCAGGGTCACCACGTCACAGGTGTGTCCCCTGGCGACGAGGTGCTCCGCCAGGCCCTGGGCGATCTTCTCGATGCCCCCGAGGTTGGGCCAGTAGACCCGGGAGACCTGGAGGACCCTGAGAGGGGTAGCACTCACCCCCCGGGGATAATGCGCCCCGCTGTGGAAAGGGAGCAGAACGTCGAGACGGTGGCGAAGGGTGCCGGAGTGCTGCTCCCGGCCACCCTAGCGGGCACCGTGCTGATCCTCGGCGGCGAGATGCTGATCAACGGCGTGCTCACCACCGCCGAGTACGGCGTCTACACCACCTGCAAGCGCGTCCTCCAGATCGGCTTCCTGCTCGCCTACCTCGGACTCGAGAACGCCGTCATCCGCTTCGTCTCCCGGGGCGAGGCCGACGGGGTGGCGGCGCGCTCTGCCGGGGCCTGGCGCATCGCCCAGGCCTGGTCGCTCTCCGCCGGGGTGCTGCTGGGCATCGCGCTGTGGGTCTGGGCCGAGCCCATCGGCCGCTTCTTCGATCCCGACCCCGCCCCGATGCTGCCCCAGGCCCTGCGGGTGCTGGCCCTGGCCCTGCCGCTGGCGTCGATCCGCATGCTGGCCGCCAGCGCCTCCCAGGGGCTGCTGGTGATGTGGCCCAAGGCCGTCATCCTCCAGATCGCCTGGCCCCTGGGCCTCATCGCCGGGGTCCTGCTGTTCGCGGTCGGCTTCGGCCAGGGGCTCGACGGGGTGCTCTGGGCCTACGACCTGTCGCTGACGCTGGGGGCGGGCCTCGCCCTGGCCACGCTCTTCCGCCTGCGCCCCAGCATGCTGGATCCTCGGACCTCCGGCGAGGGTTCCAGCCGGGAGATCCTGCTCTTCGCGATGCCTCTGCTGGCCTACACGATGGTCCATGCCCTCTATGTGTGGCTGGACCAGCTCATGCTCGCGCGCCTCGACGGCATGGAGGCGGCCGGCATCTACGGACCGGTCGCCATCCTGGCGCCGCTCTTCGCGGTCGGGGTCACCGCGCTCAACGGCATCTTCGCGCCGCTGATCGCCGGCCTCCACCACCAGGAGAAGCACCAGGAGCTCGGCAGCCTCTACCGCACCGTGGCCCGGTGGTCGCTGGTCCTGGCGCTGCCCCTGTGCGTCGGGGCCCTGGTCGTGCCCGAGGCCGTGATCGGCATCTTCCCCAACGGGCGCACCGAGGCGGTGCCCGCCCTCTGCGTGCTCGCGGTGGCCTACATCCCCGTCGTGACCGCCGGGGGGGTGAACTACATGCTGATGATGAGCGGCTACCAGCGCTTCGTGCTCTACAACGGCGTGCCGGCGGTGGCGGTGAACCTGGGCCTGTCCGCCTGGCTGATCCCTCGCTGGGGTCCGACGGGCGCCGCCTGCGCCAACGGCGCCGCGCTGCTCTTCAACATGGCCCTGGCACTGGTCCAGATCCGCTGGCACCTCGGCATCCACCCCTTCTCCAGGACGATGCTCAAGCCCCTGGTGGCGATCCTGCCGGGGGGCTTCGCGGGACTGCTCGTGGCGGCGGTGCTGCCGGAGCTGCCGGGGCTGGTGATCGTCGCCATCGTGGGCCTGGTCATCGCCGCGGTCTATGGCGGCGCCCTGAGAGCGCTCGGTCTGGATGAAGACGACCGGGTGGTGATCCGAACCGTGCAGCAGAAGCTGCCCCAGAGGTTCCGACGATGATCCTGAGCCTGCTGACCGCCGCGCTCGCCGCGCCCACGCACGACTGCTTCGGTGACACACCCGCCGCCGCCCCTCACGTCCAGCTCGCGGAGGGGGAGGGGGTCGGCTGGGCGGGCCCCGACTGCACCCTGATCACCCACGAGCCGCTGGTCCTGCCGGTGGAGGGCGACCCGGAGGCGCTCGTGCTGGCCTGGGTGAGCTTCGCGCCGCGGGGGACGCGAGCACCCGTGGCCGACGTGGTGCTGCGCTGGGAGGACGGGAGCGAGGAACGGCTGGTCGCCCGGGTCGGAGTCGAGGTCTCCCAGCCCTGGAGCCTGCACACCTCCGACCAGGCCTGGTCGGAGTGGGTGGGCCTGGGACCCAACGGCAAGCCCGTCGTCGTGACCAACCTGCTGCTCCACACGACCGGCCCGGCGCCCCTGGCCCAGGTCGAGATCCGACGCCGGGGCAGCGACCCGCTGGCCTTCGTCAGCCTGGATCCCGCCGACGACACGCCGCCCACAGCGGTCCGAGCCGCCGAGCTCGATCGCAGCGACTGGATCCCCTTCGACCTCGACTGGGTGAGGGCCCTGCCCGGGGCTCCGGTGATCGAAGCGCCTGCGGGCTCGCGGGGCGCCGTGGAGGTCTGTGGCGAGAGCCTCTGCTTCGCCGACGGCACCCCGGCGCGGTTCTGGGGCATCAACCTGGTCGGCGAGACGGCCCTGCCGGCCGTCGACGACGCACCTCGTCTGGCCGAGGAGCTGGCGGGGGCCGGCTTCAACCTCGTGCGGCTGCACCACGTCGATCGCGCCCAGGCCCCGACCCTGCTGCACCCCGACCGGGCCTCGGGAGGGCCCCTGCTGGACCCCGCCACCCTGGACCGCTTCGATCGCCTGTGCGCCGAGCTGATCCGCGTCGGCATCTACCTGGTGCTCGAAGGACCGACCCTGCGGAAGTTCCTGCCCGGGGAGGGCATCGAGCACCCGGGCGGCGTGCCCGGCAGCCACAAGTACGTGACCTTCTTCGAGCGGGACTTCGAGGCCGCCCACCGCCGCTGGTTCGCCGAGGTCTATGACCGGGTCAACCCCTACACCGGCCGGAGGTACACCGAGGAGCCGGCCGTGGCCTGGGTCGAGCTGGCCAACGAGAACGGGCTGGTGGCGGGCTGGCTCGGAGGCAGCCTCGAGCGCCTCCACCGCGTCCACCGCGCCAGGCTGGACGCTCGCTGGAACGAGTGGCTGGGCAGGACCTACGAAGACGACGAAGCGCTCGCAGCGGCCTGGTCCGGCGGACCCCACAGCGGGCTGGAGGTCGGCGAGAGCCTCGAGGTGGGCTCCGTCCAGAGGGCCCCCATCCAGCGCACCTGGACCGAGAACTGGCCGGCCCAGCGGGTCAAGGACCTCTACCGCTTCTACAGCGAGCTGGAGCTCGACTGGTACCGCCGCACCCGCACCTACCTCCGCGAGGACCTGGGGTTCACGGCGCCCCTGGTCGGCTCGATCCTCATCGGGCGGCCGTCGGCCGACCGGCTCCAGGTCCACCAGGACCTCGCGGATCTCCACGTCTACTGGGACCCCCTGGCCCAGCGGAAGTACCTCCGTGGCCCCTCGGCCCTCGACGATCCCTGGAGCCAGCGCCTGCCCGAGCGCATCGGCTGGGGCATCGACGGCAAGCCCCTGGTGGTCTCCGAGGTCAACCACCCCTTCCCGAGTCCCCACGCCTGGCAGGCGCCGCTCTTGTGGTCGGCGCTGGGCTCCGTCCAGGGGCTCGACGCGGTCGTGTGGTTCGCCTATGGCCACAACGGCTTCCAGGCCGCCCCCTTCGGCCTCGACGGCATCTTCGACCTGCGGCCCTCCAGCGCCTTCTGGGTCCAGGCCGGTCCCGCCGCCGCCCTCTACCACTCCGGCCAGCTCCCGGAGGCCGCCGGGCTGGCCCTGGAGCACGCCACGCGCCCGGCGGTGGTGGAGGCGCTGACCATGCGCGTCCTCTTCGAGAGCTGGGGCCACGCCGACCTGGACACGGCGCTCAGCCACCGCCTGCGCACCAGCTACACCCAGCGGCCGCTGCCGGAGCCGGTGCCCGCCGACCCGGAGGCGACGAGGCCGACCTGGAGCGACGGCGTGTTCACCGTCGAGACGCCCGCCGTGGTCGCCGTGGCCGGGGACTTCGGCCGCTTCGACGGCCTGGTCGTCGACATCCAGGCCGACCGGCCCGCCGTGGTCTGGGTGAGCTCCGAGGACGGCGCCGAGCTCGGGCGCTCCCAGGGCGTGCTGATCACCACCGTGGCCCGGATGGAGCACACCGGCCAGGCCTGGTCCCCGAGCGAGCGCAGGCTGCTGCAGTGGGGCGGGGGCCCGGTGCTCCTGGAGCCCGTGAAGGGGTCGGTGGCCGTGGAGATGCCCTGCCGGCCGGAGGCGTGGGTCCTGGGCGCCGACGGCGAGCCGGAGACGAAGCTGCCCGTGAGGTGGAAGCGCGGTGTGGCGACCGTGGAGCTGGAGGGAGAGGGGCCGTGGGTCCAGGTGCAGTGCCGCTGAGGTGTGCCCCACACCTCACCTCTCACCCCGGTCAGCCCGGCTTCCTCGCCGCAAACGCCACCGACCCGCCGACCCCGAGCGCTCCACCGAGCCGATCGGGCAGCGACAGCGCCCGCCACACCGGCATACCGAACCGGCTGTAGGCCTTCTGGAAGCCCGAGGCCGAGCCGCTGTCGGAGGTCGGCTCGCTCGCCGGGGCCGCGTCGTCGACCGGTGCGCGCCGCCGCAGCCGTCCCAGCCAGGCCAGCAGGCGGTGGTCGTGCAGCGGCTGCACCCAGACGTTGAAGCGCATCTGCCAGTCGAGGTCGAAGCCGGCCTCCTCGACGACGCGCCGGACCTCGGACCAGGTCGCCATCCGGTCCCGGTCGTGACCGACCTGGAGCTGGCGAGCCCGCCAGGCCTCCTCGACGAAGACCCTCTGGAGCCCGTCGAAGCTGACGCTGACGTCGTTGACCGGCAGGTGGGCCAACAGGGTGCCGCAGGGCCGCAGCACGCGGAAGGCCTCGTCGACCGCCGCCCGCAGGTCGCTCACGTGCTCGAAGACGTCGAAGCTCAGCAGGCCCGTGAAGGTGTCGGCGGCGAAGGGCAGGTGCTCGGCGTCACCCCGGAACCAGCGGGTCGGCGCCGAGCGCAGGCGGGCGAGGCGGTTCTGCTCGGCCACCCAGTGCGGCGAGATGTCGATGCCCGACCCCACGATCGAGCGGGTGCGCTCCAGGAAGGGCAGCGCTCCGGACCGGTGACCGCCCAGCTCCAGCACCCGGTCACCGGCCTCCACCGGCAGGCCGAGCAGCCACCGGCGCTCGGTGAACAGGGTGAGGTTGTGGGGGTGGTCGAAGCTCGAGAGCTCGCCGAGGCGGGCATCGTAGATGTCGGCCTGGACGGCCTTGTTGTCGTCGCCCGTGCCCGGCCGCAGGTCATAGCCACCGAGGGCGGCCGGGTAGGTCGCCCCGCAGCCGGCACAGCGCAGGTGCTGCTCCCCATCGGCCAGCGGCGCCGTGCAGGAGGGGCACGCCAGGTGGGAGAGGGGAGTCATCGGCCGACCGCGTCTCCGGCGTCGTCGGCGAAGACCTCGACGAACATCGGCATCTCCTCGTCCTCCTCGACCTCGAAGGCCTCCTCGAACTCCTCGCCCTCGATGAACCCCCGGGCCGCCGCGACTCGGTTGCTGTACTCCACCAGGGCCAGGATCGCCCAGTTGTAGATCGCGACCTCGTAGTACTCGAGGATGTTGTCGGTGATGTTGAGGATGATGTAGCTGATGGTCATCGTCACGTAGACGTGGCTCACCAGCTTGACGCTCTGGGGAAGCTCCGAGCGCAGCAGCCTCAGGGCCTGCCTCATCATCGTGACCAGCACCCAGGCGAAGGCGGCCAGCCCGACGATGCCCGTCTCGTAGAGCACGCGCAGGTACCCGTTGTGGGGCGAGGTCCAGACCCCCATCAGGTCCCGGCCGAAGACGATGCTCGAGCCCGTGCCGTAGCCGAACCAGGGGCTGAGCTTCCAGTCCTCGATCAGGTGCGACCAGAAGAAGAGCCGCCAGCCGATGGAATTGGAGCGGTCGAAGAGGTCGTGGGAGCCGAGCACGTAGTCGATCTCGAGCATGCGCTCGAGGACGTTGCGGGCGTAGATCGGCACCAGCAGCGAGCCCACCAGGCCCGCGGCGATGAGGTAGCGCGTGCGGCCATAGGCCCAGGACAGGTAGAAGAAGCACACCAGCGTCGCGATCCACGAGATGCGGGTGTAGGTGCTCACCAGCAGGATGAGGATCGCCCCGACGTAGGCCAGCCAGGCCGGCTTGTTCTGCGTCCGCTCGTCGAGGAAGGTGGCGTAGGCCAGGCAGAACATGAACAGCAGGTACATGCTGAAGTGGGCCGGGTGGTGGAAGCAGCTCTGCACCCGCACGAAGCCCGCGGTGATGGTGTTGCCCGAACCACTCAGGAGCTGCCAGTAGCCGTAGAGGATCGGGATCACCGACGACAGGTAGAGCGCCCGGATCACCCCCCGCACCATCACCCGGTCCAGCAGGTCGGACACGATGAGGTAGGTGACGAAGGGCGCCAGCAGCCGGGTCACGAAGCGGATGCCCTGGCGGAAGTCGGGCGCGAACGGCAGCGAGACGAGGAACAGGCCCCAGAAGACCAGGTAGGGCCAGGTCAGCGAGCGGCCCTTGAAGGGGTTGCGCCACAGGACCAGGAAGTACACCACCCCGATCAGGGTGGTGATGATGTTGACCAGTCCCCCGAGGTCGAAGGTCAGGATGCCGATGTCGATGCGCTCGCCGCCGGCCACCCAGTCCCGCATCGCGATGATGACCAGGAACAGCAGGATGAAGGCCCGGGTGTTCGCCAGGAACAGCATGCCGAACATCGCCAGGATGGCGAAGCCGACCATGTAGTGGGGGCCGCCGAAGACCAGCAGACCGGCCAGCGGCACCACGAGCACCGCCGGGAGCCAGAACTCCCGCTCGACGTCTTCGCCGCCCCACCTTCCTGTCTTGCTTCTGGCCGTGGCCATGTCGGTCGGTTCCTGCGTGGCTACGTCTCGCGAGCGGGCTCAGCCTTCAAGGGCGGCTACTGGAGATAGCCCAGGCCCCTCAAGCGCTCCTCGATCTCCGCCTTCTCCGCGTCGCTGAAGACCGTGCCTCCTGCCACCTGGTAGCCGGGGGCCTCGCTCCACCGGACCGCGGGCCGCTGGCCGTCGCGGAAGGTGTGCCACAGCACCCGCCCGTCGATGTCGTCGGGGATCGGCACCCCGAGGATGGCCAGCAGGGTGGGGAAGATGTCGGCGATGCCGGGGTCCTCCACCCGCCTTCCTTCGGCGAAGGAGGGCCCGTGGCCGAGGAAGATGCCGTTGGACTTGTGGTTGCCCGAAGCCCAGCCCGGGGCCTCGAACACCACGTCGGGGATGTCGCCCTCGGAGTAGTAGAACCACACGGACTCGTCGTGGTCCGCGATCAGCAGGTCGGCCGCCCGCCCGACCTCCGGCCCGCTGTAGAGCTCCTCCCGGGTGCGCACGGCCTGGATGACCGGACTCCCGGTGTCGTCGACCATGGCCTCCAGGCCGGCTCGGACCTGCTCGCGGACCCGGTCGTAGTCGGCGGGGGCGACCGAGCCATGGGGCTCCCGGCCGGCGAGGTTGATGCGGACGGCGTTGGTCCCGTGGCAGTAGGCGACGGTCCTGTCCCAGTCGATGCTGGCGGCGAAGCGGCTCAGGGCCGCGCCCTGCTTCTGCACGATGCGCTCAGCGCCGAGCTTCTTCGCGGTGTCGAGCAGCTTGCGGGTGTCGACGCCGGCCCGATCGAGCAGGGTGCGGACCCGGTTGAGGTGACCGCGGACGTCGGAGCCGCCCTCCTTGAAGTGGAGGAAGCCGGCCTGGGCCAGCCAGGTGTTGAGGAAGACCTTGGCCCGGCAGGGCCCGAAGCCGTGGTCGGAGATGAAGACCACGTCGCAGTCCTCGCCCCGGCGCGCCACCAGCTCGGCGACGTGGTCGTCGATCCTCCGGTAGACCCCGAAGATGCGGTCGGCGTAGCGGCTCGCGCCGTCGGGATCGTAGTCGGGGTGGTCCTCGTCGATGAACTGCCAGGTGCAGTGCTGCATCCGGTCCATCTCCACGAAGACGGTCACGAAGAGGTCCCAGGCCTCCTGCTCCAGGAGGTGGTGGAGCAACTTCCCGCGCGCCTCCAGCATCTGCTCCAGCCGATCGCAGAAGGGCAGGACGTCGTCGTGGGAGTCGGTCAGGTGGGTGTCGATCACGTAGTCCGGCGACACCCGGGCCAAGGCCTGGGCGAAGTCCGGCGGCCAGGTGAAGCCGGGGGCGTCCTTGGACGGGGTGAGCATGCCCGAGACGGCCACCCCGTCGATCTCCCGGCAGGGGAAGGTGAGCGGCAGGTTGACCGTGGCGCTGCGGCGCCCGTGCTCGGAGAGGACCTCGAAGACCGTGCGGCTGTTGACCCGCCGCGCGTCGACAGGCTCGTAGACATAGGAGCCGTCCATCGGCTCGGTCCAGTCGTAGATGCCGTGCTTGCCCGGGCCCTTGCCGGTGGCGAACGAGGTCCAGGCGGTGGCGGTCATCGGCGGCACGACGGACCACAGGGGCCCCCGCGTGCCCTGCTGGACCATGGCCTGGAGGTTCGGCATCAGGTCGAGCGCGAACAGCCGATCCAGCAGCTCCCAGGTGGCCCCATCCAGGCCGATCACCATCACACGTCGGCGCTCTTGACGATGGGTTTCGGACATCGCGACACCATAGCTCTCGGGGACTTGACGGGCTATCCTCGCGAAGTCCCGCACCGTCCCGGCCGATCCGGAACGCAGGAACCACATGAGCGATGAACCAAGGCCCCTGAGGCCAGTCGGGACAGAGGATGGCCGCGGTGGGGGTCGCCGCCGCCACCACTCCCGCGGCCGCAGCAGCAAGAGCCAGAGCGAGCCGTCCCTCACCGAGCTGCTCCACCTCCGGGACTACTGGAAGACGGTCCGGAAGCGCATCTGGACCCTGGTCAACTTCTTCGTCCTGCTCGTCGGCTCCGTGACCGTGCTCACCCTGCTCCAGCCGCGCATCTACGAGGCCATCGCCTCGCTCCAGATCGACGCGATGCCCCCCCGCTACACCCAGTTCCAGGAGGTCAACCCCCTCGGGACCGGCCAGTACCTCAGCGACCTCGAGTACTACAACACCCAGCACACCAAGCTGCGCAGCCGCAGCCAGGCCGAAGCGGTGATGGAGGAGCTGCAGCTCGCCGACGACCCGATGTTCGTCGACGCCGAGGACCCGATCGGCAAGCTCCTCAGGATGGTGACGGTCGAGCCCAAGACCAAGACCCGCATCGTCTACCTGCGCTGCCGCTCCACGGACCAGGAGTTCACCGAGCAGCTCTGCCAGGCCTGGGCCGAGGTCTTCGTGACCCGCAACCTGGAGAGCCTCCAGTCCGGCGTGGTCGAGGCCCGCGAGCGGCTCGCCACCCAGGTCGGCGAGGCCAAGGTCAGCGCCCAGGAGGCGGAGATCGCCCTGCACCGGTTCCGCAAGGAACACAACGTGCTCACCCTGAGCTCGGACGACCGCGAGAGCCTCCAGACGCGACAGCTCGAGGAGCTCACCACCGCCCACGCCCAGGCCCAGGCCGAGCGCGTCAAGCGCCAGGCCGAGTACGACAGCCTGCGGGAGCTGGTCCGCCGAGAGCGGGACCCGGCGCGGCTGGCCCTCACCGTGCAGAACGACGTGCTCCAGAGCCTGCGAGAGGAGCTGCTCGCCGAGCGACGGCTGCGGGAGGAGCTCGCCGGCACCTACGGCGAGAAACACCGCAACATGGTCGAGGTGACCACCCGGATCGACGAGCTGCAGGCCCAGATCCGGGCCGAGGCGGGCAACGAAGTCGCCCGGGCCAAGGCGATGTTCGAGGTGGCCCTGGCCCGCGAGGCGGAGCTGGAGGCGGCCCTGAGCGGCCAGACCAGCGACCACCTCGGCCTGGGAGACCTGGAGACCCGCTACACCGAGCTGGTCCGCGAGGCCGAGACCCGCTCCACCATCTACGAGTACCTGCTCCAGCGCGCCCAGGAGACCTCGATCACCGAGCAGCTCCAGGTGAACAACGTCCAGGTCGTGGACCGGGCCGAGGCGGCGATCGATCCGGTCAAGCCCAACGTGGCGGTGAACATCTCCCTCGCGATCCTGATCGGGCTCGCCGGTGGCATCTCCCTGGCGATCTTCTTCGACTACATGGACACCACCATCAAGACCCGCGAGGAGGTCGAGCAGCTCGGCATCCCGTTCCTGGGCATCATCCCCTCGGTGCCGGGGATCCAGGGAGACAGCTGGGAGATGGCGCGACAGCGCTACCTCTACAGCCTCCACCATCCAAAATCGGCCTTCGCCGAATTCCTACGCACCATACGCACCAACATCACCTACATGGCCCGCGCCGAGGGCCGTGGCGGGCACCGCCTGCTGATCACCTCCGCAGGCCCGCGCGAGGGCAAGACCACCACCTCGGTGAACCTGGGCATCACCATGGCCAGCGGGGGCCGGCGCGTCGCCCTGGTCGACGCCGACCTGCGGCGTCCCTCGCTGCACCACGCCTTCGGCCTGCCCAACGAGCGCGGCCTGAGCGACCTGATCGCCGGCACCGCCCGTCCCGAGGACTGCGCCCTGGAGACCCCCCAGGAGGGCCTCTTCGTCATCCCGTCGGGCCCGCGGCCCCCGAACCCGGCCGAGATGCTCGGCTCCGAGCGGGTGGCGGACATCCTCGAGGAGCTGGAGGGGCAGTACGACGTGGTGATCGTCGACACCCCGCCGGTCGTCGCCGTCACCGACGCCGTGGTGCTGTCCCAGAAGGTCGACGGCGTCATCCTCGTCGTCAAGAGCTTCAAGGTCTCCAAGGACCTCGTGGCCCAGGCCAAGCAGCAGCTCCTCGACGTCGACGCCAACCTCGTGGGCGTCATCCTCAACGACTTCGACATCCAGCGCAAGAGCTACGGCTACTACTACTACTACACCTACTACGGCAGCGATCGAGACGAAGCCGAGCGCAACAAGGACCGCGCACAGGCCTCCTGACCCATGAAGCTCTCACTCCGCCGAGGGCGGTCGCTCCATGTGGTCTTCGCGGTCCTGCTGATCGCGATGGTGGCCGCGGCTGCGGTGTTCAAGGGAGGCGTCCACCCTCGCCACATGGGCTGGGTGATCGCGGCCTGCGCCGTGCTGGGCATCGCCTGGACCTGGCTGGAGACGCCGCTGCCCGCGCTGGAGGGTCGCCGGAACGCCACCCGAGGCCTGGTGCTCACCGGCCTGGCGCTGCTCCTGGTGGCCGCACCGCTGACACCCCTGCCACCCGCAGTGGTGCGCTCGCTCTCCCCCGCCCGGATGGCCCTGGTCGATCCGGTGGCCCCGGAGGCCCTGGGTGACGAGGGGGCCTGGCTGGACGCCATGGCCGAGCTGGACCTCGAGGCTTCGGTGGGCCTCGGGGGCGACGAGGTGGTCCTGCCCGGGAGCCTCGGCAGCGGCGGTGCCACGCGGAACCGCCCGCTGCACCTCGATCCCCGCGACGGGACCTGGGAGCTGCTGCGCTGGAGCGGCGCCGCCATCGTCTTCGCCCTGGCCCTCGGCATCGCACGGCGACGCCGGGGCGCGGTCGCCCTGGCCGCCGGGCTGACCTTGTTGGGCGTGTTCGAGGGCTTCTGGGGCCTGTCGAACCAGTCCGGCGCCGAGGCCTCGCTGGGTTTCTTCGCCAAGGAGCACTACCTCGGCAGCGCCACCGGGACGCTGGTCAACCGCAACCACTACGCGGCCCTGATCGTGCTCTGCCTGGGGGGCTGCTGGGGCCTGGCCTCGACGCTCTTCCCCCTGCGCCCCCAGGTCGTGCGCAACCACGCGCGGCGGCGCAACCGCAGCACGCAGCCCCCCAACCTGATCGAGGCCGCCGGCGAGAAGCTCCCGCAGCTCATGCTGCTGGCCTTCTTCGCCGGGGTGATGGCGCTGTCCGTGGTGCTGTCGAGGAGTCGCGCGGGCCTGCTCACCCTCTGCCTGGCGGGCCTGCTCGTGGCCCTGATCGGCTGGCGGCGCCGCCAGGAGAGCTGGCACGTGGTGCTCGGGGTCGGCCTGCCGGCGGCGGGCACGCTCCTGGCCGTGGCGGCCCTGGGCGTGGGCGGGGCCCTGGGGCGGTTCCGGGCGCTCTTGCGGGGCGACAACAGCGTGACCGGTCGACTGGAGGTGTGGGGCGACACCCTGCGAGCCTGGACGGACATGCCGCTGGTGGGCACCGGCGTGGGCTCCTTCGACCAGGTCTACCCGACCCGGGTCGAGGAGCCCTACCTCTTCCACTTCGCCCACGCCCACAACGACCTCCTGCAGCTCCTCTTCGAGGACGGGCTGTTGCTGACGGTGCCGCTCTTGATCGGCTAGATCTGGTGCTCCACCACCCGCGCCCCC
>CAZCVP010000099.1:24700-27771 GCA_964501915.1 uncultured Enterobacterales bacterium
GCTCGATCTGGTGGGCGACGCGCGTCGCCCGCAACCTCGACGCCCAGGGCCCGGGCTTTCGAGCCGACATCGGGCTCGGCATGCTCGTCGGCGTGCTGGCGCTCACCCTGCACGGGCTGGTGGACTTCAACTTCCAGATCCCGGGCATCACCCTCGCCTTCGCGGTGGCGCTGGCCTGTGTCACGGCCGCCTTCCACCCGCGGCTGCCCCGGGGGGCGCTGTCGATCCCGGTCCGGCTCGTCGTCACCCTGGCGCTGGCAGGCATCGCCGCGGGCTCGATCGGCATGGCCCTCGTCGACGGGGCCGAGGCCCGCGCCGAGGCCGAGCTGGAGCGCTTCACCAGGCGCGACCCGCTGGAGCAGGATCGCGCCCGGCTCGAGCTGGCCCTGCGGGGCCTCGGCGACGCCCGCTCCAACCCGCGGGCCCGGGTCCACATGATGCTCGCTGCCCTCGACACCGCGCTGGCTCGATCGGAGCAGGACCCCGCCGTCGTCGACCGCGCCATCGCCCACTGGGTCAGCTCGGTGCGGGTCGCCCACGAGGTCGCCCTCAGCCAGCCGCTGGACGTGTCAGCCCACCTCGTCGAGGCCCGGGCCGCTGCCTGGACCGCCGGCATGCTGCGCACCTTCCCCCACGGCGCCGCCCGCCAGGACATGAACTACGAGACCTGGGTCTTCCGCTCCGAGCGGGCCTTGGCCCGGGCCCTGACCCTGCAGCCGCTCAACCCGCGCCTGCTCGTCGAGGCCGCGGGCATCCACCTGCGCCTCGGCCGGGTGGCGGTGCTCGCGGAGGCCCACCGCCACCGGGCGGCGGTGCTGCTGCGAGACGCGGTGGAGATGGACCCCTGGCGAGCGGCCGAGTCGTTCCGCATGACCGACGACCTGAGCGACGACCAGCTCTCGCTCATCGGTCGGTCCGAGGCCCGCTGCCGCTACGAGGAGGGACGGGCCTGGAACCGCCGCGGCGACCTCGCACGGGCCCGGCGTGCCTGGCTCGAGGCCACCGAGCTCAACGCGGACTACGGCCCCCCCTTCTTCTCCCTCGGGCAGGCGGCGATGAGCGAGGGCGACGAGGTCGCCGGACAGCACTGGCTCAAGTCCTACCTCCGGACCCCCAAGCGCAACGACGTCATGGAGGGCTGGGCCCACCTCTGGCTGGGCCATCCCCGGGCCGCCGTGCAGCGCTTCGCCCGCGTGCTCCAGCACGAGCACGACCACGGCTGGGCCCGCATGGGGCTGGCGCGAGCCCTGGAGGCCGACAGCCGTCCGGCCGAGGCGATGAAGGCCTACAAGGAGGTGCTCGCCCTCAACCCGGACCACCGCGAAGCGCTCGCCCGGCTCACCGCACTCCAGGAGGAGCACTGAGCGCCTGCACCCGGCCTGGTCGGGGGCAGCCGACGTGCCGGCCCCGTGACAACCCTTGGCCCCGCCCTCGACCCCGGGGTACCGGTTCGCCCCGGGAGGTCCAACCGTGCCCCAGATCTTCGATGGAAGGCTGACTCGCGCCCTGGTGGTCGAAGCGCCGCACCCCACCCTGGACGGGCTGCTGGAGTCCCAGGGCTTCACGGTCCAGCGCCTGGACGCCTCTCCCGCCCCCGGCGAGCTGATCGAGCTGCTCCGCACCGGCCGCCACCAGGTGCTCTTCAAGCGCTCGCGGGTCCAGGTGTCCCGGGAGGTGCTGGTGGCCTGTCCCGAGCTCGCCGCGATCCAGCTCTGCTGCATCGGCCACGACTCCATCGACAAGCAGGCCTGCGCCGATCACGGCGTGCTGATCTTCAACGACCCGGTCAGCAACGGCCGCTCGGTGGTGGAGCTGGTCATCGGCCACCTCATCTCGCTGTCACGGGACCTCTTCGTCACCAACGAGCAGGCCCACAGCGGCGTGTGGAGCAAGACCGCTCGCGGTCGCTACGAGATCAAGGGCAAGACCCTGGGGCTCTGGGGGCTGGGACGGATCGGCCGCCGGGTGGCCCGGGTCGCCCAGAGCCTGGGCATGGAGCCGATCTTCCTCGACACCCGCGAGGTGGCCCAGGAGGTCGGCGAGGAGCTCGAGTGGGAGCGCGTCGAGACACCCGAGGAGCTCTTCCGCCGCTCGGACGCCGTGAGCCTCCACGTCTCGGCCGAGGACTGCCACGGCGACGACAACCTCGGCATCGTGAGCCGTGACCTGCTGATGCAGCTCGCCGCCGAGCGGCCGGCCGACAGTCCCCGGCTCTTGATCAACCTCTCCCGGGGGCTGGTGATGGAGCCGGTCGACCTGTTGGCTGCCATCGAAGCCGGCGCGGTGCGGCGGGCGGCGGTGGACGTCTACCCCCACGAGCCGGGACGGCAGGGGCCGGGGTGGCCCAACCCCTACGCCGACTGCCCCTTCGTCGTCACCACCCCCCACATCGGGGCCGCGACCACCGAGGCCCAGCCGAGGATCGCCGCCCGGGTCGCGCGCACCGCCGGTGCCTTCGCCAGTCGCGGCGTCATCCGGGACTGCATCTACAGCCCCCGCACCCAGATCTCGATGGCCGACGAGCTGCCGGGCCGCTCCCTGTTGCTGGTGGTGCACGCCAACACCCGAGGCACGAAGAAGGCCTTGGACGAGGCGATCTACGAGGCCGAGGCGGACAACCTCCGCTCCCAGCACCGGGACTTCCCGCGCTGGGGCGTGGCGGTGGATGTCAACCTGCTGGACCGGCGCCTGAGACAGGAGCAGCTCCAGCGCATCGTCGAGCGGACCCGCGAGGTGACCGGCGACCCGGCAGCGGTGCGCCGCGTCCGCCAGATCCCGGGGTAGGGCCGGCACCGCACCCGGTGACGAACGTCCGTACTTCGGACGTTCACCTCCGCTTGGTGACCAACAGGCGACGAACGTCCGGAGTACGGACGTTCGTCACCGGGCGTGCGGGTCAGGCCTCGGGGGGAGCCTCTTCCTTGTTGGGGCGCACGCGGCGGCGGCGGACGCGCTTGGGCTTCTCTTCGGGGGGCGCCGCCTCGACCTCCGGCGCAGCCTCGGGCTCGGGCGCCGCCTCGAGCTCGGGGGGGGGCTCGACCTCCGGGGGGGGCTCGACCGCGGGGGGGGGC
>CAZCVP010000100.1:0-27541 GCA_964501915.1 uncultured Enterobacterales bacterium
GGGTTGGTGCCGAAGGAGCTGCCGCTCACCACCAGCTCCCCGTCCCGCTCGTCGATCCGGTCCAGCACGCCGCGGACCGTCGCCTCGACGACCCGCAGGGTCGACACCTCGTCCAGGACGCCGGCTTCGACCCCCTGGAGCAGGGCCCAGGCCACCAGCGCCGAGCCCGAGGTCTCGGTGTAGTTCCGCGTGTCCTCGCCCTGGGGCTGGTTGACCACCGTGTGCCAGAGACCGTCCTCGGCCTGGGTGGCGATGAAGGCCTCGGCCAGCGCCGTGTAGATCGGCAGGACCACGGCCCCGGTCCGGTGTTCGGGGCCCCAGCGCCGCAGGATCTCGCCGGTGGTGACCAGGACCCAGCCATTGCCCCGGGTCCAGAAGACGTCGTCCTCGGGGACCCGGGCCCCCTCCAGGTCGTCCCAGGCGTGCCAGAAGAAGCCGGTCGCCTCGTCCTGGAGCGCGGTGGAGTACGCCGGCACCTGCAGCTCCAGCTCCACCAGGGCCGTCTCCGAGCCCGTGCGCTCGTGCTCCCGCACCAGGAACTGGCCGACCATGAACAGCGAGTCGATCCAGTTCTGCTCCGCGTGCTCGAAGGCGTGGTCCGGCCCCCAGTGACCCCAGATGCCCCAGGAGGTGCGCACGGCGTCGTCGAAGAGGTAGCGCCAGGCCTCCTCGGTGATCGGCTCCCAGATCGTGACGTCGTCCTCCCGCATCCAGGTGGTGGCGAGGATGGCCGGGGACAGGGTGTCGGAGCTGCCGAAGGTCCTGGGGTCGGCGCCGGTGTAGTCGCCCACGTGCTCGTCGAGCCAGGTGCGGCTGTAGTCCGCCCAGGCCGGCTCGCCGGAGACCTGGTGGAGCTGGTGCAGCCCCCAGGCCCAGACGGTCTGCATCCAGTCGAAGGGCAGGGACTCCGCCGGCCAGCGTTCGATGCCTTCCTGCGCCACGCGCTCCGCGGTGCCGACGAGGTCCAGGGGTTCGGGCTCGGGCTCGGCGCCCGTACAGGCCAGCAACAACCACCACATGACCCTCTCCTAACGGCGACGAGACGTGGTAGACCGCGGGCATGGAGAACATCACCACCAAGGCCACGCTTGCCGTCCTCGCCCTGGGCCTGGTCGCGCTGGCCTGGACCTCTCTGGGGCGCATCTCGGACCTCGAGGACCGCCAGGCTTCGCTGGAGGCGATGGTCACCGGCCTGCAGCTCCGCTCGGCGCAGCCCGAGTCGCGCAGCAGCAAGCCGCCACGGGACGGCAAGGCGACCAAGGGACCGAAGTCCGGCAAGCGGGCCAAGGGCGGCAAGCACAAGCCCCCCGGCGAGGCGGGCGGACAGGGGGAGAAGATGGTGGCCGTGGTCACGGCGTTCTCCGTCGAACACGATCTCGACGAAGAGACCACCGCAGCCCTGGAGCAGGCTGTCGCCGACCTGAACCGGGACCAGAAGGCGCTGCGCGGCAAGGCCGGTGGCGAGATCGCCGACCCGGAGACCAAGCGACGCCAGCGCACGGAGCGCTGGCTGGCCTTCGAGGACGAGGTCCGGGAGCTGACCCCGCCCGACCTGGTGGAGGCCCTCCTGGAGGACTTCCGGGCCGTGCGGGGCCAGCGGGGAGCCCGCCCGCTCCGACCGGGCCAAGCTCCCTGAGCTACACCGGCCGTGGCCGGCGGTAGATGCTGCGACTGCGACTCAGCAGCCCGCACTCCACCATCTCCCGACGCAGCATGGCGCTGTCCCAGTGGTGGACGAGCAGCACTTCGTTGACCTGGAGCTCGGTGTACTCCCGGTCGTGCTCGAAGCGCTCCACCAGCCAGTCCAGCAGCACGCGCCGCTTCTTGCGACTCGCCGGGAGCTGCTTGATGCGCTCTCCCTCCATGAAGGTCCCGCGCACCTTGTCCTCCCAGGCCATGGGCTCGATGGACGCGGTGGCCTGCTCCAGGGTTCCTGGAGCCAGGACCTCCTTGGAGAGCTGCTCCAGGCGGTGGGGGGCCAGCCGGTAGTGGTGGGTGGTCCCCTCCGTCCGCAGCTCCACCAACCCAACGTCGCGCAGTCGCGCGAGGTGATGGGAGATGGTGGGCGCCTTCAGGTCGAGCAGCGTGGCGAGCTCCTCCACGGAGCGCTCCCGGTCGGCGATCAGACCGATGAGCCGCAGGCGGGACTCGTGGGCGAGGGCCTTGAAGAACGCGACGAGGGTGGTGATCTCCTCGGGTGGCATGGTGCACCTCCTTGCTCAATCTCGATAACCATCTAATTAGATGACTGTCAAAATTAAACCGGATCAGCGCCTCAGTGACTCCAGGTCCTCGGCCGCGTCCACCGTCTCGTCCCCGAGGGTGCGCCGGCTGACGAGGATGGCGACGACGAACGACAGGGCGAAGGCCGGTGGAAGCTCCCCGAGGGCGCCGAAGACCTCTCCCACCCCGGGCAGGTTCGGGGCCCCGAACTTGAAGAGCGGCACCCCGACGAAGCCCGAGATCATCGCCCACAGGGCTCCGTTGCGGGTCATGCGGGGCCAGTAGAGCGACAGGATGATGGTCGGACAGAAGGTCGCCGCGATGCCGCTCCAGCCGAAGATCACGAACCAGAAGATCGTGCGGTCGGGCGAGGCGATGAACGCGGTGAGCGCGACCGCGAGCGCGGCCACCGACAGGCCCAGGGTGGCCTCCCGCGACAGCCCGACGAGCTTGTCGTCCTCGATGTCCGGGTTGCGCACCTTCTGGTAGACGTCGCGGATGGCCGCGCTGCTGGCGACGACCAGCAGCGAGTCCACCGTGGACATGATCGCCGAGAGCACGATGGCGATGTAGAGCCCGACGATCAGCGCCGGGAAGACGTGCTCCACCAGCGAGGGCAGGACGGCCTCGGCACCCCCGAAGGCCGCGACGTCGCCGCCGAGCGCCACCCGGCCGACCATGCCGATCAGCACCGCGCCGCAGTCGGCGAACAGGGTCCAGGTCAGCGCCACCGCGGTGCCCTTGGCGATCTCGGAGGGGTCCCGCAGGGCGATGAAGCGCACGAAGATCTGGGGCGAGCCCAAGAACCCCAGTCCGATCAGGGCCAGGCCCAGGATCGAGGCGATGGACACCGCCGTGAGCCCCTCGCCGCCTGTGGCCGACAGCAGGGCGGGATCGATGGCGTGGAGCTGCTCGCTGACCACCCCCCAGCCTCCCACGCTCACAAGCGCCACGATCGGCAGCAGCACCAGCCCGAAGAACATCAGGGTGCCCTGGAAGACGTCGGACCAGGCCACCGCCAGGAAGCCGCCGGTGGTGATGTAGGCGACCACCACCGCGAAGCCGACGGCGATGCCCGTCGCGTAGTCCCAGCCGAGGAAGCTCTCGAAGGCCTTGCCCGTGGCGTCGATCTGGGCGCTGACGTAGATGGTGACGAAGACCGTGAGCGCGAAGGCCGCCACCACCCGCAGGACCTTGGTGTCGTCCTGGAAGCGGGACTCCAGGTAGTCGGGGACCGTGATGCTGTCGTACTTGTCCGTCAGGCCCTTGAAGCGACGGGCCATGAGCATCCAGGCCCCGGCCACGCCGAGGACCTCGCCGAGCACGACCCAGAAGGCCTTGGCGCCGATCGCGGCCCCCATGCCCGTGAGACCCAGCAGCAGCCAGGCCGACTCGCCGGTGGCCCGAGCGCTGAAGGCGACCGTCCAGAAGCTGAGGTTCTTGCCGGCGGCGAAGTAGTCCCGGATGTCCTTCATCCGGCGAGCGGCGACGAAGCCGATGACCACCAGGACCGCCATGTAGGCGAAGACACCGAGCAGCTTGGCGGTCTCCATCGTGCAACCTCAGTGTGTGTTGAACGCGGTGATGCCGCGTTCCTCGTCGGTGCCGGGGATGGTGTTGTCCAGGAACAGCGCCGTGAAGGCACCCACCGCCATGCCGGTCTTGCCGAGGGTGTTGAGGATGTCCGCCAGCCAGGCCATCGGATCGCCGAAGACCAGCGGCGTGGCGTTGAAGTACTCGGGCACGCTCAGCCCCATGAAGAAGGCGAAGCCGAGGACGAACAGGTTGCGAGCCGAGTTCAGGTTCACGAACTGGAGGTTCGACAGCCCCACCGAGGCGATCATGCCGAACATCGCGCAGTACATGCCACCGACGATCGGCTGGGGGATGGTGGTGAAGAGCGCTCCGAACTTGGACACCGTGCCCAGGACGATCATGATGATCGCGCCGGCCTGCACGACCCGCCGGGCGCCGACCCGGGTGAGGCCGATGGCGCCGATGTTCTCGCTGTAGGAGGTCGTGCCGTTGCCGGTGCCGATGATGCCGGCGATCAGGCAGCCGATGCCCTCGAAGGTGATGCCGCGGTTGACGGTCCTCTCGTCGGGCGTCGGTGCCCCGGACAGGCGAGCGCAGGCGTAGTAGTCGCCGATGGACTCGACCATCGAGGCGATGTAGCCGGCGAACATGCCGACGAAGGCCGCGGCCGTGAACTGCGGCATGCCCCACTGGAACGGCATCGGCACCCGGAACCAGGGCGCGTTCTCCAGGTTCTCCATCGAGGTGAAGGACGGGTGCTCCGGTCCGAAGAGGCCGACTCCGGTGCAGACCGCCGCCACCGCCCACGCACCGACGATCGCCAGCAGGATCGGGTAGAGCTCGAAGGCGCGGTTGGTGCGCCTCAGGTACTGGCTGAACAGGATGATCAGCACGATGGTCAGACCGCCGATGGGCCAGTGCAGGCCGGCCACTGGGGCCCCGAACTTGAACAAGGCCAGCCCGATCAGGGCGATGGTCGGCGCGATGGTGATCGGGCCGACGAAGCGCAGCAGCCTGCCGATGAGCCCGGTGGCGCCGATGACGATCTCGCAGAGAGCGCCGAGGATGATCGCCCCCTGGACGTGCTGCATGCGCACCTCCCACCCCTCGTTGGCCAGGGCCGCCATGCCGCAGATGGCGAAGGTCGGCGCCAGGAAGGAGAAGGTCCCGCCCTGCACGATGGGCAGGCGGTTGCCCCAGGTCACCTGGAGCAGGGTGGTGATGCCGCTGACGAAGAACATCGTGGCGATCAGCCAGCCGAGCTCGACGGGGTCGGTGATGCCGAGGGGCTGGCTGATGATCAGCGGGATGGCCAGCGTCGACCCGAACATCGTCAGGTAGTGCTGCAACCCGAGGACCGCGGTCTCGACGGGGGGCGGGCTGTCGTCGATGCCGTAGATCAGGTCGTGGGTGGGCGCCTCGGGGGCAGAGGGCTCGGACATGGTCGACTCCGCTCAGCGGCGCGCGTCGTCCAGGGGACGTCCCGGAGGAGGTGGGGGTCGCGCGTGGAAGGAGAGGGAGCCTACCACCCGTCCAACCTCGGTAGTCGCTACCTCAAGAGCTCGTCGGTCCCCGCCCGCTCGATGAACCGCCCCTTGTGTGTCTCCGACGCGTTGCCCTTGTCGATCACCACCCGCCCACGGCTGATGACCGTCTCGGTCCACCCCTGCAGCTCCCAGCCCTCGTACGCGCTGTAGTCCACCCGCATGTGGTGCGTCCGCGGGTCGTCCACGCTCACGCGACGGATCTCGTCGGGGTCGAAGATGACGATGTCGGCGTCGCTTCCTGGCGCGATGGTGCCCTTCCTGGGGAACATGCCGAAGTTCTTGGCGGCGGCCGTGGAGGTGAGCCGCACGAACTCGTTGAGGCTGAGGCGACCGCCGACCACGCCGTGGTGGTAGATCGCCGTCATCCGGTTCTCCACGCCGGGGGCGCCGTTGGGGATCTTGGTGAAGTCCTCGAGTCCGAGCTCCTTCTGCCCCTTGAAGCAGAAGGGACAGTGGTCGGTGGCGATGGCGGAGAGGTCTCCGAACTGGAGCCCCTGCCACAGGGCGTCCTGGTTCCACTTCTCTCGAAGTGCGGGCGTCATCACGTACTTGGCGCCCTCGAAGTCCGGCCGGTCGTAGAACGTCTCGTCGAAGAGCAGGTACTGGGGACAGGTCTCCGCCTGCACGTCGACGCCCCGAGACCGCGCCCGCTTGACCTCCTCCAGGGCATCGGAGCAGCTCAGGTGCACGATCCAGAGGGGCACCTCGGCCACCTCGGCGATGGCGATGGCCCGGTGCACGCCCTCGGCCTCCATGCGGGTCGGTCGGGTGTGGGCATGCCAGCGCGGCGTCAGCTTCCCGTCGGCCACGGCGGCCTTGACGATCTCGTCGATCACGATGCCGTTCTCGGCGTGCATGCAGATGCGGGTCTTGTTCTCGCCGGCCCGCCGGAAGGCCCGATACAGTGTGCCGTCATCGACGTAGAGCACGCCCGGGTAGGCCATGAAGAGCTTGTAGGAGGTGACGCCGAGGTCCCGCAGGCGGTCCATCTCGTGGAGCCTGGCGTCCGGCATGTCGGTCACGATCATGTGGAAGCCGTAGTCGATGCTGGCCTTGCCCTCAGCCTTGGCGTGCCAGGTGTCCAGGCCCGCCAGCGTGGACTCGCCCTTGGTCTGGATGGCGAAGTCGAGGATGGTGGTCGTGCCCCCGTGGGCCGCGGCCAGGGTGCCGGACTCGAAGTCGTCGGCGCTCATCGTGCCGCCGAAGGGCATGTCGAAGTGGGTGTGGGGATCGATGCCGCCGGGAAGGACCAGCTTGCCGCTGGCGTCGACCACGGTGTCGGCCTCCACGGCGAGGTCCACGCCGATGGCCGAGACGGTCTCCCCGTCGATGAAGACGTCGGCGTAGTAGTCGTCGGTCGCTGTGACGACCCGTCCGTTGGTGATCAGAAGCGACATGGCGGACCCCAAATGAAGGAGACGAGTGGGCCGAGATCCTACCACCGCTGCGGTGATAGGATGCCGGCTTCCCCTCCACCGAGGACACCGTGTCCAACAAGCTCGCCACCACCGTCTGCGGCCTGCGCTTCGAGAACCCCTTCATCATCGCCAGCGGTCCCCCCAGCACCAACGCCCGCATCATCTGCAAGTCCTTCGAAGCGGGCTGGGGCGGCTCGGTCGCCAAGACGGTGGCCCTCACGAGCACCCCGGTGGTCAACGTCCAGCCCCGCTACGGCAAGCTCAAGGCCCCCACGGGCGGCGTGATCGGCTTCGAGAACATCGAGCTGATCAGCGACCGCACCCTGGAGGAGTGGGAGGACGACTTCAAGCGGGTCAAGGACGAGTGGCCCACCCGGATCCTGATCGGCTCGGTGATGGAGAGCTACGAGAAGGGCCGCTGGCAGGAGGTCGCCAGCCGGGTTGTCGCCGCCGGCTGCGACGCCGTCGAGCTGAACTTCTCCTGTCCTCACGGCCACCCGGAGATGGGCATGGGCGCCGCGATGGGCCAGGACCCGGAGCGCGTCGAGACCGTGACCCGCTGGGTCGTCGACGCCATCGACGTGCCCGTGTGGGCCAAGATGACGCCCAACATCACCGACATGTGCGTCCCGGCGGCTGCGGCCAGGCGCGGCGGGGCCCACGGCGTGTCGGCCATCAACACCATCCTGGGCTGCATCGGCATCAACATGCGGACGCTGAAGCCGATGCCCACGGTCGAGGGCCACAGCACGCCGGGGGGCTACAGCTACCTGGCCGTCAAGCCCATCGCCCTGCGCTTCATCTCCGAGATGGCCCGGGCCATGCCCGGCTACCCGATCTCCGGCATGGGCGGCGTGACCACCTCGGTCGATGCCTTCGAGCACATCCTCGTCGGAGCCAGCACCGTCCAGTCCTGCACGGGGCCGATGCTCCAGGGCTTCGAGATGGTGACGGAGCTCATCGAAGGCCTGGAGGCGAAGCTCGAGCAGCACGGCTTCGACAGCGTCGCCGACGCCGTCGGCCACAGCCTCCAGTTCTTCACCACCCACCACCACCTGGTGGAGCTGCAGGAGGCGAAGAAGGCGCGCCGCGCGGCGGCCAAGGAGGCCAAGGAGGCGGCCGAGCAGGCTGCGTCCATCGACCGGGACACCGACTGGGGCAAGGGGAGCTTCCAGGAAGAGGTGGGGCGGCTGGCCCACGACGAGTGATCGGAGTGTCAGGCTCTCGCTCGTGGGCCTGGAGACAGGCGCTGGCCGACCCTCACTCCTCCTGCGGAGGGTCGCCACGGAAGGCCCGGTGGAGGCGCAACACCCGCCTCAGCTCCGCGGGCATCCGCTCGGGTCGCCCTTCGATCATTCGCTGGAGCTTCCCGGCCAGAGAGGCCTCGCCCAGCGGGCCCGGCGGTGTCCAACCGTCGAGGAGCAGGGCGAGCAGGGCGCCGAGCAGCTCCGGGTCGTCCGCCGTGGCCCACTCGGCGAGCCGGCCCGCCGGGACGGAGCGCCGCTCGATGGCCAGCATCAGCCACAGCGCCAGGTCGGTCCAGCTCGCCTCGTGCGGTCTCCGACCGTGCACGATGGCCTCGTGCAGCGCCACGACTCCTGGCGAAGCCCGCTCGACGCGGAAGCCCGGCATGGCCAGCTCGAGGGGGTCCATGTGGGCTGCCACCGTCTCCTCGAAGACCTGGGACCGCAGCAGCGTGAGCGCCTCCTGGAAGCGAGCCATCTCGAAGAGCAGCCCGGCCTGGGCGAGAGCCACTCGGGTGGACTGGGGAAGGAGGGTCTGCAGGACCTCCTTGCGGTAGGCGGGCCCGAACCACCTCACTGCGTGGAGGACCCGGTGTTGCATGTCCTCCGAGAGGACGCCCAATACCTCGCCCAGCTCCTCCGGATCGAGCTGGCCCAGCCAGAACAGCCCGAGCTGCGCGTGTGCTTCCGGCAGGTGCTCCCGGAGCGAGGACGCCAGGACGGGAAGCAGCGGTTCTCGACCACCAAGCACTCTCGCGAACATCGCTGCGGGAGCTTCGAGTCCACCGTGGAGGTCCCGCAAGGCCTCGTATGGACCCGCGCCCCCACCGCACGCCGTCACAGCCACCAGGACGCCCGCCGACAACCGTCCAGGCATCGTCCGGTAGAGATCCTCGCTCAACTCCAGTGCCTCCTCCCCCGCGCCCGACGCCCAGGCCCTCTCGATGCGGACCATGAGCCGTTCCACGAACTGCCCCTCGGCAGCCTCCTGTTCCAGTTCCTCGACCAGCGCCCCAGAAGGGTCGAGCTGACGCAGAAGGTCGGCCCTGGCCTCTCTGGGAGACAGGAACCTGACGAAGCGCAGCAGCGTCTGGGGGATCCGGTCCGGTCGCTTCATCGCCCGGGCTACCCGCCACAGCGGATCCCGGATCTCGTAGAACCGCTCCCGGCCCACCGGGCGATCCTGGACCAGGCCATCCGCACGCAGGTGCCGGAGCTGCCCGCTCGTCGACTGCTCCGCGGTGAAGGTCTGTCGGGCGATCTCCTTGACCGCGAGCGGCGACCAGCTCTCCGCCAGCAGCTCCAGGATCGCCTGCTGGCCCGGCGAGCGGCTCCGGGCCTGCTCCTGGAAGTAGGGCGTCAGCTCGTCGGCGACCTGGCCGAAGGCATCCTCCACCGAGTCGAAGGTCTGCACGTCGAGGTAGGGGAAGAGCAGCGCCATCGAGCGCGGCAGGCCACCGGAGAACTGGTGCACGGCCCGGATGCGGGCCAAGCCACCCGGGCCAGTGACCGCCTCGGCCAGGGCTTCGTCTCCAGCCTCGCCCGCCAGCCTCCGAAGCATCTCCTGGCAGTCCTCTGGTGACAGGGGCCCGAGGGGGAGCCGGGTGAAGGTCCCGTAGAAGGGCTGGCCCCGGTGCAGGAAGGCCGGCCCGGCGGTCTGGCTGCCAGCGACGATGGTGATCCGGCCGTGGTTGTGGAGCAGGGCCCGGAGCCGCTTCTGCCCCTGGACACCGATCGCCTGGAAGACCCGATCGAGGTTCTCCAGGACCAGCACCATGGCCCGGTCTTCGAGGTGCGCCAGCACCATGCGCTCCGAGGCGTCCGGGGCCTCCCGAGCGGGCATGGCCAGCAGCGTGGCCACAGAGCCTCCGTCCGGGTCCAACACCGCCAGGATCCGGGCATTGAGCGCCGTGAGCGACGAGACGTGTTCCTCCTCCGCGAGGCCCACGAGTGCACTCTCTGCCGGGTCCAGGTCCTCGGCCAGGGCATCGACCAGCACCATGAGCAGGTGGGTCTTGCCGGACCCGCGGGGGCCGACCACCAGGTCGTACCGGGCCCCGCCGTCGGCCAGCGCCCCGAGCACGCCCTGGCGCAGGCGGCCCACGAGGTCCCAGCGGCCGACGAAGCGGCGGCGGCGCGCTTCGGGCGACAGCGCCCCCGGGGAGTACCGGCTCACAGCCCACGCTCCTGCCGCCACCAGGCCTCGAGGAAGCGAAGACGGAAGCGGAAGGTGCCCGCCTCCCTCACCAGGTAGAGATCCCGCCGGAGCACCCTCAGGACCTCCACCACCTTCTCCCGCTCCTCGCGTGTGGCCTCGACCAGCGCCCCGACGTCCGCGCCCGGCGCCACGGCCACGTGGTCCAGCACCCCGACCGCCGGCCTCCGCAGCTCCCCGTAGCCGTCGAGACGATCGAGGTAGTGGCTCAGCTCGAGAGGATCCGAGGGGTCGTCCACCAGCACATCCAGCGCCCGGTCGGCGGCCCCCACCGACGGCACGACACCGCGGAGCCTGTCGGCGACGTGCTGGATGAGGAAGGGGTGGCCCTGCGTGATGCCGGCCACGTGGGCCGCGACCGCTGGGTCGCCGAGCAGCCCCAGCCCCAGCCCGGTGGCCTGGGCCTCCCCCATCAGCGGCAGGACCTCCTTGGCCATGTCATTGGTCGGATCGTTGCGGTAGCCCCGCTCCCGCAGGCCGCTCAGGACCTCCTCCAGCCCGATGCTGCCGGTGAACACCATGCGAACGTGCTCCATGCGCTGGCGAGCCGCCCGCAGGCGGTCCAGCAGCACCATGGCCCCCTGGGGGTCGCTCTGGGAGAGGTCGTGCAGGAACATCGGGAACTCGTCCCAGAACAGGACCAGCTTCGTGCCCTCGGCCAGGCCGACCTCCTCCAGCTCGTCGAAGATGCTGTCCAGGACCGGTCTCCAGTCCCGCTTGCTCTCGCGCAGCACCACCCAGGGCGTCTCGAGGCCGGCCAGCTTGCCCAGGAGGCTTCGGGCCCTGGCAGCCGTGCGCTGGTAGGGAGACAACAGCTCGTTGGTGTCGTCGAAGAGCACGCGCACGAAGTCCCAGGGGTCCCAGGCGAGGCCCTCCAGGTCCCGGTACCGGCACCGGAAGGCGGCCGGTGCGAAGGCGTTCATGCGGCGACAGACCGAGCTCTTGCCGAGACGTCGAGGGGCGACCAGAACCAGGCTCTGGCGCTCCAGGACCTGCCAGTAGCGAGCGATCTCGACCTCGCGGCCCACGACGTTCTCGGGCGCCAGCGTGCCGCCGGGGTTTGGAGTCAACACAGGAACCATCATACGCCGAAATCAACGTATGTCAAACATGACATACGTTTGTATAGCCAACACGAGCCCGACAGGAGGTGGTTCGGGACCAGCGTAGACGCCACGAGCCCAGCGCTCTCACCATCGACCAGGGCGGGTGTCGACGCCTTGGGGGCCCAGACGGATAGACCCCGCCCATGGCCCGCTTCTACGAGTCGATCCACGGCGTCTACTTCGACGACCTCGACCCCTTCCAGATCCTCCACAACGCCCGCTACCTGCTGCTCTTCGAGCGCACCATCGGGCAGTTCTGGAAGAAGCTCGGCTGGGGCGGGACCCTGGACGCCCAGCGCAACCCCGACCAGTTCCACCTCGTGAGGGCAAACACCGTCGAGTACCTGAGGCCGGTCATGGGCGTCGGCGAAGTCCGGGTCCGCCTCAGCGTGTCGACCCTGGGCCGGACCTCGCTGACCTTCGCCCTCCAGGTCATGCCCCTGGACTAAGACGTGTGCTTCGCCACCGGCACGCGCACGATCGTGCGCGTCGATCCCCGGTCACGTCGACCGGTTCCCTGGACCCCGGACTTCCGCGACACCCTGGCTCCCTACGTGGCCCCTCCCGAAGGCCCGGAACCCGACAACCCTCCGTCAACGCGCTGACGGGTCACCGAGGTCCGGATAGGGGGCGCCCGTTGCCACCCGGATGGGTGATGGCGGATCACGGGCACACCGGCGCACACATCGAAGCGGAGCTGAGTCGGGACCTGGGGCTGCCCAGCGCCCTGGCGATCGGCGTCGGCACGATGATCGCCGCGGGCATCTTCACCCTGTCCGGCCTCGCGGTGCGCAACGTCGGCTCCGCAGCGATCGTGGCCTTCTTGCTGGCCGCCGTCGCGGCCCTGTTCACCGCCCTGACCTACTGCGAATTCGCCGCCCTCTACCCCCGCTCGGGAGAGGGCTACCTCTACGCCCGCCGGACCTTCCCGGCTCCCGCGGCCTGGTTCGTCGGCTGGTGCCTCTTCCTGGGCTACGCCGCCTCCTGCGGCTTCTACATCTCCAGCCTCTCGGTCTACTGGCAGGAATTCGTCTGGCACAGCCCCTGGCACCAGGGCTCGGGCATCGTGGCCCTGGTCCTGCTCACGCTGCTGAACACCAAGGGCACCAAGGAGAGCGGCACCTTCCAGATCGTCGTGACCCTCGGCAAGGTCATCCTGCTGATGTGGTTCGTCGCCGGGGGACTGCCGGCGGTCGACGTCGACACCCTCGTCTCCCGCTTCAGCTCGGACTTCGTCGCCATCGCCAGCACCTCGGCGATGGTCTTCATCACCTTCTTCGGCTTCTCCGCCATCGCCGCCTCCGCCGGCGAGGTGAAGGACCCGGTCGTCACCATCCCCAGGGCGATCTTCTGGTCGATGGGCATCGTGACGGTGCTCTACACCCTGGTGGTGATGGTGATCCTGGCCGCCGGGCTCACCGAGTACGGCGAGGCCGCCATGGGCTCCGCCGCCAAGCTCTTCCTCGGACCCGTCGGCGGCATGGTCATCGTCGGCGGAGCCCTGTTCTCGATGATCTCGGCCTCCAACGCGTCGATCATGGCCGGCAGCCGCGTGGCGATGGCCATGAGCCGGCTGGGGCACCTCCCTGCAGCGCTGGGCCGCATCCACCCCCGCACCCGCACCCCCGTGGTGGCGCTCCTGGTCGTCGGCGCCACCATCGGGCTGTTCGCCCTGGCCCTGCCCCTGGAGGACCTGGCCCACTTCGCGGACACGGTGCTGCTGCTGGCCCTGATCTTCGTCAACGCTGCCCTCATCGTGCACCGCCGACGTCATCCGGAGCTGGAGCGGCCCTTCCGCGTGCCCCTGGTCCCGCTGTTGCCGGCGCTGGGCATCCTGGCGAACCTCTACCTGCTCGTCCAGATCAGCCACCACACCGTGCCGTTCCTCGGCGCCATCGCCTCGCTGCTGCTGGGCATGGTGGCCTTCCTGGTCTGGAAGGGCGTGCGGGCCGAGGAGGTCGGCATGGCCGGCGCACGCTCCCGCGTCGCCCTGGAGCGGGCCCCGGCCGCCCCGGGCCGGTTCCGGGTCCTGGTGCCGATCGCCAACCCCGCCAACATCGACTCCTTCATCGATCTCGCCGCCTGCGTGGCCGCCGAGCGGGACGGGGAGATCATCGCCCTGCGCGTCGTCATCGTGCCGGAGCAGACCGTCCCCACCCTCGAGGACTCGGTCATCGAAGGGGAGGCCGAGCTGCTGGACCGGGCCCGGCGGAGGGCCCGGCAGAAGGGTGTGCCCTGCACGAGCCTGGTGGTGGTGGGACACAACGTGGCCAAGGCGATCCTCGAGACCGCCCACAGCCGCTCTTGCGACCTCATCGTGCTCGGCTGGAAGGGCTACACCTCCACGGCCCGCCGCATCCTCGGCGAGATCACCGACACGGTCGTCACCCACGCCCGGGCGGACATCGTGGTGATGAAGCGGGTCGGCACGGACAAGGTGCGGCGCTTCCTGCTGCCGACCGCCGGCGGCGAGCACGCCGCGAGAGCCGAGCAGTACACGGCCAGCATGGCCCGGACCCTGGACGGGTCGATCACCCTGTGCAAGATCGTCGGTGCCGAGGCCAGCGACGAGTGGAAGGCCGACGCCACCCAGACCCTGGCCGACGCGGCCGTCCGCCTGGGGGACTTCGACCAGGTCGAGCAGAAGCTGATCCAGAACGACGACGTGGTCGACGCCATCCTGGCCGAGTCCCAGTCCCACGACGCCATCGTGATCGGCGCCGCGGGCCCCTCCAGCTACCGCCAGCTCCTGCTGGGCACGATCCCCGAAGCCATCGCCCGGGACTCGGACCGCACGGTGATCATGGTCAAGCGATACCACCGGGTGAAGGCCATGGTCGGGCGAGTGCTCGCCACGTGACGTAAGCTCGGCCCATGGTGGGTCCGATCCTGCTCCTGGTCGCCTGCACGTCCGACGTCGACACCGCCGGGTCCGACAGCGCGACGGCCGCGCCCGGCTTCGACCTCACCTCCCCCGAGCAGGCCGTGCTGCGCCTGGTCCAGACCATCGAGCTGCGCTTCCTGCTGCACCACCACGAGCTCGGGCTGCCCTTTGGCGACGATCTCTGCCCGACCGAGGACACCGCTCCTCCGGAGACGACCTACAGCGGGGACTGCACCACCGACGAGGGGGTCACCTACGAGGGTCAGCTCACCCGGGAGCAGACCTCCACCGACGACCCCGAGGTCCTGACCTACACAGCCACCGGCTGGTCGGTGGTCGGCGCCACGGAGAGCTACCCGCTCCTCGGACTGGATGGCCAGGCCCTCGTCACGTCCACCATCGGCACCGCCCGCACGCTGACCTACGACCTCTCCGGGACCCTGGTCCAGGACATCTCACAGCTCGGACCGGGCACGGTCCCCGTCGAGCTGACCGGCACCTACCGGTTCGAAGGCGCGTGGCCCACCGAAGGGCCCGAACAGCACCAGTTCACCGCGGACCTGGAGGCCGACGGCTGGGGACACTATAGTGCAACAATCTTGTTGAATAAGATCGAGGGGCCCTGCAACACCTTCGCCGACACCTCCGTCGCCACGATCGCGTCCGGCGACCACGAGGTGGTGCTGGAGATCGGCGACGACCCGGACCCCTGCGACCTCTGCTTCCCCTGGGTCCTGGACGGCGTCGACCAGGCCGACCTGGCCTGCTGGGGGGTCTCCACCCCCTGATGCTCCTCCTGCTCAGCTCCCTGACCGCCTCCGCCCAGACCCTGGAGTGGCGCTGGAGCGAAGGACAGGTCCACACCTGGGCCCTCGACTCGGTGCTGGTCTTCGCCGAGCCCCACCCCCTCCAGGCCCGGTTGAACCAGGAGGGTCGGGTGCGGCGGCTGCAGACCGAGCTGGTCTGGACCTGCAGGGTGGGCGTGGAGGATCGCTCGGGCTGGGAGCTGGCCTGCCACATCGACGACGTCCGCCTGATGGGCTGGCCGCTGGCTGGAGAGGAGGAGGCTGTCGAGACCGCCCTGATCGAGCTGGACAGCGCCCTCACCGGCGCCACCGCCCAGCTCCAGCTCACGCGCCGGGGGCACCTGAGGGGTGTGGACCTGGAGGGGGTCTCCAAGGCCGGCGGAAGAGAGGCCGCCATCCACGAGACCCTGCGTGGAGTCGTCGCCCGGGCCGCCGCAGGCTTCGATCTCCACCTGCCCGGCGAGGGACCGATCCCCGAGGGCTGGCGACAGAAGACCGACCAGCGCTTCGCCGTGCCGGTGTCCACCGCCTCCCAGGCCAGCGTGCGGGTGGAGCACCGGACCGGCGAGGTGGGACCCGGGCGCGTCTCCGGCTTCTCGACCGGAACCGGGACCGTGCGCTACGGCGCCGATCCCCAGGGCGAGCAGGCCGTGCTCCTGGCCGTCGAGGCCGAGAGCCGCTGGGTCTTCGAAGGCCAGGCCGGCCACCTGGTGCGTCGCGAGTGGGTGGTGGTGGGCCGGGAGACGGCCTCGAGCCGCTTCGAGGTCGGCTCCCCGGTCGAGCCGTACGCCCAGGCCGGTGTGATCCAGCACCTGGATCCGACCGACCGACCGACGCCAGGCGCCGCGTCCGGTCTGTGGACGGTGGACACGCTCCCTTCGGAGGCGTGGCACCTGCTGGTGAGCAGCGCCCTCCGCACAGCCCCAGGGGAGCGATGAGGTCGCCGGGGCGCTATCCTCTCGCCGTGCGCATGATGCCCTTGGTCGCCCTGGTGTTCACCGGCTGTCTGGCTGCCCGGGCGGACCAGGCCCTGGTGAACAAGCTGGACCGCGAGGTCATCGCCCTGCAGCAACAGCTCCGCTACATGGAGCAGGCCGCGGCGGACTGCAGCAGCGCCGAGACCCCGCCCGATGAGCTCTACCTGGAGCTCCACCAGGTCTTCTCCTACATGGGTGTCGACGTGGTGCGAGAGGGCAAGGCCACCGTCGTGACCCTGCCGGGCAACGAGCTCTTCGCCGTCGGCAGCGTGCGCATCCGGACCGAGGCCGAGAAATACCTCGACCTGCTCGCCACGGCGCTCGAGCTCCACCCGGAGCACCTGGTGCGCATCGAGGGCCACACCGACGACACGCCGATCTCCGGGCGCCTCGCCAGGCTCTACCCCTCGAACTGGGAGCTCTCCTCGGCCCGCGCCTCGGCCATCGTCAACCACCTGGCGAAGCACTATGGCCTCAGCGCCTCTCGCTTCACGGTCGCCGGCCGCGCCCACTACTCGCCGCTGGCGGACAACAGCACCTCCGAGGGGCGAGCCATGAACCGACGCGTCGTGTTTCACATCACCCCCCCCGAACCCCGCTCTCTCTGATGCTGCTCAGCCTGCTGCTCCTGTCCTGCACCGGCAACGGTGACGACAGCGGTGACCCTCTCGACGATGGCTGCGGTGATCTCGACGGCAACGGCGCCGACACCGGCGACACGCCCAGTCTCAGCGGCTCCTGGAGCCTGGGCTTCGGCGACGACCTCTGGTGGGACGACTGCGACATCCCCGACTTCGAGCAGGACTCGGAGAGGTGGCTGCGGGAGGACTTCACCATCACCGGCCAGGTCCCCGACCGCTTCCACGCCACCATCGACGGAGACGCCTACCCGGGGCTCCAGGACCCGGGGGGTGGCGTGGTCTTCTCCGGGGTACGCCAGGACAAGGACCTGGGCGCCGTGACCCTGGTGTTTGGGGGCATGCCCTACGATGACGCCTACCGGGACGTGGAGATCCTCGAGGGCTTCGGCTTTCTGGGCATCGACCAGGACAGCGACGGCACCTGGGACTGCGAGGTGCGGGCGGACGTCGAGTCCCGCAAGCGCGAGCCGATCGAGTGCGACGGCGCCGACGCGGACCGCGGCAGCGACAGCCCCAACATCCTCGGCCGCTGGACGATGTTCGTCGGCACGGACCGCTGGGACGACAACTGCGGCCTGGACGACTTCGGCCAGGGCACGGAGGGCTGGCTCAACACCAGCCTGGAGGTCGAGGGGCGCCTCCCCGATCAGCTCTACATCGACATCGACGACACGGGCACACGGCTGTGGGGACGCATCGATGTCGACGGCCGCCTGGTGTTCGGCGGCGTGCGCGAGGACCCCGACCTGGGCACGATGGACGTGAGCTTCGGCGGGCTCGTCTCCGAAGACCCGGACCTCGGACGCAAGCGCGTGGACGGCTACGTCTTCATCGGGCTCGACGATCTTGGCGACGGCGAGATCGACTGCTACGCGCGGGCGGACTACCAGGCGCTCAAGTCCGGAGCCTGAGCTGCAGACCGTCTCCTCCCTCCTCGCCGCCTACGACCCGGACTTCCGGGCCAACATGCCGGTCACGCCCGAGCAGGCGGTGGACGAGCGCTCGGCGGCCGGCCGCGCCCACGCCCTCCCCGAGGGCCTGCGCGACCTGCTGGACACCCTGCTGCTGGCCTGCGGACCGGGCGAGGTGGTCGATCCGCGCTTCCGCGACCCGATCGACCGGATGGGGGGGCCGCTGTGGCTCCAGGGCTTCCTGCTGCCCCAGCTCCGTCCCAGCCGCGGCGCCACCATCGACCCACGCTACTACGCAGCCTCCTGTCGCCTGACCCCCGCCCTGCGACGGCGCAGGCCCCTCGAGGAGTGGCTCCCCTCGCCGGAGCGCGACCCCCACCCCAGCCTGCCTCCATCGGACGCCCGCTGGGACGCCGTGGTGTACGCCGCCCAGCTCGAGCAGGACCCCCCAGTCCTCACCAAGGCGGGTCGGCTTCGCAAGGACACCGAGGAGCGCCTCTACCGGATCCTGGGAGGCGACCGGGAGCGGTGGGTGCTCGCCAGCCGCTATGCGCGGTCCACCGGGCTCGCCCGGCCCGCTCGTGGGCGGCTCCTGGGCTTCCCCGAGGCCACCCCGCGGGCGCTGGTGGACCCGGTTGCCGTGCTGGACGCGGAGGACCGGCTCGCCGGGCGGGTGCTGCTGCGCCTGGTCCATGACCGGTGGCTGCGCATGGCCGAGCTGCTCGAGGTCCTCCGGGACCACTGCCGCCAGGTGCTGCACACCCCGGACGGCACCTGCTACCCGGACCAGCCGGCCCGCGCCTTCGACGCATCGAGCTGGGACCAGGTCGAGGCCGTCGCTCTCCAGCGCGTCGCCGAGGTCCTCGTGCGCACCCGCGTGTGGGACGCCGAGATGGGGCACGAGGGCCCCGTCGCGGTGAGGCAGGCCCTGTCCGAGCGCAGGCGAGCGGTGGGCATGCTGCTCACACCCGACCGCGACATCCTGGTGGCTCCTGGGGAGCTGTCGCTGCGGGACTACGGCCGGCTCTGCCGCCTCGCTCCCTACCAGGAGGGGGACCGCGTCCACCGCCACCGCCTCACCCGGGAGGGCGCCGGGGCCGATCTCGCCGCTGGCCACAGCGACGCCCCCGCCTTCCTGGAGCGTCTCTCCCGCACCGGCCTCCCGGGCACCGTCGCCCAGACCCTCACCGACTGGCTGAGGAACGTCGCCCGGGTCACGCTCTACACCGGCGTGACCGTCGTCGAGGAGCAGGGACGACTCCGGCGGGCGACGGCCATCCCGGCACAGGCCCGGACCATCGACTACGGAGCTCCGACGCCTCCTCCGGCCACCTTCCGCATGGTGTCCGGCGAGATCCAGGTCCCCGAGGGGCAGGACGCGCTCACCGTGCGGGCCGCCCTCGCCCGCGTGGCGACACCGACCGGGGCTCGCGACGGCCACCACCGCTACCGCCTCGCACCGCGCCTCCTCCAGAACCCCGAGCACACCCTGGAGACCCTCCGGCGCCACCACGTCGAAGGCGACCTGCCCGGTGAGCTCGAGGTGGCGGTCCTCGCAGCCCAGGGCCTGCCGGCCTGCACCGTGGAGGCCGCGCTGCTGCTGCACGTCCCGGAGCGGGCGGCGGAGGCCCTGTGCCGGGACCGGCTCGCCGGCCCCCTGATCCAGCGAAGGGTGGGCCCGAACCAGTGCCTGGTGAGCCGGGCGGACCTGCCCGAATTGGAGGATCGTCTCCGCGAGCTGGGCGTCGAGCTGGACCTCTCCGGCGCCGGCGACGAGGCGCCCCGAAGCTGCTAAGGTCCGGGCATGCTGGACTCCTTGCCTCCCTACACCTTCCAGATCGTCGGCGGCATCATCGTGTTGTTCGTGGGGGTCAAGCTCATCAAGAAGATCCTCGGGGGGGGCGGGGACCACAGCACCACCATGCAGGGGAGCTGTTCGTGCGGATGGTCGGGCACGATGAGCAAGTACCGGCCCACCTGCCCGCGGTGCGGGACCCGCCTCTGACCCCCCCTGAGGAGGACCTCCATGTCCACCCTCCTGATCCTCGGTGGGCTCCTGGCCTGCTCCGACGACACCACCCACGACACCGCCACGGTCACCGATGACAGCGGTGACAGCGGCGACAGCGGCGACACCACCTCCGACTGCCCCTCCGCGGCCGGCACGGCCGACGCATCCTGGGAGACCCTGACCTGGGACGACGGCGTCGCCACCCAGGACATCGACGACCAGTCCTGGTCGCTGGACGGCAGCACCCCGATGGGCCAGCTCGTGCTCCACGAGGCGGTGCGCTTCGACCTCGAGCACCCGGCCCTCATCCACGGCTTCACGGTCCACTGGAGCCGGGCGCCCGAGGATCCGGCCGCCCCGCTGACCGCCGGACTGTTCGCCGACTTCGGCTACAATGGCTTCGACTTCTGGGCCGAGGAGCCCCTCTGGGAGGGGAGCGTCTGCGTCGCCGACATCTCGGACGACGGCTGGGTGACCTACCTCCTCGACGAGCCGGTGGAGGTGGCTCACCCGGGCCTCGTCTACGTGGCCCACTGGCGTGCTGGCGAGGGAGAGCCGGCCTTCTCCATGGACAACAGCTACCTGGACGACGGCGACTGCGGCAGCTTCGACGAGTGCCACTCGGCCATCAACGCCCCCGAGGAGACCGACGGCGGCGTCTACTTCAACGGCCTGAGCTTCCCCATCCCCTACGACTACCTGGTGCGCCTGCACCTCACCTACGACGAGTCCTCCAAGACCGATCCGGTCTTCACCCTCGTCGAGGACCTCTCCCTGTCCAGCCGCATCTCCTGGGGCGACTACGACGCCGACGGCTGGGACGACGTGATGGTCAACGGGCCTCGCCTCCTCCGCAACAATGGCGACGGGACGTTCGAAGATGTGACAGAGAGCGCCGGCATCTCGGGCATCGGCAGCGACGGCGGGGTCTGGGGGGACTTCGACAACGACGGTTGCTTGGACTGGTTCGCCAACGCCGACAGCTACTCCCGGGCCGACATCCTGCTCCAGAGCAACTGCGACGGGACCTTCACCGATGTCACCGAGCTCTCGGGGATCACGGATCAGCAAGACTACAATTACTGCGACGGGAATTCGGACAACGACCGCTCGGCGACGGCGGCCTCGGCCTGGTGGGACATCGACGGCGACGGCCTGCTCGACCTGTTCATGGCGAACATGATCTGCTGGTCGGACGAGACCTACTACGTCGACACGATCTTCCACAACGAGGGGGACGGCACCTTCACCGAGTGGGGCACCGACGAGGGCTTCTCCGGCGTCGCCCGGGCCTCCCGGGGTGCAGCCCCCGCCGACGTCGACGCAGACGGCGACGTCGACCTCTTCGTCAACAACTACCGCCTCCACTCCAACTACTTCTACCGGAACCTCGGTGACGGCACGGTCGACGAGGACGCCTCGCTCTCGAACCTCAAGGGAAACATGGACTACATGGGCGTGAGCTACTACGGCCACACCATCGGCGCGTCCTGGGGCGACCTCGACAACGACGGCGACTTCGACCTCGTGGCCGCCAACCTCGCCCACCCGCGCTTCTTCCACTTCAGCGACAAGACCCAGGTGCTGCTGAACGACGGCGCCGGCGTGTTCACGGACCTCACCGAGGACTGGGAGACCCCCTTCGACAACCCGTCGGGCCTGCGGTACTCCGAGACCCACTCGGTGCCGGTCCTGAGCGACGTGGACAACGACGGCAACCTGGACCTGGGCATCACCGCTGTCTACGACGGTCGCCCCTCGGACTTCTACTGGGGCCAGGGCGACGGCAGCTTCGTGCTCGATGCCTACAACGCCGGCCTGGACGCCGTGGAGAACGGCTGGGGCGTCGCCGCGGCCGACTACGACAACGACGGCGATCCGGACTGGGGCACCAGCCACGGCCTGCACCGCAACGATCTCGCTGCCGGACAGAAAGGTCACTGGCTCTCGGTCAAGGCGGTCGGCGATGTCCTGAGCAACCGCGAGGCCCTGGGGGCCACGGTGTACGTCGAAGCCGGCGGCGCCACCTGGATCCGGGGGGTGAGCGGTGGCAACGGCCAGGGCTGCCAGGACTCGGCCTACCTGCACTTCGGGCTGGGAGACGACGTCACGACCGTCGACCGCATCACGGTGGACTTCCCCGCGGGGGGCACGCTGGTCTACGAAGGTCCCTTCGACGTGGACCAGCGGGTCTGGGTCTACGAGAGCGGTACCACGGGGACCGGGTGGGGACCGCCGGAGTAGCGACGCTGATCCGGGTTCACCGCACCAGGAACCACACGTAGTTCTCGGCCGCTCCTTCGGCGCCGGTGTTCAGGTCCAGGGCCCAGCCGAAGCCCTGCCCCCCCTGCTCCAGCGTGTTGTTGCGCTTGCTGGGGCCCAGGCTGGCCCGGCGTCCGGGGTCGTCGAAGGGACAGCTGCTGTTGCTCGAGGTGCTCCAGGCCGGGCCGTGGGTGTCGGCGCACTCCGTGCACTTGCAGGTGCTCTGGCCATCGGCGTCGGCGGCGTTGAAGAAGAGGTCCGTGGTGCAGAGGTTGCTGGTGGCGGTGATCGTGCCCGCGGTCATCGGGATGCCGTCGGTGGCCTCGTCCCAGCACTGGCTCTCCCCCACCCCGTCGATGTAGGTCCCGATGTCGCTGGAGCCGTCGTGGACGCTGTCGTAGGCCGCCCAGTCCCCGCTGGGGGCGTGCACGAAGAGCACATCGGAGAAGGGGACCTCGTTGAGCGCCAGGGACTTGAAGTCCTCGTGGGTGGCGCCCAGGTCGCCGAAGGTGGTGGTGTCGGTGGTCAGCAGGGCCCGGTCGTCCCAGGTCCAGGTGTCCTGGCCGTCGTCGGAGGAGACCGACACCAGGGTCCAACCGCCTCCGTCGGTGGTCATGTCGCACCAGACCTCGTAGGCGCCGCTGCCGATGGGATCGATCCAGTAGGTCCCGTCCCCGAGGGAGTCTCCGTCGGAGAGGATGGTGGCGCAGTCGGCCGCGGGACAGCTCGCGTCGGAGCCCGTGAGGCAGCCGATGGTCACGCTGGCGGTCCCGGGCGTGCCCGCGTCGGTGCCGTCGTCCGGGGTCGAGGAGCAGGTCCAGACCTCGCCGGGGCCGGTGTCGCTGCCCGGCACCGTGTCACCGCTCAGCGTGGTGGTGGTCGCGCCGGAGTACGTGCTGCCGTCGACGGTCCAGGCCAGCGTGTAGCTCACGCCGTCGCCGTCGGCGTCGGTGCTGGGGGTGTCGAGCACGCAGACCAGGTCATCGACGAGGTTCAGGGGGCTGGCCGGGTCGATGGACACCACCGGAGCCTCCGGCGGCGAATTGCGGATCGTGACCACCGCCGAGGCGACCGCCGTGCCCGAGTCGGTGCCATCGGAGGGCGTGACCTCCACCTGCACGTCCTGGTCCTTGTCGAACCAGGAGGCGCCGTCGAGGCTGCTGCCGCTGGCGGCGAGGGTCGCACCGTCGACGGTCCAGACGTAGGACAGCGTGACGGAGTCGCCGTCGTCGTCCGAGGTGGTGGCGTTGGCGCTGAGCACGGTGTCCGTGGTCGCCACCGCCGGGGTCAGGGTCACCACCGAGACCACCGGGGCCGTGTTGGAGATGGTCACCACGTTGGAGTCCACCGCGGCCCCCACGTCCGAGCCGTCCGACGGCGTGACGGTGCAGAAGACGCTGTCGCCGCGGGCCGTGCGGGTCGAGGGCAGGGTGCCGGTGCCGCTGGTGGTCGTGCCGTTGACGGTCCAGGTGATCGAGGTCGACACCGCGTCGCCATCGGCGTCGCTGGTCGCGCCGGGGGTACAGGTCAGCGCATCGCTGGTCACCGCCGGGTCCGGGGTGAGCGCGACCGAGGCGAGTGCTGGAGCGCTGTTGGAGATGGTGATCGACGCCGTCGCCGGCGTCCCGCTGCCGAAGCCGTCGTCGGGGGTGACGCTGACCTCCCAGGTCTGGCCCTTGGCGGTGTCGGCCGCGGAGAGCACGGCGGAGGTGCTGGCCGCGGACGCGGTGCCGTTCACGGTCCAGGCATAGCTGTAGGTGACGGTGTCCCCTTCGGGATCCACGCTGTCGCTGTCGACGCTGACCGTGAGGTCGTCGGTCGTCCGCGCCGGATCCGGAGACAGGGACACGGCGGGAGCCCCGGGCAGGCCGTTGACCCGCAGCGCGAGGTCCTGCTGGGCGTAGAAGCCGTCGGTGTCGGTCGCTGTGACGGTGAGGATGTGGGTGCCTGTGCTCAGGTCGTCCTTGGAGAAGGTGGCCACGCCCTTGGGAGTCGCTCCCTGGGTGGAGAACTCGCCGTCCAGGTCGGAGGACCAGGACAGGTCCAGGACCTGGGGCGGGTCCTCGCCGTCGGACACGGTGGCGGTGAAGACCACCCGGTCACCGTCGTTGACGACGTCGCCGTCGCTGGGGCTGGTGACGGTGAGGGTGGGCGGGGTCCCGATGGTGACCACCACCCGGTCCGTGCAGCTCGCCCCCACCTCGTCCTCGACCGTGAGGCTGACGATGTGGGTCGCCTTGCTCAGCGAGGCCGCGACGGCGACGGTCGTGCCGTCGGAGGAGGCCGCGCCCGAGCCCAGCTCACCGTCCTGGTCGCTCTCCCAGGTGGCGGTCAGCCAGTCCGAAGGGACGTCGGCGTCGGTCGCGAGCCCCTCGAAGGTGACCGTCTCGCCCTCGTTGAAGGCCACGCCATCGGCGGGCGCCACGACCTCGCAGTCCGGCGCCGAGTTGGCGGGTCCGACCTGGATGCCCACGGTGTCCGATCCGGTCAGCTCGGTGGTGTCGGTCGCGGTCAGGGTCAGGGTGTGGTTGCCCTCGTCCAGGTAGAGCTGGTCGGAGGTCACACCGTCCGCGTCGGCCACGGGACCGAGCCCGAGGTCGACTCCACCGTCGGTCCAGACCAGGACGAGCTGGTCCGGGGTGTCGCGATCGTCGCTGACCGTGCCCTCCAGGGTCACGGGCTGGTCGCTGTAGTAGACGCCCGAGGTCTCGGGACGGGTGACCTGGACCACCGGTGCGTCGTTGGACAGCACGGTGAGGGCCACCGTGTGGGTCCCGGCGGCGTCGGCCGGGTCCAGCACCAGCAGCGTCACCTCCGCCGCGCCGCGGGCCAGCGTCGTCTCGCAGCGGGTGAAGCCGGTGGAGTCGGGGGCCACGGCCGGGCAGAGCTCCTCGGAGCCGAGGAACCAGGCCACGGTCAGGTCGGCGACGGCGTCGTCTGGATCCGAGACCACGCCGACCAGCTCGAAGGGGATGTCCTCCACCACCTCGGCGCCGTCCTCGGGTGCCGTGATCAGGGCCTCCGGGTTCTCGTTGTGGGCGGTGAGCCCCTGGTCCTGGCAGGCGAGCAGGGCGAAGAGCGTCAGCATCGGGTCCTCCCGCGGCGCGACCCCCCGTTCTAACCGATGACGGGGGGGCTCCGCCGGGTCGGGCTACTCCCCGCTCACCCGCACCGCCAACCGCGCGACCCGCGCATCCTCGTCGCTCACGAGCGGCCTCGCCAGTGGCCTGGCTCGCTCGGCATCGAGCCTCTCCACGGCGTGCAGCGCCTGCAGCCGCACCTCGGCGTCTCTGTCCGAGAGCAGCACCGCGACCTCCCCGAAGGACGCTCCGACCCCCAGCACCCCGAGCGCCCGCGCCGCCGCCGCACGCACCTCGGCGTCTTCATCCGAGAGCACCGCAGTCAATTCCCGCGACAATTGTGCGCCGTCGTCGTGCCAGCCCGTCGAGCGCGCGGCTTCGGCCCGCACCAGCGCGACCTCGTCTTCGAACCCGATCCGGTAGAGCGCCAGCGCCGTCGCCGCCGGCTGCCGCCGCAGCGAGTTCATGTACGCCGCCCGCACCCAGGGCTCCTCCTCGGACGGCATCAGCTCCACGAAGGCCTGGTCGAAGTCGGTGCCGGAGCGGGCGATCGCGTCCACCAGGGCGTGGCGGACGGCGTAGCCCTCGCCGCCGTTGATCAGCCGATCCAGCAGGATCGGAGAGGCGGCGGGATCGTCGACGATGCCGCCCCAGAACCGGAGGAAGCCGGCCCGGGTCCGCTGGGGCTGGACGGACCAGAGCTCTTCGGCGAGCTCACCGTGGTCGCGCCACGCCAGCGCCACGGCGGCGTCGTGGCGGACCCGCCACTCGGTGGAGGCCAGGGCGGTCTCGAGAGAGGCCTCGGTGTAGGCCGCCTCGACCAGCACCAGGGGCGCCTCGGCCTGGGCCGGGGCGGCGAGGAGAGCGGAGAGCATCCAGAGGGTGGTCATGTCACATGTCCTCCACGAGGTCGACGGCGACGTCCCACCAGTCCTCGGCGGGGGTTCGCTGCACGTTGGTGCCGCAGTGCACCTCGCCGAGCGCGAGGTGGTAGATGTCCCAGTTGTCCACGAAGTGGGTGGTCACGCCCGAGGGCATCAGGCTGTTCCACTCGGTGATGAACGCGTCGCTCGACTGGTTGTTCTCCTGGGCGCGGAAGAATGGGTCAGGTGCCATGAGGTCGATGCCCCCTCCCGCGACATTGGCCACCGTGAGGTTGACGGTGCCGGGAATGAGGGCCGCGTCGGTACCCATGCACCCGCGGACCTCCTCGAAGAGCGCCGGGGCGCGGATGATGTCGGCCTCCGTGAGCCCCAGCTCCCGCTTGAGGATCGTGACGTTGGGCTCGATGTAGTCGTCCCGACGGTCCTCGTTGTGGGCCCTCAGCTTGTTGTCGTTGAGGATCTCGGCGGCGGAGTCGTAGCCATGGACCCTGTACTTGGGCAGGCTGGTGCTCCCCGCCAGCCCCTCCAGGAAGGCGTAGCCGGCGTCGACATCCGCCACGACCAGCTTGAAGCCCTTCGAGGACGTCGGGTCGGGGATGAAGGTGTGGTACTCGTCGACGTGGCCCACGCAGAGCCACTTGATGCTCTGGGTGAACGGTGCCTGCAGCGTGTTGTCCTCCACCGCCTCCACGAGCTTGTCGTGGGGGTCGAGCTGGCCATCGTCGCCGTAGAAGAAGCGACCGAAGGGATACTCCGTGCCCCCCACCGTCACCGGCGGTGAGATCTCCAGGTTGCCGCCATAGTCCTGGCTCGTCGCGCGGCCGGAACCGTAGACCAGCCTGAGGTAGTCCGGACCCTCCACCTCGTCCTCGGGGAAGTCGTCGAGGTCCCGATCGCGGATCAGGTCGAGGATGACCTTCACCCGGTGCTCCGGCGCGTCCAGGTTCGCCAGCTCGATCTCGTCCTGGATCCATGGATCCTGGCGGTAGAGGTTGCCATCGACCTCGGTGAAGGCGCTGCCCAGCACGTCCCGGAAGGACTGGAGCATCGCGTCGTTGTTGCTGGCCCCGTAGCGCGTCGACACCACCCAGATCTCCTCGGCCTCCTGGAGGTGGTGGTTGAACATCAGCGGGCTGGACAGCAGCACCACATCGGCCGCGTCGAGCACCTCTCCCGTGGCGCTGAGGCGCTGGACCTTCAGGGCGCCCTGGGCACCGAAGGTCCCGAACTCCACCTCCAGGGTCACCTCGCGCGCGAGCGTCAGGGTGGTCGCGCTGTCGGAGCCCTGGCCCAGGATCTGGGCGCCGCCCTTGTAGATGCGGATCTGGTCGCTGTCGCCGCTCAGCAGGAGCTTGACCGACTCCCCGTCGGGCATGGCCTCGACCGAAGCCGTCGGGATCACGAAGGAGGCCAGGTCGTTCTCGGCAGCCGGAACCGCCGACTGGTCGTAGTCCGGCTTGCCGTTGCTGTCGTCGTCGTCGAGGTTGGGCAGGCCGAAGACGTCGTCGAAGTCCCAGGGCACGACCGGCTCGGGCGGCTCGGTGTCCTCGGTGTCCTCGGTGTCCTCGGTGTCGGTGGTGTCACCGCTGTCGTCGAGATCGCTGTCGGCGGTGTCCGCCGAGTCGATCACGCCGGAGTCGTCGACCTCGTCCGGACCGCCGAGAAAGGAAGGTCCCCCGTCACAGGCAAGCAGGAGCACCAGGGTCGGGATCATGGAAACCTCCGCATCGAGGGGCGCAACCTAGTGCCACAGATCGGAAGTCCTGTCCGAATTCAGGACGGTCCCTCGAAGACCC
>CAZCVP010000101.1:0-27513 GCA_964501915.1 uncultured Enterobacterales bacterium
CGCCCGGGGCGGCACAGCCGGCCGCCCCGGCCGCCTACCCGGGTACGGTGGGGGGGCCCCCCGCCCGAGGGGCGCCCGGCCGGCCGGCTGCCCAGCGCCGGGCTCCGGGTCTGCGCGAGTTCGATGGGGTGGTCGAGGACTTCCGCCAGCCGCGAGCGTCGATCGGTCTGGCTCTAGATGCCCCCGGCACAAGTAGTGCACCGTGGTCATCTAGGCGATGACCTGACGGAGTGCGCTACCGAGCCCGAGCCCCCGACCGACGCCGCAGCACCAACACCCCGACCAGGCTCAGCCACAGCGTCCACCTCCCGGACCGCCCCTCGTCGGTCGCGCAGCTCACGAGGCCCTCCTCCCGGCGCTCCTCGCGCTTGGCGTCGGCCCACTCGTCCTCGCAGTCCCCCGGATCGGCGAGGGTCTCCACGCCACAGGTCGGCAGCAGGCTCTCCAGGGACTGGTTGTGCTCGATGTAGCGCACCTGGGTACGGTCGCTGATGCCCGAGGTGTAGAGCAGCAGGTCCTGGTCGGCCTGCTCCGGCGTGTAGCGCATCCGGATCCGGGAGAAGTAGGCCCCCCAGCTCCCGGCGCTGTGTCCGAGCTCCACCACCAAGGCATCGGGCAGGGCCTCGCCGTCCGGGCAGGGATCGCAGTGGTAGGGGTTCCAGCCGTACTCCAGCAGCCAGCCCGCCTCGTCACCGCCGGACAGAACCTCGGCCACCCGCTCGCCGTACCAGGTCTCGAAGTCGCCGATGTCCCCCGGCAGCATGCACTCGTCCTCGTCGAGCTCCACCTGGGGGTAGTTGGAGATGCCCACCTGGCCCGCCTCGGAGTCGGTGAGGGTGTAGAGCACGAGGTCCTGCTCGCCAGGGGAGTTCACCGTGCCCAGCCGAATCGGCAGGGCCAACACCTCCGAGTCGTAGGCCACCTGCAGCGGTGAGAGCGTGGTCTGGCCCAGGTTCTCCGCCAGGTCGACCCGGGCGGCGAAGAAGTAGCTGCCGCTGTCGATGTACTCCTGGAGGAGGTCCTCCGTCGCCGGGTCGATCGCGTAGCCGTTGTTGTTGAGCCAGGTGATCAGGCCCGAGGACTCCTCGGCGCTCAGCACCACGATCTCGTACTCACCGACCTCGAACTCGGCCTCCACGTCCACCGTGCTGTCGTCCGTGGACGCGACCATGCCGGTGTCGGCCTGCGCCGCCGCCAGGTCGTAGCTCTGGTTCACCGAGCACGACATCGGCGAGTAGTGCTCGTGGAAGTCCTCGCAGGTGTAGGCCACCAGCCGGGGGGCTGAGTAGCTGTCGACGGTCTCGACCACCCAGGAGGCGAGCACCCGCACGTCGTTCTCTCCCACCACCTCCGGGACCGGCACGACCAGGGCGAACTGGCTCAGAGCGCCCTGGTAGTCGTTCACCAGGGTCAGGGTGGTGCGGGTGCCGTCCCGGGCCAGGATGACCTGGCTGGTCTCGTTGAGCAGCTCGGCGTCGGAGTCGCCGACGAAGGCGCCGCAGAAGGCGTGGGCGCCCGAGATGAGCAGGGTGGAGAGCAGCATGCGGACCTCGCGGTTCTCGTCCGCCCCTACGCTACACCCTCCCGCGTGGCGGGAAGAGTCCCTCAACTTCGCGTGCTGGTGTGGCGATCCAAGGGGAGCGCGATGCCGCCGTGGGAGGGGAAGTGCGACTCGGCCTGCTGATGCTGCTCTCCACCGCCTCGGCCGGGCTGCTCGATCGCGCCGAGCGCTCCGAGGCCCGCGAGGCCTGCGAGGCCGGCGAGCGCAAGGCCTGCGACGTGCTGAAGTGCCACGAGGGCAACCGGGACAAGTGCCTCTGGATGGGCCTGCGGGCCGTCGAGCAGGGCGAGGTCCAGGACGCGCTGCGGGTCTTCGATCACGCCTGCGGCGAAGGCCTGGCCGGAGCTTGTGTCGAGGCCGGGCTGCTCTACAGCGGCCTCGGACCCGAGGACCCGACGAATCCGCGACTCGCCCACGCGCGCCTGGCCCGGGCCTGCGATCTCGGGGAGCCCCGCGGCTGCCGCAGCCTCGCCAGCTTCTACGGCGACGACGCCTTCGAGCACATGACGCGCTGGTCCATCTACTCGCGCCAGTGCAAGGAGACGCTCGGCGGCGAGCGGGACATTCCCGGAGCCTGCTACGTGGCCGGCTGGTACTGGGTGAACGGCCTCGGCGTGGAGGCCGACGCCGTGCGGGGCTGCGAGTCGGTCCAGCGGGGCTGCGAGGCCGGCAGCCACGCGGCGTGCGAGGCGCGACCGGGGCTCTGTGGGTAGGGTACCGACGGCGCTGGGCACCCTCGCCCGGGCCCGTCTCCACTGCGAGTCCCGTGCTGAGCCACAGCTCCAGCCCCGGGCACCCTCGAGCGCCGTCGAATGTCGCCCACAGCGACATTCGTCCTGCGACCAGTCTCCCTGGCCCTCGCCGTCGTCAGGGCCGCTCCAGCTCGACCTTCACCGCCTTGACCACCATCGCCGCCGTGGACGCGAGCATGGCGATCTCCATGCTCGGCTGCTCCTCCAGCAGCTCCCGGACGATCCAGCCCATGGACTCCAGGTCGGCCCAGGTGCTGTAGAAGACCAGGGTGTGCTGGCCACCGTCGACCGGCACCAGGCGCCACGCCCCCGTCGAGGACTTGAAGTCGCCCTCGGTCAGGTACCAGCGGATCTCGTGGGGGGGCCGCTCGACCTTGCGCATCGTGTACTCCACCTTCATGGTGATGACGGAGAACTTGAAGTCGAGCACGAAGTGCACGTCCTTGTAGTCCGCGGTCTCGGCCAGGACCTCGACCTTCCGGGTCTGGGGCACCCACTCGGAGTAGCGCGGGTAGTCCGAGATCAGGGCCCAGACCCTGGCCGGGGGGGCCTTCACCAGGATGCCCCCGGTCACCAGCGCCAGGGATCCATCCGGCCTCTCCTCGGTGATCACCAGGGGTCCCTGGCTCGCGAGCTGTTGCACGGCCGTGGCATCGGCTGAGGTCAGCTCGAAGCCGTGGACCACGGGCGAGCTCGCCACCAGCAGGCAGCCGAGCAGGCAGAGGAGTCGACGCATGGGGTCACCAGGTCTCGGAGGGAGGCTCGATTCTAGATGCCCTCGGCATGAGTGGTGAGCCGGTGCGCGAGGCAACTTCCGTCCCTGTTGGTCTGGGGGTGCCGCTTGCCAATCGTGCCGAGGTCATCTAGCCGGTGGCCCACGCTGCTCGAAGTCGCCCTGGACTTCGCCACCCTCGACCAGGCGGGCGCCGTGGGCTGGGGATCGGCGCCGTGGGCTGGGGATCGGCGCCGCGGCCTCAGGGTTCCGCAGCGAGCGCCCCCTCGGCATAGGTGTCGAGCAGCGACTGCCTGATGCCACCGTGGCGAACGATGTCGGCGTAGATCGTCGCGCCCAGGGTCGGCAGCCGCGCCGAGGTCTCGTAGTCGACGGTGAACAGGCCGAACCGGGGCCCGAAGCCGTGGGCCCACTCGAAGTTGTCGATCAGCGACCAGTGCAGGTACCCATCGACAGGGGCTCCCTCGGCGATCAGGGCATGCAACTCCACCAGGTGCCGCACGATGCTCTGGGCCCGCCGCTCCCCGGACCGGGTCGCGATGCCCTGCTCGGTGATGCGTAGCGGGGTGGCGGGGTAGCGGGCGGCCAGCTCCGCTCCCGCCAGGCGCAGGCCGGCCGGGTAGTGCTCGTACCCCATCTGGGTGAGGTCGTTGTCGTCGATCTCCGGACAGCCCAGGTCCTGGGGGTCCAGGCCGTACTGCTCTTCGATGGCCCTCTCGCAGGGCAGCCCCCCCAGCACCGGGAAGCCCGAGACGCCGACCACAAACGTCCGGTTGTAGTACTGGAGTCCCAGCACGTCGCAGGTCTCCGCCCACTCGGGGTGGGACTCGTCGGCGATCCCGTCCAGGTCGTGGTCGAAGAGCCCGTCGATCACCGGGTCGGCGAAGGTGTACTGGTAGAAGGCCTTGGCCTTCTCCGCCGCGGCCACGTCGTCGGGCTCGCCAGGATCCGCCGGCTCGAACCACACCACCGCGTCGGTGAAGCCGACCTCGGCCGCGACACCATCGCCGTCCGCATCGGCGAGGTCCGCGGCGTGCACACCCTGGTAGGCCCCCGCGTGACCGTCGAGGAGGCCCACCAGGACCGGGACCACGTCGTCCAGCAGGTCCTGGGTCACCAGGTTCACGTCTCCGGGGGGAAAGGCGCCGAAGACATAGCCGCCGATCAGGTACACCATGGGTTCGTTGAAGGTGTTCCAGCGATCCACCAGCTCGCCGTAGCGATCGGCGACCTCGGTGGCGAATTCGGCGAACTCCTCGGCCACCTCGGGGTTCGTCCAGCCGCACAGATCGTCGTCCCTCGGGCCGTCCTGGCAGCCCTCGCTGCTGAGATCGTGGACCCAGATCGGCTCGGTGAAGTGGTGGAGCGTGACCGATGGCTCGAGCCCACGGGCGCGGGCCTGCTCCAGGACCTCTCGATAGTGCTCGAATTCCGCCTCGTCCCAGGCGTCCCGGGTCGGCTCCAGGCGTGACCACTCCACCGAGAGGCGGAAGTGGCCCAGGCCCATGCCGGCCGCGATGCCCAGGTCGGCCTCGTAGAGCTCGTAGCTGCGGGCGGCGTCGCCCGACGCCTCGACGGTGGCCCCCTCGTACCTGTCCAGGGTCTCGAACTGGTACCAGTTGTTGTTGGCATTGCCGCCCTCGATCTGGTGCGCAGCCGTCGCAGCCCCCCACTGGAAGTCCTCGTCGAAGGCCAGCACCACCGGGTCGTCGGCGACACATCCGGTGGCCAGCAGCCAACCCCACGCGGTCATGGTCCCCCGCTCGCTCGCGGTCGGTCGGTACCATACGCCATGTCCGGGCTGGCCTCGGACCACCAGTGCCGGGAGCTTCCAGGGCTCACCCCGCCATGCAGATCCGGGTCGTGCACCAGTCGCTACAGCTTCCCATGCCCATGCAGGACCGGTCCTCCTCGCTGGTCCAGCAGCCGCACATGCAGGTGTGGAACTCCTCGAGCAGGTCCTCGTCGGCGCTCGAGCACATGCCCATGCCGTTCTCGAAGTACCGGCCACACAGCTCCTCGCCCATGAAGCTGAAGCACTCCAGCATGGCGTCGCAGAACTCGTCCTGGGTGCAGAGCTCCACCTCTTCTTCGGGCGGTACCGAGTCCCGGGCCGAGTCGGCCGCGCTGGTGTCGACGATCTCCACGACCTCGACCGTGGGTTCCTGGCAGCCGACCACAGACAGCAGCAGCAGGTTGAACATGGGCCCATCGTATCCGCAGCGACGTCACCTCGGCACCCGTTCGGGGTGACCCCCATCAGGACCGGTTCCCGGTCCGGGGCGGCCGGTCGACCCACGCCGGGACACACCCTGGCCAGGAGTTGACCTCGGCCACAGGTCCACGTAGAAGACCGGGTGCCTGGTTCCCCGCCCCCTCACCGCCCTACCTCCGCCGCTGAGGAGCGTCCCCGGGTCTTCGACGGCACCTATGACGGGCTGCCGGTCCTCGTGACGGGACACACCGGGTTCAAGGGCGGCTGGCTGTGCTGGTGGCTCCACCGACTCGGCGCTCGCGTCACGGGCCTCGGTCTCCCTCCGGCCACGACGCCCTCCCTGTTCCGGCTCCTCGGGCTCGAGAGCCGGCTCTCGCATCACCTCGTCGACCTGCGAGACGCGGAGGAGGTGCATCGCGTCGTCCAGCAGACCCGCCCTCGACTCGTGTTCCACCTCGCCGCCCAGGCGCTCGTGCGGAGGTCCTACGCGGAGCCCAGGCTGACGTGGGAGACGAACCTGGTCGGGACGCTCAACCTCCTCGAAGCCCTCCGGACCTGCCCGTCCGTAGCGGCCTGTGTCGTGGTCACGACCGACAAGTGCTACGAGAACCTGGAGCGCTCCACCGGGTATCGCGAGACCGACGCCCTGGGCGGGCACGACCCCTACAGCGCCAGCAAGGCCGCCGTCGAGATCCTCGTCTCCAGCACCCGGAGGTCGTTTCTCTCTGAGCCGGGTCGGTGCCGCCTTGCGAGCGCTCGCGCGGGCAACGTGCTGGGAGGGGGCGACTGGGGAGCGGACCGCGTCGTCCCAGACCTCGTGGCGAGCCTGGTCTCGGGCGACCCGGTGGTGCTCCGGAACCCCAGCGCCACGCGGCCCTGGCAGCACGTCCTGGACTGCTCGTCCGGCTACCTGCGCCTGGGCCAGTGCCTGCTGGGTGCCGACGGGGACGCCTTCGCCGAAGCCTGGAACTTTGGACCTCCCGAGGGGGCCGAGACCACGGTGGCCGAGCTGGTCCGCCGCCTCCAGGCCCGTTGGGGCGGCGCTCAGCCCACGATCCAGACAGGCCCCGCTCCGGTCCACGAGGCCGGACGGCTGGCCCTGGACGTCACCAAGGCCCGGGAGCGGCTGGGCTGGGAGAGCGCATGGGACCTCGACGCGACCCTCGGGGCGACGGCCGAGTGGTACCGGGTCCAGCACGAAGGGGGCGATGTCCGGGCCCTGACCGACGCCCAGATCGATGCGTATGTGGAGGCGGCGAGGATCGCTTGAGGGGGGGGTGGTGACCCCAGGTCAGAGGATCCTCCGCCGAAGCGCCCCGAACACCTCCGCCAGGTCCGCCCCCTCGGTCTCCAGCCTCCGGAGGGCCTGCTCGGCACGGGCCCGAAGAGCGGGCGCCTCGAAGGCCGCCAGCTCGTGGACCCAGCCCACCCGCCGCGCGAGCACGAAGGCGGCCTGGCGTCGCTCGTCCCACCCGAGCAGGCGATCGCAGCGCTCCAGCAGGCTCGGCAGCGCCGCGGGCAGCGCACCGCGAAGCTCCATCAGCAGGTTGAGGGAGTGGTCGCTCTCGAGGCGGGTGGTCAGGCCATCGAGCCCGGCCAGCAGCCGGCGGATCTCGGCCACCGTGTCGAGCTCGCCGAGCGGCTCCCACCGGCCCGTCCCGGCCGCCTCGAACAACGGGGTCCCCGGGGCCGCGGCGGTGGTCCGGAGACGCACGAAGTCCGGCTCGATCGCCTGCAGGGCCGTCGCCGTCTCGTCGGCGTGCTCGTCGCTGAGCCGGCGGCCACCGAGACCGGGCATGACGTACTCGGAGAGCTCGAAGCCCGCCGCTCGCGCCTTGCGTCCCCCCTCGATCTGGCGCTCCCGAGAGACCCCCTTGCGCACGAAGCGCAGCACTTCGTCGCTGCCGGACTCCAGGCCGACGTGGACCCGGTCCAGGCCCGCAGCCCGCAGCCGCTCCAGCTCCGCCAGGGGCAGCCGCGCCAGGGTCGTGGCCCGCGCATAGGTCGTGATCCGCTGGACGCGGTGGAAGCGCTCCCGGACCGCCTCCAGCACCCGCACCAGGTCGTCGGTGGGGGTGCACAGCGGGTCGGCGTCCTGGAGGAAGACGGTGGTGGGCTCGCCGGGCCACCTCCGGCGCAGGGCATCGAGATCGGCGATGACCTCGTCGGCGCTGCGCAGGGAGAAGCGCTCGCCCTTGTAGACCGGGCAGAAGGTGCAGCGGTTCCAGGGGCAGTTCCGGCCGACCCGCACCAGCAGGCTGCGGGCCTCGGACGGCGGACGGATCGGGCCCTGCTCGAAGGACGGATGGGGCATCGGCCCGCTCTGTAGCCGGTCCCACCCCGCTTGCTCCCCCCGCGGCCGCCGAGTATGTGCCCCGCCCCGACGAGGTGGTGGCACACCGCAGACCCGGGGGCAGTCCGGACAGGATGCACACCGGGTGGCCACCCGGGCACAGCGGAGGACGTCGATGAAGACCACCAACGACAGTGCGCTCGCCCACCTGATGGAGATCCGCGGCTACGGCGGCGCCCGCCAGACGCTGGGCCTGTCCGATGAGCTGGTCAGCCGCCACGCCGAGCGGGACCCCCGCCTGGCCCGTGCCGCCCGGGAGGCCGTCGAGCGCCATCGCCAGCTCCGGACCGACCACGACGACCTGCTCAAGCTGGACGAGTCGGAGCTCGCCGCCCACCTGCAGGGCCGGATCCTCCAGTTCTACGGCGAGCACGACGTGAACCCCTATGTCCCGCTCGCCGCGCGGGGTCCCTGGATCGTCACCTCCCACGGCGCCGTGCTCCACGACTCCGGCGGCTACGGCATGCTGGGCCTCGGCCACGGCCCCGACGACCTGATCGCCACGATGGCGCAACCCCAGGTCATGGCCAACGTGATGACCCCCTCCTTCGAGCAGCACCGCATCACGGAGCTGCTGAACCGGGAGGTCGGCCGGACGAGGAAGGCGTGCCCCTTCGCGAGCTTCGTCTTCCTCAACAGCGGCTCGGAGGCGATGGCGGTCGCGTCACGCATCGCCGACATCAACACCCGCCGCCTGACCGATCCCGGCGCCCGCCACGAGGGCAAGACGGTCAAGCTGCTCTCGATGCAGGGCTCCTTCCACGGCCGCACCGACCGGCCGGCCCAGGCCTCCTCGTCGACCCTGCGCCACTACCGCCTGCACCTGGCGAGCTGGCGGGATCGGGACAACCTGCTGATGGTCGAGCCCAACGACATCGAGGGCATCCGACGGGTCTTCGCCGAAGCCGACGCCACCGGCGTCTTCATCGAGTCCGTGCTCCTGGAGCCGGTCATGGGAGAGGGCGATCCCGGCCACGCCATCGAGCCGGCCTTCTACACCGTGGCCCGGAGACTGGCCGAAGAGCACGGCAGCGTGTTCATCGTCGACTCGATCCAGGCCGGGCTGCGCGCCTGTGGTGAGCTGAGCATCGTCGACTACCCGGGCTTCGAGGACTGTCCACCGCCCGACATGGAGACCTGGTCCAAGGCGCTCAACGGCGGCCAGTACCCGCTGTCCGCGCTCGGCCTGACCGAGCACGCGGCGAGCATCTTCGTGCGGGGGGTCTACGGCAACACGATGACCGCCAACCCCCGCTCGCTCGCGGTGGCCTGTCGGGTGCTGGAGAGCCTCACCCCCGAGCTTCGCACCAACATCCGCGAGCGCGGCCAGCAGTGCCTCGCCGAGCTGGACAAGCTCGCCCAGGACTTCCCGGACCTCATCGAGGGGGTCCAGGGCACGGGCCTGCTGTTCTCGCTGGCCTTCAGGCCGGACCGCGTCACGGTGACCGGCCCGGTCGGGCTGGAGGCCTGGTGCCGCTGGAACGGCATCGGCGTGATCCACGGGGGCCTGAACTCGCTGCGCTTCACGCCACACTTCGGCATCACAGCGGAAGAGGTGGAGCTGATCGTCGGCGTGGTCCGGAGAGGGGTCGAGAGCTTCGCCGAGAGCTGAGACCCGACGGTGAAGGGGTCAGGGCAGGGCCCCGTCCTCCACCCAGCGCACGATGAGCTCCAGCTCCTGGTCGGTCAGCGCGTTGGTCGGCTCGAGCCTCTTGTGGGAGGGCATCTGGTTGCCCATGCCGCCCAGCTCGAGCTGGGTCCCCTGGAGCTTGTGGACCAGGTAGCTCAGCTCGGGTGCCCCCGGCTCGACCCGATCGAACAGCGGGATCTGGGTCGCGGAGACGTCGACGATCTCCGACCAGGCCTGCCCCTCCTCCAGAGAGAACGCCGTGATGTTGTCGGCATTGTGGCACTCGGTGCAGTGCTCGGTGAAGATCGGCTGCACGTCGGCCAGGGTCACCGGACTGGAGATCCCGGTGTCGGCGACCCCCTCGATCACGGTGACGGAGACCAACCAGGCCAGCGTGAGCAGGCTCACAGGTCCCCCCCGTGGAAGAGGTGGTAGGCCCCAGCTCGGCCGCTCGCGCCGACCACGCCCACGCCGACCTCGGAGCGACCGTCGCCGTCCATGTCTCCGAGGAGCCGGACGGCGCTCCCGAGCTGTCCACCGGCCTCCAGTCCCGGCAGCACCCGACCGAAGCCGGAGACCTCGCCGACTCCCTCCAGGGGCCCGAAGGCCACGTAGACCGCGCCGCCCTCCTCGGCCGAGACACTCGCCCGGGGCGCACCGACGACCAGGTCCGGCACGCCGTCCCCGTTCACGTCGCGGCCACCGTCCAGCGAGAAGCCGAGGCGTCCCTCCACGTGCTCACCGAGGAGGGTGGCGTCGGCCTGGGCGATCGAGCCGCTGGGGAGGCTGGGGCCAAAGAAGAGGTAGACCGCGCCGGCGTCGTCGCCACCCTGACCGTCGCCATAGGCCGTGATCGCCAGGTCGCGGTAGCCGTCGCTGTTGATGTCGCCCACACCGGCCAGGCCCAGGCCGACGTTGGCGCCCGTCTCCCCGACGAGCCGCGCTGCAGCGACCTCGCTGGCGACCCCGGAGGTGCCGGGACCGAGCACCAGGTAGGCCGCCCCCCCGTAGGGGCCCTCCGAGGCGTGGGCCGGCGCTCCCATGAGCAGGTCCGCGAAGCCGTCGCCGTCCACATCCCCGGGGCCCGCGACCTGGAAGCCGAGGAAGTCCTTGGCCATCTCAGCGGTGCAGACCGCCGACGCCGCGTCCGCCAGGCTGTTTCGAGGGGGCTTCGCGAGGGGATCGCTGACGACATAGACGGCGCCGGTCGCGCCGGCGTTGACCGCCTTGTGTCCGCCGATGGCCAGATCGGCGACACCGTCACCATCGACATCGCCGAGGGGAGCCACCGACACGCCGGCGTGCTCGCCCCCCGAGATGCCCATGAAGATCCGGTCGGCGGTGGCGAAGGAGCGGTCGTCGTCAAGCGGCATGAGCACCAGGAAGGCGGCGCCGGAGGTGCTGCTGTGGACGTCCCCGAGCAGCAGGTCGTCGCGTCCGTCTCCGTCCATGTCGCCAGCGGTGACGGTCATGTTGCTCGGCATGACGCCGGCGCCGTTCCACAGCCGGTACGAAGCTGCAGACAGCTCGGAGGTGCCCTCGGCGGGATCCAGGACCATGTAGGCCACCCCCTGCTGGAGGTCACCCCCTGGGGGGGTGGCGAACAGGGTGCCGAAGGCCAGGTCGACATCACCGGTCCCGTCGAAGTCGCCGGAAGCGAACGAGAGACCGGCGTGGTCCAGCGGCGCTTCGCCCTCGAAGACCGCGAACGGCTCCGGGAGGATCACCGGCTCGGTGACGGAGTCCTGCACCGCGCTGTCGTCGCTGCCGCCGCCGTTGCACGCACCCACCAGCGGGAGGGCACAGGTCGCCAGCAGCACGCGAGCACCGCGCGGGGACCCCCGTGCGGAGCGCTGCGCGGGGACAGTCGGGCCGAACGGCAGGGCACCCTCCACGTCGGGCCCGGCAACATAGCAGCGCCCCCGAGCTCCCGCACCCCCGGGCTCCGCGGGCTACGGTGGCGCCCATGTTCCTGATCACCCTGCTCGCCTGCCCCACGCCCACGGGTCTCGACTCCGGCACCCGGGACAGCGACACCGAGGAGACCGAGCCGCTCCAGGGCACGCTCCGGGTGACACCCGGGGTCGAGATGGTCACCCAGGCCGTGCTGACCGCCGAGTTCGAGGTCGAGCGGGACCTCGAGCTGCTCTGCACGAGCCCGGTCGCCGGGGAGCTCCCCGAACAGATCCGCTGGTCGGCCGAGTCGGCCGCCACGACCCACACCGCCACCCTGCGTGGCCTGCTGGCGGACACGACCTACACCTGCGACGTGGTGGGCGCCGAGCTGGCCATCGAGTTCACGACCGGGCCCCTCCCCGCTGCCCTGGCCGCACATCGGCTGACCCTCGAGACCTGGGAGCCGGAGGCGGACCTCGGCTGGACCCTGCTCGCCCCCTTCCTGTTCGAGAGCGCTGACGTCCAGCCCGACGTCTTCTTCGTCGTGGTGGACATGGAGGGCCGCGTCCGCTGGTACGTCGAGCCCGACGAGGGAGACGGGGTGGTCGCGTTCGACTACAACCCCGAGGCCCGCCAGTTCTGGGCGGGCGGAGGCCTCAAGGACAGCCTGCCGGCCACCAGCTACGACCTCGACGGTCACCAGACGGCCCGCCTCTCCACCAAGGCCGACCACGACGTCGACTGGTTCGAGGACTCCGCCTGGTCCCTGCTGGCCACCCGGGACACCTTCTGCATCGAGGAGCGCGCCTGGGCGACGGACGAGGTCCAGTGGACCCTCTGCGGAGACGAGGTCGACCAGGCCGACTTCCAGCTCAACAGCCTCGACGTCCGGCGGGAGGGCGGAGACGTCGTGATCTACGGCGGCAGCGCTTCGACCCGGCGCATCATCAAGCTCCACAGGGATCGCCGCGAGCTCCTCTGGCAGCTCTCGGCCCGGGGTGACTTCGAGGGGATCGGGACCCTGAGCTTCACCCACGACGTCAACGGCGTGGACTGCGACGGCTACGAGAGCTGCGTCCTCTACTACGAGAACGGCACGGAGGCGCTGGGCAGCGCAGTGCGCGTCTGGGGCCTGGACGAGACCGCGGGGGTGGCGACCGAGGTCTTCTCCTGGACCGAGGAGGGCTGGTACGAGCCGCGCATGGGAGGTGCCCAGCTCCTCGACGGGGGCTCCGTGCTGGTGAGCCGCAGCCACGTGGAGAGCATGGTCCCGGGCGGACCCGACACCAGCATCGTCGAGGTCAGCCCCGACGAAGAGGTGCTCTGGAAGCTCGTGCTGAGCCCGGTGGACCGCTCGACCTACCGGGCCCGTCGCGTCGACCCCTGCGAGATCTTCGACCACGCCGGGTACTGCCCAGCGGACTGAAGGGCCGGGAGAGGCCCGTCGAATCCTCCTTGACGGTGCGTTGACGAGGACCATAGACTCCACGGGCACCGCCAGGGCCATCGCCCCAGCGCATGGGGGCTCTACGTGACCCAGTCTCGCACCATGGGCAAGCTCCTGGTCCTGTGTGCGGCCGGGCTCGTGGGGACTTCGGCCCAGGCCGAGGAGACCTGGGGCGGGTACACCTGGTACCTGGGCGACCTGCACGCCCACACCGGAGCCTCCGGCGACGGCGGGAGCAGCGACCTCGGGAGCTGTTCCGGAGACTGCGGAGCGATCGCCGACATCTTCGACGCGGCCAAGGACAACGACCTCAGCTTCGTGTCCATCTCCGACCACGTCAACGGTTCCATGGCCGCGAGCGACGCCGACTTCGACACCATCCTGGCCCTGGCCCTGACCGCGAACGACCCCTCCGGCGGCTTCGTGACCATCCCGGCCGCGGAGCTCAAGCTCGAGTACATCGACGGCACGAGCCTGGGCCACAAGAACGTCTACTTCTTCAGCGAAGACGACGCGACGCTCTCCACCATGCTGCGCACGGACCTGGTGCCGAGCACCCTGGAGCCCGACTCCCGCGTGAAGAGCTGCGGGGAGTTCTGGGCCTGGGTCCTCGACCTGGAGAGGACCTTCGGCGACCTGCTCGTGATCCCCCACCACACGAGCGCCTTGCTGCCGATGCCCACGGACTGGGACTGTCACTGCGCCACGTGGGAGACAGTCGCCGAGGTCTACTCGGTCCACGGCAACAGCATGATGGAGAACCCGCTCTTCGACCCGATGTACTACGGGGAGCGGCCGAGCGGCTCGGTCCACACCGCCCTCGACGAGACCCAGTACGGCTACCGCATGGGCTTCATCGCCGGCTCGGACAGCCACGACACCCGGCCGGGCGGCGTCTGCGGCCGGGAGGGGCCCGCGGGCAGGACCGTGCCCTTCGGAGGCGGCCTCACCATCGCGATGCTCGACGAGACCGAGGCCCTGTCCCGCACGGCCCTCCACGACGCCCTCTACGACCGGCGCGTCTACGCCACCAGCGGACCGCTCCTGCCGGCGATCGTCGAGTGGACCGACCAGGACGGCAACCCCGCCGGCATCGGCGAGGAGATCTCCGTCCAGGCCGGCCGACCGATCTGGGTCAAGGTCCGGATCCGACCCAAGGACTCCGTCCACGTCACCAAGGTGGTGGTCGTGGGCAGCGGGGGCCAGGCCACGGAGCTGACCTCCACCCGTCCCGGCACCTACATCGCCAAGATCTCTCCCGCGGCGATCCCCGACTGGGCCTACGTCCGGATCCACATCGACGGGGACGGCTGGTGGGGCGAGGGCGCCTGCGACGACGGCGGGAGCACGGTCGAGGAGCGCATCTGGATGAGCCCGACCTGGTTCGACTGATAGCGGTCGCCTGATCCGCGCTCGGCGCGGCGCCAGCCCCGAGCCCCATCGGGCGCCGCCGAATGTCGGCCTCAGCGACATCCAGGGCTGCACACGGGTGTGTGAGGCGCTGAATGTCGGTCTCAGCGACACTCGTCCTGTGACCGGTGACCTTGGCCCGTGTGAGGCGGGCGACCTCTACGAGGACATCGTCTCCCTTGCCACCGCTTCGCCAGCCCTCGACCTCTGACTCGGCAGGGACCTCTGCTGGTCTGGGACTACCCGGACCGGCGGGGGGCGGTGCTGTGAACACCCGGCCCGTTCCCCGGCAGCCCCGCGAGCAGCAGCCCCAGCGGCAGGTTCCAGACCCCGCGCTCGACCTGCTCGACCACCGGGTGCAGGGAGATCAAGATGCCGAGAGGCGCCTGGTCTCCATAGGTCCTCCGGAAGGCCCGCAGCCCCCTCGGCGCCCGCGCTCGGGGCGAGGCGCCGTGCATGACCTCGATGGGCACCAGCCTCCCACCGACCGGGAGCACGAGGTCGACCTCCTGGCCGCTGCCGGTGCGCCAGTGGTGGCCGGTCCAGGCCAGCCCGGCGTGACCGAAGAGCTTGCGGATCTCCGAGAGCACGAAGGACTCGAACAGGGCGCCGAAGTGCGGCGCGGCCAGCACGGTGTCCGGCTCGCGCAGCGCCTGGAGATGCAGGCCGAGGCCGCTGTCGCCCCACACCCACTTCCGTCGCTTGACCAGGCGCTTCGTCGCGTTGCCGTGCCAGGCCGGCAGCCAGAAGCCCTGGTAGCTGGTCTCCAACAGCGAGAACCAGCGCTCCACGGTCTTGTCGTCGATGCCCAGGCTCCGGCCGACCTCCGAGCGGTTGACGATCGTGCCCGTCCGCGCGGCCGCGAGCACGACGAAGCGATCGAACAAGCCCAGGTCAGCCACCTGGGAGAGCTCACGCACGTCCCGCAGGACGTAGGTCTGGCGGTAGGAGGCGAACCAGGGCGCCCCCGCCCCGCGCAGGAGCGGCACCGGGTAGCCGCCGCGCAGCATGCGTGGCAGCAGGTCGTCCGGATCGTTCGCCGGCCACCGGGCACCGGCCAGCTCCTCCAGGCGCTCCGGGTGCTCGAGCAGCGCGAGGGTGCGCACAACGGCCGCCCCCGCCGCCTCCTGGCAGGCGAAGGGCCAGAGCTCCAGCACGCCGGCGCGACCCGCCAGGGACTCGGTCACCCCCCGCATGAGCGGGAAGTGCTGGCTGCCGGACAACAGGAACCGGAAGCGATCCGGGACCCGGTCGACCTCCCGCTTGAGGTAGGGAAAGAGGTCGGGCACCTGCTGGACCTCGTCCAGCAGGAGCGGGCCCGGGCGGTTGGCGAAGAACAGGTCCGGATCCTGCCGAAAGGACGCGACCTCGCTCGGGGTGTCGAAGGACACCATGGCCAGGTCCTCACCGAAGCGCCCGCGGGCGAAGTGCCGCAGCAGCGTGGTCTTGCCGGCCTGCCTCGGGCCCGTGAGCAACACGGCCGCGAATGCGTCGACGTAGGCGGCCAGGACGGACTCGAGGGCACGAGGGCGGTAGTCCATCCATGCATTTTCGGTTCCACATTCCGAAAATGCAAGGGTCTGTCGTCGGCCGATCTCACGCCGTCCCGGTAAAAACCAGCCAGGGAAGGCACAAATGAAAAAAAAAAAGGAAGGTCCCGAGCGATGTGCCTGCATCCCTCCCTCTCGCCCGCTCCAGCGCCATACGCCTTCGCGTACGACGAAGGAGTCCACCATCTCCTGCAACGCCAAGACCTTCCCCATCTCCTGGACCACCCTCTGTGCCATCTCCCCCTCCACGGCGGTGTTCGTCCCCTGCACCCCCTGGATGCCCACCTCCATGGTCTGGTCCGCACGCATCGTCATGGAGCTGCGACACAAGATCGGCGACATCCAGGTCGAGCCCTACCTCCAGTACGCCAACGTCGAGGACACTCCGGCCGGCACCGCCTCCATCGGGACCCAGCGCACCGCCGTCGGCTTCTTCTACGACTCCTTCACCGACGTCAAGACCACCCTGGCCGGCTACCAGCTCGTCCGCTTCGGCTTCAACGTCATCAACGAGACCACCGCCACCCGCAACCTCGTCCGGGCCGGCGGCCGCGTGGAGCTCCGCCCCTTCTGGTGCCCATCCACGTCGCCTGGGAGGACCTCGAGGACGTACCGCTCGGGTCCTCGGGCGCGGCCCGCTGGGGCGTGGACTCCGCGGTGCCGGCGTCGCCGCCGCAGAGCACCTCTCGAGCCGCGTATGCGGCAGTCGGAGAGCTCGACTTCCCGGACCGGACCGGTCCCGGCGGGCCCCGCGATCGCACAGGTGTCTGGATCAACATCCACGCCGGACCTCCCGACCAGTCACCAGAGGACAACTGGAGCAAGCTCGAGGAGATCATGGGCTGGGCGACCTTGTTCAGGCACCGGCTCACCGTCCTGTTCATGCCGGAGTGGCTGGAGCACCTCCTGAGCAGCTCCTCCGCACGGGACGACGTGGCGGACTGGCTGGCGGACGGGCACCGGATCGGCTTCCACCACCACGAAGTGGAGCACTCGGTTGGCAGGCTCTGGGACGGCTACCACAGCCTGCCCGTCGGTGTCTGTACCGACTACCAGTCCTACGCCGAGTGCATGTACGTCTTCGCCCGGACACCCGCCGGCTTCGTCGCCAGGCCGAGGCACCCCGTCAGCGACGCCTTCGGCCTGCTGGAGGAGCTGAAGGAGACCCTCCAGCGTGAGCACGGCGTGGGCGACGAGGCCTTCGAGGACGGGTTCGCGGCGAACCACGGCAAGATCACGGCGTTCAGGGACTACGAGTGGCAGGCGGGGGCGGTGTTCTCGCAGGGGAAGCAGGAGGAGAACCTGCCGTGTACGACGCCTGCCTCGGACCTGGGTAAGCCTTCTGCGCTCTCCTCGCCGAGCTGCGCGTCCTACCGCGGCTACGACGTGCCGGAGATCGGGGGGGCACACTTCGCCGTTGGGACAGCCTCCGGGGTCAACCGCGACCAGGTGCTCACCGAACTGTCGAGCGCCCAGCCGCGGGAGTACGTGGGGGTGACCTTCCACCCCTGGGAGTTCACGAGCACCTACCCCGACGAGACCACATACGTCGGGTGGGCCTCGGACATCCTGGCGCTGTTCGCCGACCTGTAGCGGGCGCCCAGACCGGCGAGTGGCGGTGCTGGGGTGAGCGCCCCTACCGCACGACGCGCACCCTCCTCCGGGTCCCCACGCCGCGCGTCTCGCTGAGCTCGCCGTCGGGCCAGACGATGCGCAGCGTGACCTCGTCGAGGGCCCCGAGGCCGAAGTGGGCCACCGGCGGCGGGCTCGAGCCCATCGACGTGCCGCTGATGTTGAGGTCGTCGCGCCAGGTGAGGCCCTCGGCCTCGACATAGACCCGCGCCCCGACGGCGAAGGGATTCGGGCCGGGTTGGGAGAGGGTGACCTCCAGCCAGGCCTCGTCGCCGCAGTTGGCCAGGTAGAGCTGGGTGTGCCCCGACAGGTCACGCTTGACGAGGTCCAGCCACCCGTCGCCGTCCAGGTCGGCCACCACGAAGCCTCGGCCGATGCCGTCGTCATCGACGCCCCAGGCTGGTGCCTCGTCGGAGAAGGAGCCGTCCGGCTGCTGGACGAAGAGCTGATCCGGCTGGAGATCGGGGTTGGACAGCCCCTCCGTCGCCGGATCGATGAGCATGTTGCTGCCGTAGGCGACGACGGCGTCCTGGTCGCCGTCGTTGTCCATGTCCACCAGCTCGACACCCCAGGCCACCACGCTGTCCCCGCTGGGGACCAGGCCCCGCGAGCGCTGCGACTGGTACCAGGTCTCGTCGGCGAGGCTCTCCAGCATCACCAGCTCGCCCCAGGAGCTGACCAGCATGTCGAGCCGATCGTCGTCGTTGATGTCCGCCATGCCGAGGCCCATGCCGAGCACCGAGATCCCGGCACCGGTCTCCGCGCTCACGTCGGTGAAGGAACCCCCGTCGTTCTTCAGGAGCACGTTGGGCTGGAAGAGGCCGTAGTCGTTGACGACGTAGAGCTCGGGCCACCCGTCGGCGTCGACGTCGTGGAAGCCCGACAGGGTGGCGTAGCCCACGTGGGCCGCTTCGGGCAGGGCCTCCGTCGCGTCGGAGAAGGTGCCGTCGCCGTTGTTCACCAGGAACTGGTTGAGATCCGCCGCGGACAGGGGCAGGCCCTCGACGGGCGGGTCCATCGGCTCGCTGCCCAGGTGCCCGGAGATGTAGGCGTCCAGGTCCCCGTCCCGGTCGACGTCGGCCCAGGTGCTGTTCACGCTGTTGATGGTGAGCGCACTCACGGCCTGGCCGGCATCGAAGCTGCCGGAGCCGTCGTTGAGGAAGAGCTGGTCCTGGGCGCGAGCGACGGTCAGGTAGAGATCGATGTCAGCGTCCCCGTCGACGTCGACCGCGCTGGCCGAGGTGACCTTGTCCCGCGGGTTGCCCGGCCAGCGGTCCGCGGTCTCGTCGACGAAGTTCCCGGCGCCGTCTCCCAGGTAGAGCTGGTCGGGACCCCCGTTGTTGGGCAGGAAGATGTCCAGGGCGCCGTCTCCGTCCAGGTCCGCCACCGCCACGCCGGTGGCCGGACGCGGGCCCTTGGTGGTCGGGGGTGAGCCGTCCCCGATGACGGCCTGGTCCATCCAGGTGTCGACCAGGACCTCCTCCAGGGGTTGCAGCTCCCGCAGACTGCTGTCGGCGCAGACCACGGGTTCGGAGGCCTCGACCTCGACGTCGATGGTGCCGCGCAGGCCCGTGTCGGTGGAGTCCGCCGCCGAGCCAACCGTGTCGCGTCCGGAGCAGGCCAGCAGGAGCGTCAGGGAGAGGGAGATCGACACCACTTCCGATCGGACCAGGCGAATCGCAAGGAACATACACCCCCGCGGGGACGGACGGGAGGCAGTCCCCCGATCAGGGGTAGAAGCCCGGGATCCACTCGGCCCGGTAGCTCTTGAGCCCTTCCTCGCTCTCCTCGACGTCGGTGCTGAAGCGGACGTCGAGCACCGGCTCCGGGTGCGTGCCGGGAATGAACTCGATCAGCCGCACCGAGCGCTGTCCCCGGCCCATGTCCAGGTTGGTGACGCCGTCCTCCTGGCTCACCATGCCGAAGTCCGCCAGGGCGTTGCCCGTGGTCCTCATCGGGTCCAGGTCACCCACGGCAGCGGACACCAGCTTGCCGGTCTGGGTCCGGGCGTAGGACCAGACCTGCTCCACCGTCATGGCCTCCTCGTCCACCCGGTAGGCCACGGCCCTGGCCGTCTCCTGGTCGGTGCAGGAGCGGGAGTACGGCGTGCACCGGGGGTAGCCGTTGTCGAACAACAGGATCAGTCCATCGTCCGCCACCATCACGCCGTGCTGGTGGTAGGGCCACTGGAACTCGGTGTCCTCGACCTTCTCCAGCAGGAACTCCTCGAACTCGCTGCGGTAGCCGAGCGGGTTGCCGAGGATCCAGGCGAGCTCCCGGTCGGCGTCGATCTTGAACACACAGTCCTGGTGGCGTGACGAGATCACCAGGCCGCCGTCGCGCGTCTCGACGAGCGAGTTCGCGTGGACCCAGTCGTAGGACTCACCCGCCTTGTCCAGGGAGTCGAAGCCGATGCGCTCGGTGTCGAGGTAGTCGGAGACCTTCAGGGTCTCGATGACGTCGCCCTCGCGGTCGAAGTGCACGACCTCGGCGTCCACGAGACGATGGGGACCGCTCATCAGGTGAGGCTCGTCGTAGTCGGTCGGGTACCGCCCCACCTGGAGCTTGGCGTGAGCCAGGGACCAGTAGGACCCCTCGTCGTTCTCGAAGAACTCGTGGTGGAGGGTCTTCCAGGGGATCTCGCGATCCGTGGCCGGATCGTCGGGCTTGTTGGTGTACCGGCGCTGGGGCTGGCCGGTCCAGTCCACCTCGAAGCCCACGCCGGCCGTCAGGCCGACCAGGGTCCCGCGACTGCTCACCCGCACGTCCGAGGTGGTCAGCGAGGTGTGGAACCAGACCGGCTCCATGTCCATGTCGAAGACCACGGTGATGCCGGTCTCGCGGCTCACGTCCGCCAGCGTGATCAGGCGGTAGCCGGGCTCCATGCGGCTGGGATCGTGGACCAGCAGCTCCATGTCCGGGAAGCTCTCCGGCAACCCCCGGGTGCGGAACACGATCGGGTCCAGCACCATGGACTCTCCGAGCAGTCCCTCGACGGTCGGCGTGATGCGGTACTCGGAGTCGGTCCGCAGTCCCAGCACCGGCACCCTGTGCTCGGTGGACCAGGCCTCGAACGCGACGGTCCGGGTGCCCTCGTCGCCCTCGAGCTCGAAGGACAGGCGGGACGGGAGCGAGGTGTCGACACCGAGCAGGCGCACGAGGCCGACGTCCTCGTTGTCTGGCATCTCGATCAGCGGTCCCCGGACGACGGCGAAGCCCTCGGCTCGGTAGCGGTCGAGATCCCCGACGCTCCCCTCGACCTGTGGGCCGGCGGTGTCCTCGAGTCCGCTCGAGTCCGCTGTGGTCGGCCCGCAGCCTCCTGCCAGCAGCCCGACGGCCACCAGTGTCCACATCATTCGACTCCAGACCAAGGAAGCGTCACACAGGACCCGCGAATGCTACAGCCGTCGGCAAGGGGTTGACAAGTCATGGGGTGTCGGGTCTCGTCTCCCCTCCCAACAGCTCCTCCAGGTGGAGCCGGATCCGGTCCCGGGCGCGGCGGAAGCGCTCCAGGTGCTGGTCGGGGCTGAGTGCCGGATCGTCGCTGGCCGGGTCCGGCAGCGGGAAGTGGAGACGTCGAGCCGACCCGAGCCAGGCTGGACACACCTCGTCGGCGCACCAGGTGATCACCAGATCGACCGTCGCCGGGTCGATCTCGTCGACGGACTTGGACCGATGCGTGCCGAGGTCGACCCCCACCTCGGCCATCACCCGGACCGCGCCAGCATGGACCGAGGTCGGCGCGGACCCGGCGCTCTGGACGGTGGCCCGATCCCCCAGGAGCTGGCGCGCGAGCCCCTCCGCCATCTGGCTCCGCGCCGAGTTCGCCACACACAGCATCAGGATCCTCACGAGGTCGCCCCTCCCCGTCCCAGCAGGGCGGACACGAGGATGCGGACCGGGGCGGTCGAGTCGATCACCGGAGTCGGGCCCAGTGGCGGGGCTGGAAGACCGTCTGGGCCGACAGCGCACACTCGAAGCTGCAGCGGCAGGTGCTGGCCGCCTCACGGAAGGCCTGGGCCGCGTCGCCGGCCAGGACGTCGACCAGGGACTGCTCCGTCACGTTGCCGAGCCGGGACCTTCCCTTCATCTTCGCCAGCTCACAGCCCACCACGGTCCCGTCGGGCAGGATCTCCACGAGCTGGCTGCCCGCAGGACAGGGATCCCCGCGCCCGGTCAGGGTGACGGCGTCCATGACGTCCTGGCGGAGCTTGCGGGTGATGCGCCCGTCGAGCCCGCGGCGGAAGCGGGGCGAGGCCCGCTCGAGCTGGCGCCGGGTCAGGCGACCATAGGGCTCCAGCAGGGAGGCCTGCACGCTCCGCGGCACGTCCCGCACCAGCGCCAGCTCGTGGTGGTCGATCGACCAGGAGGCCGTCTCGTCCAGGAAGGCCTCCAGCGCCTCCTCGTTGCCGGGTTGCAGCACCGAGCAGATGCGGAGCTTGAACCGCGGACGGGTACCTCGAAGCTCCGCGAGGCCCTCGAGCGTTCGCCGGGCCGCGGCGAAGGAGCCCTCCTGGGCCCGCAGTCGATCGTGCACCTCCTCGGGACCGTCCAGGGAGACGAACACCGTCAGGGAGAGCCGCGGCAGGGTGCGCAGCACCAGGGCCACGGTCGCCAGGACCCGCTCGGTGAACCAGCCATTGGTGTCGATGCTCAGGCGTGGGACGCCGCTCGCCCGCACCATCGCCGGGATCAGCTCCGGGAGGTCCCTCCGGACGAAGGGCTCTCCCCCGGTGATGGTGAGGTGCACCAGGGAACGGGCCCCCTCCAGGGCCCGAGCCCACTGCTGGACCGACAGGTCCCGGGACTCCCGGACCCCCTTGGCGGCATCGCAGCAGGCCTCGCAGGAGAGGTTGCAGTGACCGGTCACGAAGGCGATCAGGTAGTTGGGCCCCCGGCCCTGCAGCAAGGCCCTCGCCATGCGCACCGGTAGCTTCGGAGTCACCCCCCCTCCGGCGGTCCATCGGACGGATGGGGCTCGACGAACCGTGGCAGATGCAGCCCGGCCTTGCGCTCGTAGAGTTCCAGGACCCGTCCTTCCCCGTGGCTGTCGACGAGCTGATGGTACTCCTGGGACTGGACCACACGCAGGACGTGCTGCCAGCTCCCCGGGGTCTCGGGGTTGGACTGCTCCGCCCACTCTCCCTGGGCGATCTCGTCCCACTCCACCAGCACCCAGGAAGCCCGGCGGAGGGCCTCGGTCCGTGGCCACCCCACGAGCACGAGGCAGGGGTGGTGCTCACTCAAGACCAGGCCCAGGTCACCGTAGTCGCCGGGCCGGTGGACGTAGAGCCAGGTCGAGCGGGGACAGGTGGACGCCGGCAGGTGAGGAGCGATGAGCTCCGCCTCTTCCCGGTTCGGGTGGTCGCGGGCTGGAGCCAGGTTCGGCCGCACCTCCTGCTCGAAGGCCCGGTGCAGGCTGGCATTGTTCGACAGGTGGGTCATCCAGGGAAGAGTCCGCTGGAGCCGTGAGCGGTCGGAGGTGCCACTCGAGGTCCAGGGCAGGGCCTCGTGCAGGTGGTGCCGACCCGCCCCGACCAGGACGACCGCCAGCGCGACCAGCCGGACCCAGCGGAGGCGGAGCTGCCAGAGTCCGAGCACGGTCACCAGGGGGAAGACCGGGAGGATGACGAAGAGGTAGTAGGCGTTCTTCTTGGAGATGAGGGAGAACGCCACCAGCGGCAGCAGCAGCCAGCTCATCAACTCCGCCCGCCCCTGCCCACGCCAGACGTAGAGCACCAGCCCCACCAGGAAGGGGATCGAGAGCCACCAGCCGGCCGAGATCGCCAGGTAGTACCGACCATAGGCCGACAGGGCCTCCAGGCTGTAGGTCGAGACCGTCTCCGAGTGGATCGGATTGTCGATCTCCGCCAGCTTGTGGGACAGCTCCCCCTGCACCAGGCCGCTCTGCCAGACGACCCACCCCAGGGCCCCGGCGGCCACCAGCCCCAGCAGCCAGGTGCGGTAGCGGGCGTTGCGCTCGTCCCGGCGAGGTCCCCGCCCCCACAGCGCACCCCGCAGTCCGGCGCCGAGCGCCAGGGCACCGAGCGCCGCCAGCCCGCAGACGTTGTCGTTGTCCATCGGGCTCGCGACCAGCAGGCCCGCGCCGACGACGACGAACCCCAGCGTGGCCAGCGGCCGACTGAGCCCCCGTGAGCGGATCAGCAGATCGGCGGCCGCGACGAGGAAGAAGAGCTGGAACATCTGCGGGCCCCACCGCCGCGCCAGCATGGCCACGTCCGGGTAGAGCGGAAACAGCGCCGCCACCCACAGGCCGGCCCACCCGCTCTCCAGCAGGCGCCCCAGGTCGAAGAGCAGCACCTGGATCCCGACCAGGAAGACGAGCGTGGTCCACAGCAGGTAGTCGGGGTGGCCCCCGAAGAGGTGGCGGCCACCGAGGGCGATCCAGGTGAGCAGGTTCTGCTGCACCTCCATCTGCAGGTCGCCGAGGTCCCCCTGGGCATGGACCCGCACCATCTCGGTGACCGGCTCCAGGTAGGTCACGGCCAGGGGCCGACCGACGGACTGGTCGAAGCCGATCCAGGAGAGCAGCGTGATGACGTGCCACACCACGGCCGCGAGCGGCAGTCCAGCGAGCAGCAGGGTCTTCGCGCGTGCGCTCTCCAACGAGCGTCGACAATAGTCGAGCCCGCAGGATCCGACGGACGTCTCAGCCGGAGCCGTCGCCCCCCCTCCAGGCACCTGGAGCCGTCCCGCACCAGGTAGTAGACACCGACCACGATCACGGGCAGGAAGGCCACCAGGTGGCCCAGGATGGCGTAGGCCTCCACCCCGGCGCGATCGTCTGCCGCCAGGCCCCAGAGGCCACCGACGACCCCCAGGATCACGGCGTGGTAGGTCCCCGAGCCGGCGGGCGTGGGCACGGTCACGCCCAGGGCGGTGATGGCCACCAGGGCCGGGAAGTGCTCCAGCGGGGCCGAGAGCCCCAGCGCCGCGGCCCCCAGGGCGTAGCTCGCGGTCATCAGGAGCCAGGCGAGTGCCGTGGCGCCCAGCAGCGCCGCCCACGCCGAGCCGGAGCGCAGCCCCGCGACACCGGCCACGAACGCCTCCTGGAAGTGGAGCACGGGGGTAGTCATCGCCGGTGAGAGCGGGCGGCAGAGGCCGCGGGTCAGCCGACCGGCCACCTCGGGGCGCGCCCAGAGAGCACCACCAGTCCAGCACCCAGTCCGAGGGCCGCGCCCAGGGCCACGCCGGCGAAGGCGCGGATCGCCGTGACCAGGCCGAGGCCCTCACCCGTGGTCGCGTCCGTGCCCAGCGCACCCGGGAGGACCAGGACCGTGGCCAGCATCGACAGCACCGCCAGCAGGTCGACCACCCGCTCCGTCACCACCGTCGCGAAGGGAGAGGCGAAGGGGAGATCTCGCTCTCGCGCCATCAACCAGGGGCGCAGCACCTCCCCCAGTCTCCCCGGCAGCACGCTGCTGACCGCGAAGCCGATGTTGTAGCAGCGCCAGGCGGACCCGAGGGAGACCGCCGCATCCAGCGGCAGGAGCAGGAGCCGCCAGCGCCAGGTCCGGACCGCGGCGCTGGCGAAGTTGCAGGCGAGCGCGAGGCCGATCAGCCCGAGGTCGGTGCGGCCCAGGCTCTCGGCCACGTCCCGCCAGTCGGTCTCCCAGAACACCGCCGCCGGGGCCGGGTCGAGGCGCTCCGCCACGGCCTGGACGAGGCGCCGTCCCGTCTCGGCGTCGACGTCGTGGGTGTCCTCCTTGTCGAGTCTCAGCAGCTGCCGTCGCCGGGTCACGACGCGCGTCTTGGACGTGGTCGGCCGGTCCTCGAGGGCCACGTGCACGCCCTGGAGCGCTCCGCCGAGCTCGGCGATCGCCTGGTGGTGGGCCTGAACTCGGACCGCTCGGTCCGGGCGCTCAAGGGGACCGGTCGCCCCCTCCAGGACGAGCGGGCCCGGCCCTGGACCGCGAGATCGAGCGCCTGCTCGCCGCCGCCCGCCACTCCCCCGTCCAGACCGACTCCCCCGGCTTCCTCAGGCGGGCCTGGGAACTCTACGACCAGGGCCCGACCTTCGACTGCTACGCCCGCTACGCCGTGGGCACGGTCACCTCCAAGGGAGACGTGCTGCCCTGCTCGGACTTCGGCGAGGGCCTCAACGTCCGCGACATGTCCCTCGACGAGATCTGGCGCAGTCCCCGCTTCCACGAGCTCCGTCGCAGGGTCCACACCTGGCGCGACCTGCGCTTCTACTTCGACAGCAGCATTCCATGATCCCCCGCCGCCGGGTCTGTACCGGACCCCGAGACCTGGGGGCCCTGCTGCGGGCCCACCGCAGCGCCGTCCCGCCGGGTGACACCTCCATCGCCGAGCTGGAGCGGGCCATCGCCGAGCTGACGGGCATGCCCCACGCGGCGGCGGTCTCCTCGGGACGCCGGGCCATGGCCCTGGTCCTGGGTCACCTCGGCGTCGGCCCGGGCTACGAGGTCATCGTGCCCGCCTGGACCCTGGGGGCTCTCGTCCCCCTGATCCAGGCGACCGGCGCGACCGTGGTGCCCGCCGACATCGAGGGCGACACCTTCCAGGTCGACGTCAAGGCCATCCGGCGGCGACAGTCGGACCGAACGGCGGCGATCATCGCCCTGCACGCCTTCGGCGCCCCCTGCCGCATCGACCGCATCGCCGAGCTGGCCGCCGCCCACGACGTGCCGCTCATCGAGGACTGCGCCCACTCCCTGGGGGCGACCCTGGGCGGTCGCCAGACCGGCTCCTTCGGCTACGCCGGCTTCTTCAGCTTCGAGACCACCAAGCTGGTCAACACCTACGGCGGGGGCATGGTGGTGACACGCGACCCGGACCTGGTGGAGGCGATCCGCAGCGGCACCCGGGACGACGTCGCCCAGGTCGGCGGGGTGACCAAGAAGCTGGTGAGCGTACACGTCGAGCGGGCGCTCTTCGCCACCGGCCTCGCCGCCCCGATGCTCTGGCTGCTCGCCTCCCCGCGCTGGAAGGGCGCCGCCGAGGACTTCTACCGGCGCTTCCAGCATGCTCCGGCCTCGAACCTCCGCTACCTGCCCGCCCAGGCCGCCATCGGCCTGCGCAAGCTCGAGGGCCTGCCGGAGCGCATCGCCCGGAGACGGCGCCTCGTCGAGCGGCTCTGCGGGATGCTCGACGAGACCATCCGGCCCCAGGTCCTGGTCGAGGACAGCACGACGACCTGGTACTTCCTGGTCGTGAGGGTGCCCGGTGATGTCGGGCAGTTCCGACGCAGGCTGCTGCGGCGTGGGATCGACGTCGGCATCCGCGACGAGATCGCCGACGACACGGCCCGGGCGCTGGGCTTCGACGACTGCCCGGTGGTGGCGGAGGTCTTCGAGTCGGCGGTGGTGCTGCCGCTGTGGGATGGGATGGGGGAGCGGACGCTGGAGCGGGTGGGGCGGGGGGTGGCTCGGGGGGTGAGGGGCACATCCGGGTCGGGAGCCACTCCCTGGGGGAGGCTCTGACAGGAGGGCTGGCCGGCTCAGTCCGGGATCCACACCCCAAGGACGAGCCTGGTCCGGTCCAGGGCCTCACAGAGACCTGTGACCGGCTGAACCGGACGCCTGGTCCGGTCCAGGGCCTCACAGGGGCCTGTGACCGGCTGAACCGGACGTCTGGTCCGGTCCAGGGCCTCACAGAGACCTGTGACCGGCTGAACCGGACGTCTGGTCCGGTCCAGGGCCTCACAGGGGCCTGTGACCGGCTGAACCGGACGTCTGGTCCGGTCCAGGGCCTCACAGGGGCCTGTGACCGACTGAACCGGACGTCTGGTCCGCGAGCCGGCGAACCGGCTGGTCGACCCGCTCGGATCCGTCGACAGAGCCACGAGCACCAGCACGAGCACCAGCACGAGCACCAGCACCAGCACCAGCACGAGTTCGGCTCTGGCCGCCATCGCGCGGAGCCACCGGAGCTGTTCCTCGCTGCAGTCGACGATCGCGACCCAGCGACCCTCGCCGGCCCGAGCATCGATCCCGCCACGTGAGCGATTCGGGCCACCCCGTCAGAGGGATCGGCCAACCTGCGGTCCCGGTGGCCAGCGAGGGCACCGGGCCGGGGGCCCTGTCTGAGCTGGCGGCAGCGTGCGGCTCGCCTGGGCGCCCACATGACGGAGGTCATGCGGACTGGTCCGACGTGACATCGGTCGGACATCGGCACGGAGCAGGGTCTCTGCTGCACACCTTCCGAGATGATGGAAGGGAGGTCCAACATCGCGATCGTCGATGATCCACGCTCGGACCACGGCCGCCGGATGGCTCGCTGCGCCCGCCTGAACGGGGGGGGGAATCCCCGTCGATCCGCTGGGTCGCTCCGGACCTCGCGCTCCCTGA
>CAZCVP010000102.1:0-27145 GCA_964501915.1 uncultured Enterobacterales bacterium
GCTCGTGCTCGTGCTCGTGCTCGTGCTCGTGCTCGTGCTCGTGCTCGTGCTCGTTCTCGTTCTCGTTCTCGCCCTCGCCCTCGCCCTCGCCCTCGCCCTCGCCCTCGTCCTCGTCCTCGTCCTCACCCGCGTCCCCCCCGAGGACAGCGGGGGGCGGGCGGCGCTGGGGGAGCCCGGACCACGACACCGGCGGATCGGTTTCGGCGTAGCGGGCCGGTCGTCCTGGCCGATAACTGTCCGCTGAGAGCTGACAGCTTCCAGAGGACTGTCGCGCCGATCGACCGGTGCCACAAGATCCTCCCTTGACCCCTGGCGAACCGCCCTTACTAGGGGTGGCTCTTCGCATCCGTCCCGAAGAGACCAGGTCGTCGCCGTGTCCACCCGAAGCCGATCCCTGACGGGCATCCAGCCCAGCGGAATGCCCCACGTGGGCAACCTCCTGGGTGCGATCGAGCCCGCGCTGGCCCTGCAACAGACCCACGAGGCCTTCTACTTCATCGCCAGCTACCACGCGCTGACCACCACCAAGGACCCCGAGGTCCTGCAGCAGCGCCAGCGGGAGGTCGCGATGACCTGGCTGGCCTTCGGGCTCGATCCGGAGCGCACGACCCTCTGGCGGCAGCAGGACGTGCCCGAGGTCTGCGAGCTGTCCTGGGTGCTGTCCTGCTTCACTCCGCAGGGCATGATGGAGCGGGCCCACGCCTACAAGGCCGCCCGGGACGCCGGGCGCGAGATCAACGTCGGGACCTTCTGCTACCCGGTGCTCATGGCCGCCGACATCCTGCTGTTCGACTCCCACGTCGTGCCCGTCGGCAAGGACCAGAAGCAGCACGTGGAGATGGCCCGCGACATCGCCCAGGCGATCAACCACCGCCACGGCGACGTGCTCGTGCTCCCCGAGCCCGTCATCCAGGAACACGTCGCCACCGTCCCGGGTTTGGACGGGCGGAAGATGTCCAAGTCCTACAACAACCACATCCCCCTGTTCCTGCCGCCGAACAAGCTCCGCAAGCGGGTGATGAAGATCGTCACCGACAGCAAGGGGATGGAGGAGCCCAAGGACCCGGACACCTGCGCCGTCTTCGCTCTCTACAAGCTCTTTGCCACCAAAAACCAGCAGGAGGACCTCGCCGCGCGCTATCGTGCGGGGGGCCTGGGCTACGGGCACGCCAAGCAGGAGCTCTTCCAGCTCCTGGATGTCCGTCTCTCCGGTCCGCGCGAGCGCTACGCCCAGCTCGAGGCGTCCCCGAACCAGGTGGACGAGATCCTCGCGGCCGGGGCGGAGCGGGCCCGAGCGGTCGCTCGGGAGACCCTGGGAAGGGTCCGCTCTGCGGTAGGTCTCAACTGAATTCGCTATCCGTGACCCCCTCGTCGCACAACGAGTTCACACGGTCTTGACACAAAACACCACCCACCAGCAGTAAAACGCGAGCGATTTCGCCGTGAATCGGGTGCGAACATTCCGCAGGCCAAGGACGGCCCACCACCGACGGCACAACGACTCTCCCGCTCTCCCCGACCATCCCTCTCGTCCGAGAAGGAGACCTCATGTCCCTCTCCATGCACACCGGCTTCGGCTCCTCCTCTACCGACTCCTCCGGTCGCTCCGAGCGGCTGACGGCGGAAGAAGAGAAGGACATGGCCCGCGCCATCCGGCGGGCCGAAGAGGCCGCTCGGGGTGCGATCGCCGGCATCGCCATGGCCGAGGAGATCCTCAAGCGGCGCCCGGAGCGCGCCGAGCGCACGCGCGCCGGCGCGGTCGACCGCCTCGAGGAAGCGGTCATGGTCGTGGTCACGGCGGCCCGCAAGGACGTCGCGCTCAAGGCCCACTCGCGCAAGGCTTCGGCGGCCTGGCAGGAGGCGGAGAACCTCCGCTGGCGCCTGGCGATGTCCGGTCGTCGCATCGCCCACGGTGAGGCCCGCAAGCTCGCCGGCCCGTTCATGGACGAGGAGGACCTGGTCCAGGAGGGCTACATCGGTCTGCTCCGGGCGGCCAAGCGCTTCGATCCCGACCGGGGCATCCGCTTCTCCACCTATGCCCGGTGGTGGGTCCGGGCCCAGATGACCCGGGCCATCGATCACACCGGCCGTCCCGTGCGCCTGCCCGGCTGCGCGGTGGAGCAGACCCGCAACCTCCGCAAGGCCATGAAGCGCTTCGAGGCCGGCGGGGTGGAGTACACCGTCCAGGACCTGGCGAACGAGGTCGGCATCGACAAGGAGCGGGCCGAGCTGCTGCTCTCCCAGGGCAACACCATCTCCCTGGAGCAGCCCGTCGACGACGGCCCCCGTCCGCGTCCCCTGGAGCGCTTCCTCTCCGACGACGACGCGCCCCAGCCGGACTCCGAGGCGATCCAGACCCAGGAGCTGTTCCGCATGGACAGCGCCTTCAACAACGTGCTCACGGAGCGGCAGCGCTTCGTGCTGACCCGGCGCTACGGCCTCGAGGACGGTGAGTTCCGGACCCTGTCCGAGGTCGGCAAGGAGCTCGGGCTCTCGCGGGAGCGCGTCCGCCAGATCGAGCGCGAGGCGCTGATCCGGCTGCGTGACCTGTCGGGCATCCGCGACGCCATCCAGGACACCCTGGGGCTCGGCGGCTCGATGTAGCTCGGCGAGGGCCGCTGGCCCTACACCACCTCCCGCAGCACCCGCATGAAGTTGCCTCCGTAGGCGAGGTGGACCTGCTCGGCGGTCCACCCGGCCTGGAGCAGGGAAGCGGTCAGCCAGGGCAGCTTGTCGGGGCCGTCGAGCTCCCGTGGGTAGAGCGAGAAGCCCTCCCAGTCCGTGCCCAGGGCGACGTGCTCGGGCCCCACCGTGTCGCGGATGTGGGTCATGTGGCGGACCACGTCGTCGATCTGCGAGCCGCCGAGGAAGGCGGTCACGAAGATCACGCCGATCACCCCTCCGGTGTCGGCGATGGCTCGGAGCTGGTCGTCGTCGAGGCCGCGTGGCGAGCTGTGGATGCCGTTGCAGGAGGTGTGGGAGCAGATGACCGGGTCCCGGGTCCTCCTGCAGACCTCGAAGACCCCGGCGCGGTTCAGGTGGGCCACGTCGACCACGAGGTCGAGGCGGTCGCACTCCTCGACCAGGGCCCGGCCGTAGTCGGTGAGGGGCGCGTTCGGGTCGGCCCCCCAGCCCACCATCGGCCGTCCAGCCGGGTTGCGGCTGAAGTGCATCAGGCCCACGTAGCGGAGTCCGCGCTCGGCCAGGCCGGGGAGGTGGTCGAGGCCGCCCTGGAGGCAGTGCACGCCCTCCATGCCGGCGAAGCAGGCGATGCGCCCGCGCTCTCGGGCCGCCAGGATGGCGGGCGCCGTGGTGGCCAGCTCGATCGCCTCGGGGTGGCGAGCGAGCTTGTGCTCGAGGCGATCGAACATCCGCAGCGCGGCACGGGGACCGGCCCAGGGCCAGGTGACGATGCCCAGGGCCGCGCAGCCGACGTTGCCCTCGACGAAGCGGGGGATGTCGCAGTGGCCGAAGAGCGCTGCCCGCGGGAGGGGATTGGGCCGGTGACGGCGGGACCAGTTCCAGCGGAGGAAGACCGAGGTCAGCAGCAGGTCGCAGTGCAGATCGATGATCAGCGCGGCGTCGTGGACCTCGCGGGCTTCAGTGGGCAGAGGGCGGGTCATCGTCGAGGGGATCCAAGCGTGCGAAGGAGGTCGATGCCCTCGTGCCGCCCTTCGAGCAGCGTCGCGTGGGCCCAGCCAGCGGGGCAGAGGGACTGGAAGCCGAGGCGCCGCAGCGGGGCCGTGGCATCCCAGCGGAGGTTGTGGACGCAGCGACCGAGGGGGAGTCCGCGCACGGCGTCGTAGACCGCGGCCAGGTCCGGGACGGGGTGCACCGGCAGCATGCGCGGGAGGGGCTCCGGGGTGAAGTGCCTGGCCGGCAGCACGGGGACCGCCCACTCGGGCCCCTCCAGGCAGCGTCCGAGGATGCGTGCACGGCCGGTCCTCCGGCGCCACTCCGGCCCCCAGGCCGGCTCGAGCTCACCCCGCGGGACTTCGCTGGCCGCCCGCTCCAGCTCGGCGGCGATGGTCTCGGACACCCCCTCGGCGTCGCCGAGGCAGAAGACCGCCACGGGGCTCCTGCAGCCCCGCCCGTCGTAGAGCACGGCGTCCTGGACCAGCGCCGGGAGCTCCCGCACGCCCTCCACCACCGCGGCGCTGACCCGGTGACCGAAGATCGCCCGTCGCTGGTCGGGTCTCAGCAGGGCCTCCAGGGCCTTCATCGCCGTGTCGGAGCCGAAGCCGAGCACGGCGTCGGCTCCCTCGAGCACCGCCGGACTGGCCTCGTGCGACGGGGTCTCGCAGCGCACGTCGAAGCCCTCCTCGGTGAAGCAGCGGGCCAGGGCCTGCACGGGCTCCGGGGCCGACGATGGCGCCTTGAGCACCACGGTCGAGCCGGCCCCGGCGAAGGTGGCGACCCACTCCACGGGTGCCGTGTAGACGTTGCCGGCGCACCAGACCACGAGGCGCTGCGGGGGCTGGAGGTCCTCGGGCCAGTCGGGCGCCAGGGTCCGGAAGACACCGGTGGCACTGCGCAGGGCGAGGCGGGCGCCCTCGGGACTCAGGCCGGTGCCCCAGCCCGCGGGGTCCTGGGCGCGGTAGGCCAGCACGGCTCGCCTCACACGCTCCACCTGGCCTCCTCGGCGGTCAGGGAGCAGCCGCGTGCCCGGGCTCGGGGCAGCCGACCGAGCAGCTCCACGCGCCCATCGACCACCCGCCCGAGGTCCTCCGTCTCGATGGCCAGGGGACTGCTCCAGTTCGCCAGGTCGACGAAGCAGAGCAGGCCCTCGGGCGCCGGTCGGCCGGTCGCCGGGTGCGCGGTGTAGACGTGCAGCCAGGGTGGAGCCACGTAGCCGTCGCCCGTGTCCCAGAGCTGGCTGGACAGCTCCGTCATGCCGTACTCGTGCACGATGCGCAGCCCGTGGCCGAGTCGCTGCCGGACCTTGGCCTCCAGCCCGGAACGGCTCACCGCTCGCCGGCGGCCCTTGAACCCCCCGGTGATCATCACCACGGAGCCCGGCGCGAGCTCGACGCCGGCCCCCCGATCGAGGAGCTGGTCGAGCGCGAAGGCGGTCGCGGGGAGGAAGACCGGTCCCGTCGCACCCCCGAGGTCCTGCCAGGCGCAGCCGTCCACGCCCCGGCCGGGGACGAAGCGCCACGCCGCCCCTGGAGCCAGCGTGGCGATCATGTGGCCGAGCGACGAGTCCGGCACCTCCTGCGGCGGGGGCACCAGCGACACCGTGGTGTGGACGGGGGCGTCGGGCACGCAGGCCTCGAACCACCGCCGGGCCGCCGTGTCGTAGACGTCCGTGTCCACCATCCAGTGCTCGCCCCGACGGCCGGAGGTGGTCCCCGAGGTGCGGAAGACGACCTGGGCCATCCGGTGGCGCAGGGGAAGGTCGCGGTAGAGCGCCACGGGCACGGCCGGGATCTCTTCGAGCGCCACGGGCTGTCGTCCAGCGGCGAACGCCCCGTAGGGTCCGATCGCGCTGCACTGCCAGGCGTAGAGGCGCAGGGCGGCCTCCGTCAGCTCGTCGACGCTGGTGACGGCGCCTCCGTCGCCGGCGATCCACGAGAGCACCTCCGCCTTCACGCGCACGCCTCCAGGTCCGCCAGGAAGGCGTCGAGCAGCGGCTCGGGGATGGTGAGGGGCGGCGTGAGGCCGAGCACCTCTGCCCGGGGTCCGGCCGGGAGCACGATCCAGCCACGCTCCAGCAGCCTCCTGGAGGTCGTGAGCGCGTCGGGCAAGCTCACACCCAGCATCAGGCCGCGTCCCCTCACGGGCCCGATCCGGGCCAGGCCCGTCGCCCAGCGGGCACCGACCTCCCGAGCCCGTCCTGGGAGGTCCTGTCCTTCGAGCACGTCCAGGCAGGCGAGCGCCATGGCGCAGCCTACCGGGTTTCCGAGGAAGGTCTGGGTGTGGAGGGCTTCGCCCGTGGAGGCCCCCCAGGCGTCCATGACCTCCTCGCTGCCCACGCAGGCCGAGATCGGGAACCCCGAGGCCAGGCCCTTGCCCACGCACAGGAGGTCGGGCCGGATGCCTTCGTGCTGGAAGGCGAACCAGGAGCCCGTCCTCCCGCAGCCGGTGAAGACCTCGTCGAGGATCAGCAGGGCACCGTCGCGCTGGCAGAGGCTCGACAGGTCCTGGAGCCATCCCGCCGGCGCGGGCCGCATGCCCCCGCGACCCTGGACCGGCTCCACCAGGACCCCGCCATAGGCCTCGAGGGACTCTGGCAGCGTCCCGAAGGGGCGGTGGTCCACCCAGGAGGCGAAGCGCGGACCGAAGGGCCTGGCGAAGGCGTCGGCCCGGTAGTGGGTGGCGGGCAGCACACCGCTGGCGAGGCCGTGGTAGCCGTCCTCGAAGGCCAGCACCCGCGGCCGCCCGGTGGCGATGCACGCCGTCTTGAGGGCGGCGTCCACGGCGTCCGAGCCCGAGCAGCCGAGGATCCCGCGCCCCAGGCCGGTCAGGGCGGCGAGGCGCTCCAGGAGCTCGACGCGCCGCGGATCGGGAAAGGCATCTCCCATGGCGTGGGGGAGCCGGGCGAGCTGCGCCTGGCCCGCGGCCACGACGGTGGGGTGCCGGTGGCCCACGGAGGCCACGCCGAAGCCGGCCGTCAGGTCGACGAACCGGTTGCCGTCGACGTCGACCACGTTGCAGCCCAGGGCCTCGGACCAGACCACCGGATCGGTGTCCGAGAGGCCGAGGGCCTGGGCGCGCCGGGTGCGCCGGGCCGTGATCGCCGGGCACTCCCGCAGGGCGAGGCGGTCCACGAGGTCCCGGGAGCGGGCCCCGGGGAGCGGGGGGAGGCGGGGGGGGCGGCCCACTCCCGTCAAGGGCGGCGGCTCGGCCACGGACGTCTCCGGCCTCCTGGGGGGTCTCTGCTCCTATCGGCTGGCGGGCGAAGAGACTCCTTGACGCGTCAATGTCGTGTACCCTGGGAGCGGTGGATGGAGGTCCCCTTGAGCTGGCGCACCCTACTCCTGAACAGCAGCTACGAGCCTCTCGCGACCATCAGCTGGCAGCGTGCCGTCACCCTGGTCTGGGTGGACAAGGTGGACGTGGTCGCCGAGTACGAGGACACCGTCCGCTCTCCGTCCGTGGAGATGGAGGTGCCGGCGGTCGTGCGCCTGCGCCAGTACCTGCGCATTCCCCGGACCGGCGTGCCCTTCTCCCGCCGCAACGTGCTCGCCCGTGACAGCCACACCTGTCAGTACTGCGGCACCCGCCAGCGGCCCGGTGTGCTCACCCTGGACCACGTCGTGCCCCGCTCCCGGGGAGGCCCGCGGACCTGGGAGAACCTGGTCGCCTGCTGCGTGCGCTGCAACCGTCGCAAGGGCAACCGCACCCCGCGGGAGGCCGGCATGTGTCTCGCTCGTCCGCCGGCCCGTCCCCGGGGCCTCGTCGCGGGCCCGGGGCTGCTCACCGGCGATGCGGCCCCCAGCGAGTGGGTGCCCTTCCTTCCCGGCCGCCGAGCGGGTTGAGCTGGATCCGGCAGCGGCCCTTCCTTGGAGTTAGACCGGATCTCCATGGCACGGTCTCGCGCCACCAGCGCCTGGGCGCTCTCGTTGCTCGGCACCGGCCTCGCCGGGGCAGCGTGCACCGACGGGATCAGAGACGACCCCATCGCCGAGAGCAACGACGTGCGCGTCGTGCTGGTGAACCCGACCTCGACCGACCCGATGACGGGGGTCGACGAGCTCAACTTCGAGATCGTGCGCGGCGACGAGGTGCTCTTCGCCGAGTCCTTCGAGCCCGGTGGCAGCGCCACCTTCCCGGACATGACGGAGTACGGCGTGGTCCGCTTCCGGCTCGCCGGGTTCTTCGGCTCGTCCGTGGTCAGCTACGGCCGCTCGGCCGAGGTGGTGCTCGTCCCCGGCGAGGACCTCGAGGTTGCGCTGCTCTTCCTGCCCGTCAACCGGGCCTACCCGGTGCTCTCCGACGCGGTGAAGCTCCGCTCCGGACACGGCTCGACGCGGCTCCCGAACGGTCGGGTGATGCTCTTCGGCGGCATCAACCAGAACCGCACGCTGATCTTCGACGACACCGAGTTCTACGACCCCGTCGAAGGCACCTTCCTCCCCGGACCCCTGCTGCCCGGCCAGCAGCACTCCCTGGCCTGGGCCTGGTCGGGAGAGCTGGAGCTCTTCGGAGCGGGTGGCGTGACCAGCGGTGCCGTCCAGACTCCGACGGACATGACCTGGCGGTTCGACCCGGCCGCCGAGACCGTCGAGGAGCTGGGTCCGTTCAACGAGGCCCGCGCCGGTCACTGCTTCACCTTCTTCCGGGAGACCTTCGCCGTCGCCATGGGCGGCACCGACACGCCGCGCCACATCGAGACCCTGCGGGCGGACAAGGACGATGGCCAGTGGCGGTGGTCCGACACCGTCACCGAGACCCTGCTCAACGACCGGGTCACGGGCTGCGAGACCGCCACCGACGGTCGGGTCTTCGTGCAGGGCCTCGAGCCCAGCGCTACCGGGGTCTTCGACTACACCACCGAGGCGGCGGCGCGGAACTCCGACATCGGCCGGGCCTTCACCGCCGTCGACGGGGGCTCCTCGTCCAACGTCTTCCTCGACGGTGCGATGCTGGTGCCGCTGTCCGACGGCGACGTCTGGGTGGCCGGGGGCATGACCGAGACGGGCCAGCTCAACGGCGAGGGCCGCAACTTCGACATGGACAACCGGATCTACCTGGAGGGCGTCGACCCCGACGAGGCCCGGGTGGACGGGAGCTGGGACCACTGGCTCGAGGACGACTGGGTGGCCCTCGGCTGCGGCAGCCCCGACGGCGACGTCATCCACTCCCAGCCCTCGGTGGAGCTGTTGAACCTGGACACCGGGGAGCGGCTCACGACCGTCGAGCTCGACCGCAACCGCCCCGGCTGCCAGGTCGACGTCATGGCCGACGGCTCGATCTTCGTCAGCGGTGGCTACGGCTCCGGCGACGACGCGACCGACGCGCCGGCCGTGATCATCGTGCCCTTCCTCGACTGAAGCGCTGCTGGAGCGCCTCGACCAGGCGCCCGTGGATGCCGCCGAAGCCGCCGTTGGAGAGCACCGCCACCACGTCGGCCTCCACCGCGTTCGCCGCGACCGTGGCCACGATGTCCTCCACCTCCTCGAGGTAGTCGGCCTCCAGGCCGCGGCTCCGGAGGTCGGCGGCGAGACGCCCGCCGTCCATGCGCTCGGCTTCGTCGAGGCGGCTCTGGTCGTAGGGGCGGGCGATCAGGACGCGGTCGGCGACGTCGAAGGCCGCGGCGTAGGCCTCCTGGAAGATGGCCCGCCGTGACGACGCGGACCGGGGCTCGAAGATGGCCCAGAGCCGGCGACCGCCGAAGCGCAGCCGTAGGGCCTTCAGGGTCTCGCTGACCGCGGTCGGGTGGTGGGCGAAGTCGTCGAGCACCGTGACCCCGCCGGGCTCACCGACGACCTCCTGGCGGCGGCGGATGCCCTGGAAGGAGGCGAAGCCGCGCTGCAGATCCTCCACGGTCACGCCTTCGCGGACCAGCGCCGCCACGGCGGCCACCTGGTTGTAGAGGTTGTGCTCGCCGACGAGGCGGGAGGTGAACGGGCCGAGCACCTCGCCGTCGCGCAGCACCTCGAAGGTCATCACCCCGAGGGTCGTGTCTACCGAGACGACCCGGCCGTCCCAGGCCTGTCCGGGTCCGTAGCCCCACACCTCGCAGGGCGCCTCGCGGCACACGTCCCGCACGTCGGGGTGGTCCCAGCGCGCGACCAGCAACCCCTCCGCGGGCAGGCTGGCGACCAGGGCCCGGAAGCTCTCCTTGACGTGGTCCAGGTCCCGGTAGATGTCGGCGTGGTCGAACTCCACCGACGTGAGGATCGCGGTGTTGGCCCGGTAGTGAAGGAACTTCGGGGACTTGTCGAAGAAGGCCGTGTCGTACTCGTCGCCCTCGATCACGAAGTGGCTGCCGCCGCCGGCCCGCGCCGTGCGGTCCCACCCCAGGACCAGTCCCCCGACGAGGTAGCCGGGCTCCAGGCCGCAGGCGTCGGCCAGCCAGGACGCCACAGCGGTGGTGGTCGTCTTGCCGTGGGTTCCGGCGACCACCACGCTGCGCGCCTGCTCCAGGAAGAGCTCGCCCAGGACGTGGGGAAAGGAGCAGTAGGGGATGTCCGAGACCACGAGGGTCGCGGCCTCCTCGTAGATCGCCCGGACCACGTTGCCGACCACCACCAGGTCCGGCCCGTGGTCCAGGTTCGAGGCGACGAAGCCCTCCTGGATCGCGATACCGAGCGAACCCAGGTAGGTGCTCATCGGCGGGTAGGCGCCCGTGTCGCTCCCCGTGACCCGGTAGCCGGCATCCTGGAGCATCCCGGCGAGCGCCCCCATGGCGGTGCCGCAGATGCCCATGATGTGGATGGTCTCGAGGGGCTCGGGCAGGCCTCTTCTCACCTGGGGCACAGGTCCTCCGGGGTGTTGCGGATCCATCGTCGGGTGTTGCGGGCGACGGTCTCGGGCAGGGTGCGGAGCTGCTGGACGAGCCGCACCAGGTCCTCGGGCAGGTCGACGTCGTACCAGAAGGGGAGCACGTCGACCACCAGGTGCCGCGCCCGGGCCCGGGTGACGAGCTCGGCGAAGACGCGGTGATCGGACCAGGCCATCTCCTCCAGCAAGCCGGGCTGGGGGCGGGACCAGCCGATGCACCAGCACCCGCCGTCGAAGGCGGGTCCCAGGACCACGTCGGCCGTGCTCGCGCAGGCGCGACGCAGCAGCGGGGGGGGCAGGGTGGGCGCGTCGGTGCCCAGGGCGACGGCCGGGCCGCTGCCCAGCGCCGCCGCGATCCGGGCGCCGAGATCGCCCTCGACCTGGGCGGTGCAGGTCCCGGGCAGCCCGGCCCGGAAGGTAGGACCGGGCTGGCCGGCGACGTGCCACTCGGGCTGGAGCCCCTCGGACGCCAGCAGGTCGACCAGGTCGCGGACCATCGCCTCGTGCAGGGCGGTGGCCACCCCCTCGCCGAGCTGCGCGGCCAGGCGGGTCTTCACCTGGCCCGGAGCGGGGGCCTTGGTCAGCACGACGACCTGCACGGCTCAGCCCTCCCGGTAGTGCCAGACGGCCCAGAGGATCCGGCCGCCCGCCTTCACGGTCCCGCGGACCGTGCCCGAGATCTTGGAGCGGCCGACGCGGGGCCGGTAGGTCACGGGCACCTCCAGCACCCGCAGGCCGCGCTTGAGCGCCTTGAGCTGCATCTCCACGTTCCACCCCCAGGTCGGATCCTCCATCTCGAGCCGCTCGAGAGCCGCCCAGCGGATCGCGCGAAAGGGTCCCATGTCCACGTAGCGGTGCCCCGTCACCCGCCCCATGAGCAACGTGGCGAGGGCGTTGCCCCAGCGCTGCTGGGGCAAGAGCGCCCCCCGCTCGGCTCTGCTCACCCGCTCCCCCATGACCAGGTCGGCCTCGCCGCGGCGCAGCGGCTCCAGCAGGCGCGGCAGCTCCTCGGGGTGGTCCGAGTAGTCGGCGTCGAGGATGACCAGGACGTCGGGCGGGTCGTCGGACAGCGTGCGAATGCCGGCCAGGCAGGCCGAGCCGTAGCCCCTGCGGGGCTCACGCACGACCCGGGCGCCCGCCTCCCGAGCGAGCTGAGGGGTGCGGTCGCGGCTGCCGTTGTCCACCACGACGACCGGACCGAGGGTGTCGCCGTCCAGGGGGACGGCGAGCAGGTCGCCGAGGACCAGCGGCAGCGACGCCTCCTCGTCGAGGGCAGGCATGACGACAGCGACTCGCACGGCGCTGGACTAACGCCTCCCTGAACCCTCGTGGACGCCCCGGCATCCAGAACCGGAATAGGGTGGGCCTCGGAGCTGTGATGACTGTGATGCGCTCTCGCCTTGGCCTCTGGATCGCCCTCCTGCTGCTCGCCTTCGTGGCCGCATCGGCGAGCACGGCCCGGGCCGCCAAGCCACCCCCCTTCGCCCTCGTCGCCGAAGCCGTGGAGGCCCGGGTCGGCGAGGCGGCGACGGTCGAGCTCCGCGTCGTGGTGCCGCCCGGCTGCAAGGTCTACCGGGACATGATGGGCGTCGAGGTGCTCGACGCCAGCGGCCTGGAGCTGGGCGAGCCCAGCTTCCCGCCGGCCGAGAAGCGGATCGATCCCGCCTTCGGCATCGAGCGCGAGCTCTACGAGCTCGACGTCTTCATCGAGGTCCCGGTGGCGCCCGTGTCCACGGCCGGGGAGCACGCGCCGGTCTTCGAGGTCCGCTGGCAGGGCTGCAAGGGCTCGATCTGCTACCTGCCGCAGACCGAGCAGGTCAGTCCCGAGGTCCGCTTCGCGGCGGCCACCGGCTGGCGCTGGCCGTCCCTGGTCGGCGCGGCCTGGGCCGGCGAGGTCCCCACCGACAAGGACCCGGTCGCGGTCGCCGTGCGGGTGGACGGCGAGTCCCTGGCCGTCGACTTCCGGCAGCACGAGGGCTGGCACCTCACCGAGATGATGACCTTCCTCGAGCTGGCGGAGGGCCAGGCGGTCCACCTCGGGGACCAGGGCTGGCCGACCGCCCACCAGCGGCCGGATCCGGCCATCCCGGGGGCCACGCGCGGCGAGTACGACGGCAACTTCACCGTGACCGCGCCGGTGCTCGGACCGGCGGGCACCCACGAGGTCAAGGGCACCGTCGGCTACCAGGCCTGCAAGGCGGAGAAGTGCCTGCTGCCCCAGTACCATGACTTCACGGTCACGGTGGCCCTCGGGGCTGAGGCCGTGGCGGCGACACCGGTGACACCGACCGCGCCCGAGGCCCCCACCCTCGGCGAGGGCTCCGGCGCCCAGCCGCTCTCCGCGGCGCCGGGTGGCGACGTCATCGCCCAGGCCGCCGAGCGCGGCATCGTCTGGCTGGTCCTCTTCGTGTTCGGAGCCGGCTTCCTGGTCTCGTTGACCCCCTGCGTGCTGCCGATGATCCCGATCACCATGGGCATCATCGGGGCCCAGTCCTCCAGCAACCGCCTCACGGGCCTGGCGCTGTCGGCGACCTACGTCCTCGGCCTGGCCACCGTCTACACGGCCCTCGGGGTCAGCGCGGCGCTGGCGGGCTCGATCTTCGGCGGCTGGATGCAGTCCCTCTGGGTCGTCGGATCGGTGGCCGTCTTCTTCGTGATCATGGGCTTCGCCATGTTCGGCTTCTTCGACGTCGGCATGCCCGCGGGGCTCCAGACCAAGCTGAGCCAGAAGGGGGGCGCGGGCTACGCAGGGGCCTTCGTGGTCGGCGCGGTCGGTGCGGTCGTCGCCGGGCCCTGCTCGGGCCCCGTCATCGCCTCGCTGATGGTGCTCATCGGCCAGCAGGGCCAGCTCGCGCTGGGTGTCGCCCTGATGATCGCCTTCTCCCTGGGCATGGGGGTGCTCTTCCTGGTGGCCGGCACCTTCTCGGGGGCGCTGTTCCGTCCGGGCGCCTGGATGGACACGGTGAAGAAGTCCTTCGGCGTCCTGATGTGGCTGGGGGCCATCTACTTCGTCAGCGCCCACCTCTCCGACACCGTGGTCGCGCTGCTCACCGCCTCCGTCCTGCTGTCCACGGCCGTGTTCGCCTGGCCGGCCGACGAGGAGATGGACGGGGCGGTGGTGGCCCGCTCCAAGAAGCTCTACGCCGTGGTGGGTGGCCTCGTCGGCGCCTACCTGCTCATCGGGCTGTTGGTGACCCGGGGCTTCATCCTGCCGCCGATGAACCTCGCCGGGGCGGCGGTCGAGCAGGGCCCACACATCCCCTGGGGAAACGACGAGCCCGCCGCGCTGGCCCGCGCCGCGCGGGAGTCCAAGCCGGTGCTCATCGACTTCACAGCGGACTGGTGCGCGGCCTGCAAGGAGCTCGAGCACTTCACCTACACCGACGCGGACGTCATCGCTCGGTCCCAGCGGTTCGTGCCCCTGATGATCGACGCCACCAAGGGCGACGACCCCGAGGTCAAGGCCCTGCTGGAGAAGTACGCGGTCACCGGGCTGCCCACGGTGCTCTTCCTCGAGCCCGATGGCACCGTCATCGATGGGCTGACGCTGTTCGGCTTCGAGTCGGCCGAGGGTTTTGTGCCCCGCATGGACGCGGCGCTCGGGTCCCTGTGAGCGACAGCCTGCGGACCCTGCTGAGCCCAGATGGCCGCCTGCGCGTCCTCGTGGCCGAGGCCACGGACGCGGCCGACGAGGTCGTGCGCCGGCACCGCCTCAGCACGAGCGCCGCCGCACGCCTGGCGGCCGACGGCACCGTGCTCAGCCTGCTCATGTCGGCCCACGTCAAGGACCGGGAGCGCATCCTCATCGAGGTCCAGGGCGAGGGGCCGCCGTTCGTGTTCAGCGGGGAGGCGAGCGCCGACGGTGCCGTGAGGGCTCGCCTCCGGCCCCTCGCTCTGCCCCCGCTGGAGCGGCTGGTGGGCACGATCAGTGCGGTGAAGTGGAACGAGGACCGGGAGCTCTACCGGGGCACCGCGTCCGTGGACCACCGCGACCTGGAGGAGGTCCTGCGGGCCTACCTTCGAGACTCCCAGCAGACCCTCGGAGCCGTGCGGCTCGGTAGCCGCATCGACGGCACGCGGGTCGGGTTCGCCGGGGGTGTGCTCATCGAGCGCATGCCCGTGGGGGAGCCCCTGGAGTCCGAGGCCTTCCGGTCGCTCACCGACCTCGCCTTGGGTGGGGACCTGGAGCCGGTGGTCGAGGCGGCGGGGTCCGGGACCCTGCCGGGTCTGTCGCTGGCCCCCGTGGAGGAGCGGGAGGTGGTGTTTCGCTGCCACTGTTCCCTGGCCCGGGTCGAGTCCTCCATCTGTACCCTCGGCGCCGAGGACCTCCGCGCCCTGGTCGCCGAGCAGGGCGAGGCCGAGGTGTCCTGCGACTTCTGCATGGAGCGGTACGTGGTGCCGTCGGTCCGCCTGCTCGAGCTCGCCGACGCGCTGTCCGGGGTCGGGACCGAGGCCTGATCGGAGCGCCGCTGTCAGTCATCCAGCCCGTCGGCGTGATCCCAGTCGTTGAGGCGGAAGAGCTCCAGGCCGCCGGCCTCCGACCAGCCCAGCACGGAGATGGCGACGTTGTGGTGGCTGACCTTGCGGAAGAACCGCAGCGGCAGGTCGATGGCGGTCAGCACCAGCCCGGCCATGACCATCTGGTGGGTCACCAGGACCAGGGGTCGACCGGGTCCGTGGCGGGCGGCGAGGGCGCAGACGGCGGTCACCGCCCGGTCTCGACACTCGCCCATCGTCTCCCCTCCGGGGACCCGCGCGAGCTCGGGGTCGAGCGCCCACTGACGGAAGAACTCCGGGTACTTCCGGACCATCTGGTCGCCCGTGTGACCCTCGAGTAAACCCTGGTCAAGCTCTTGCAAGTGATCGACGGCCACCGGGGGCCCGATGCATTCGGCGGTCTGCCAGGCCCGGGCCAGCGGCGAGCTGTAGAGGGCCGCCCGATCCAGCCCTCCCAGCCGGGTCCCCAGAGTGGCGGCTTCCCGCCTGCCAAGCCGATCCAGCGGGATGTCGAGGCGTCCGAGAAACCGCCGCTCGAGGTTGTATCGGGTCCGCCCGTGACGGCAGATCACGAGCGGAACCAGCCCTCGATCGGCGATCTCGGACAGCTCGTGGCCCAGGTTGTGGGACCCCGCGGGAAGGGTATGTTCAGGCCGCAGAGTTCGTTCTCCCTTCACGGCGCTTCCCTATCGGACACCGAGAAGGCGACCAGGAGGAATCCATGGCTGAGGCTCGCAAAGGCTTCGATCCGCTGGCCAGCCTGTTCGATGCGCCGGACGCGTTTCGTGCGCCGACCACCTCGCCGATCGGGTCCTTCGAGGACGATGACACGTCCCCGACCCTCCATCCCGATGTTGCCGGTGGCGACTTCGAAGTGGAGGAGCCCTCCCTGGTGGAGCCCCGGATCGACAAGGTCGCCCTGGCCCGGGCCCTGGCCCGCGCGGCCATGGCACGCATGGCCAACGAGGTGACCGAGGCGCCCCCGCCCCCGCCTCCCGCCGCCTCGGCGCCGCTCGCCTCCAGGGAGCCGGAGACCGAGGAAGTGTCGGACCCCAGCCTGCGCCTGCTCGCTCGGGCCAAGCGGCCCACCTCCGCACTCGATGCCCTCCAGCAGGCCAAGCAGCGCGAGGAGAAGGCCCGTGTCCGGGCTCGCCAGCGCCGCATCTCCCAGCTCCCGGACGACGTCCGCCGCGTGCTGAAGCGCCAGTGTCCCGGCGCCCAGCTCGAGGTCGTCAACGCCCTCGTCATGGACGAGCGGTCGATGCTGCGGGCCCTCTGGAAGGGCCACCGGTCGCGCCTCAGCGCGCAGGGAGCGCTGCACCAGGTGGTGGCCACGACCAACGTCATCCGGGCGCTCACGGCTGTCGGCCCGGGTCAGCTCGTGGCCGCCATCGTGCGCACGGCGTCGTCGGAGTACCTGGTGTGGGTCGACATGGGCTCGCAGTCCACCGTCGCCGCCTTCGAGGACGCCAGGACCTGGATCGCCGGCTGACGCCGTCGCTCCGGACCGGTCATCCCCTGGGAATCAGGACCTCGTCGAGCTGACCGGGGTCGGTGATGACCTCGTACATGTCGTTGGCGAAGACGGAGCAGTGCAGCCCGTCGAGCACGCGGTGGTCGAAGGTGGCGCTCAGGGTGAGCTGACGCTCGGCCACGACCTGGCCGTCCTTGACGGTGGGGGTGTCGTCGACGGCGCCGACCAGCACGATGACGGGGGTCCGGGCCTGGGGGAAGAACGGCGCGTAGGCCACCTTGATCCCCCGGCTGCCCAGGCTGGTCACCATCACCGACCCGAAGGGGTCGCGCGGGGCGCCCATGAAGCTCGTGTCCACGTTGAGAGCGTACTGGAGGAACTCGATGGTGCGCAGCACCCAGCGGAACACCAGCGGCGGGATCATCTCGCCCTGGCGCTTCACCCGCTTGAAGTCCTCGTCCTGGCCGGCGCGGATCTTGCGGGCGCCGCCGCGGATGACCTCGGCGATCTCGCCGATGGACTTGCCGTCGGCGTTGCGGATGATGACGCCCGACAGGTCGGTCTTCGCCACGCCCTCGCCGTTCTGGCGCTCGCGCTCGATGGCCACCTGGACGAAGACGTCCACGTCGCGACGGTGGTAGAGGCGGCCGAGGCGGATCATCGAGTTCAGGTCCGGGTGCCGGTGCAGCACCACGGCCACGGCTCGAGCCACCGCGTGGGTGACCGTGATCTTCTCTCCGGTCTGCTCGCGCTTGTCGGCGATCCACTCCTCCAGCGCCTCGGCCGGGAACTGCATGGTCCCGAGGATCGTCGGGTCGCGGGGGGCGTCCCAGGCGACGGCCGCGATCCGGCGGAAGACGGAGAGGTGGGACTTCTTGTGGAGGACGATGTTCGGCATGCCGAGGAGACTACCGGATCGCGGGACCCCAGGGACCGTGCCACCAGCGCGCCAGGATCAGCAGCGACCACAGCCGTCGCCGGTGGTCGGCCGTGCCGTCGACGTGCTCGCGCTTCACGCGGGTCACCCGGTCCGGATCGCAGCAGGTCTCCAGGCGCTCCTCCAGGTCGTCGAGCAGGGACCGGCAGGGGCCTCGCAGCCACGGGCCCAGCGGCGTCCCGAAGCCCTTCTTGGGGCGGCCCAGGATGTCCGGGGGCAGCAGGTCGGCCACCGCGAGGCGCAGGATGCGCTTCGTCTCCCTGCGGAGCAGCCGGGTCCCCCGCGGGATGGTCGCGGCGACGGAGACGAGGTTGGGATCGAGGAAGGGGGAGCGCACCTCCACGGAGCAGAGCATCGAGGCCCGGTCGACCTTGGTGAGCACGCCCTCCCCCAGGTAGAGGCGCTGATCCAGGTACATCGCGCGGTCCACGGGGTCCGGGATGGCCTTCGCGACCGCGGCCCAGGCATCCACCTCCTGCCAGGGCTGCGGGCGCCGGCCCAGCAGGTCACCGACCTCGTCCGGCAGCCAGGCGCCGAGCCAGACCTGGTTGCGCCGGGCGTGGGGGAGGGGGAGGCCCGCGGCGAAGCGGCGCAGCAGGTAGGTCCTCGAGAGGTTGTCCGTCGACGCGGGCAGGGCCGCGCCGAGGGCCGCGAGGGTGGCGGCGCCGGGCCGCAGCGCCTCGGCGACGCGGTGGGCCCAGTAGGTGGGGTAGCCGCCGAAGTGCTCGTCGGCCCCATCACCCGAGAGCGCCACCTTGAAGCCCGCGTCGCGGACCGCCTCGGTCAGGACCCAGGTCGCCGGCAGGCTACCGTCGGCGAGGGGTTCGCACAGGCCCTGCTCCAGGGCGTCGAGGACCCCCGCCAGCCGGCCGGCGGCGAAGGGGACCTCGGTGTGGAGCGTGCCGAGGTGCTCCGCCATGCGTCGGGCGGGGGAGGACTCGTCGAAGCTGGGCTCCTGGAAGCCGACCGAGAAGCTGTGGAGCGGCTCGGGGGACCGCTGGGCAGCCAGGGCCGACACCGCGCTGGAGTCGATGCCACCGCTGAGCAGGGTCACCACGGGGACGTCGGAGACCATGCGGTGTGCCACGGCGACCTGGAGGGAGGACCGGACGGCACGCGCCCAGCGCTCCGGTGCCAGGGTCTCCCGGTCCTGGCCGACCAGGGGCGGGTGCCACCAGCGCTGCTGCCGGATGCCCGCGGCGTCCGCCACGAGGAAGGTGCCCGGCTCCAGCTTGTGGATGCCCCGGTAGATGGTCCTCGGCGACGGGATGTACTCGAAGAGCAGGACCTGCTCCAGGGCCGCGGGATCGACCTCCCGGCGCACCTCCGGGTGCAGCAGCAGGCCCTTGAGCTCCGAGCAGAAGACCAGGGTCCCCGCGTCGGTGAGGGTCCAGTACAGCGGCTTCTGGCCCAGCGGGTCGCGAGCGAGCAGCAGCGTCTCGTGCCTCGCGTCCCAGGCCGCGACCGCGAACATGCCGTTGAGCTGGCGCAGGGCGCGGACGGGCTCGCAGGTGGCCAGCAGCGTGGCCACGACCTCCGTGTCGGAGACCGAGGCGAACACCTCGCCCTCGTCCTCGAGGCCCTTGCGCAACACCCGGTGGTTGTAGACCTCGCCGTTGAAGGCGACCACGACCCGCCGGTCGGCGTCCCAGCGGGGCTGCTGTCCGCCGGCCACGTCGATGATCGCCAGGCGCCGTGCTCCGAGCACGCCCCTGCCGACCGACTCGGTGCGGTCGTCGTCGGGCCCGCGGTGACCGATCGCCGCCAGCATGCGCCGCAGCGAGGCCGGCCGGGGGGACGGTCCCGCGAAGGAGATGGCTCCCGCGATGCCACACACCGCCTCAGCCGGTTCCCTGGGGCCGCCTCCTGGGAGGGGCCGCGTCGTCCATGTTGAGGGTGCGCCGGACGCGGTAGGGCTCCTTGTCGCGGATGTCGTAGTGCATCCGGATCAGGACCTCGGCCACGATGCCGAGCGTGATCTCCAGGACGCCGAAGATGGCCAGCATCGGCGCCACCACGGTGAGGCTCACCGCCAGCGGCGGGTTGTCGAGCACCGTCCAGGCCAGGGCGGCCACCACCCCGGTCGCCAGTCCCCCGAAGAAGAGCAGGAACCCCAGCCAGCCGAAGAAGTAGATCGGCGTGACGTAGAAGTCCCGAAGGAACTTCACCGTGGTGAGGTCCAGCAGGACCTTGGGAATGCGGGAGAGGCCGTACTTGCTGTCCCCGACGGTGCGGGGGTGGTGCCGCACCGGCACCTCGACCAGCCTCGCGCCGGCCCAGGTCACGTAGATCGGGATGAAGCGGTGCATCTCGCCGTACAGCGGGATGTCGGCGATGTACTCGCGCTTGTAGACCCGCAGGGTGCAGCCGTAGTCGTGCAGGTGCACCTTGGAGAGCCGGGAGATCAGGGCGTTGGCCATCTTCGACGGCAGCGTGCGGGTGAGGAAGGTGTCCTTGCGGTCCTTGCGCCAGCCGCACACCACGTCGAAGCCCTCGTCGAGCTGGGCCACCATGGCCGGGATGTCCGCCGGGTCGTTCTGGAGATCGGCGTCGAGGGTGACGAGCACCTCGTGCCGGGCATTGCGGATGCCGGCTGTGAGGGCGGCGGTCTGGCCGTAGTTCCGGACGAACTGGATCATCCGGACGCGGTCGTCGGCCTCGGCCAGGGCCTCCAGCTCGGCCGCGCTGCCGTCGGTCGAGCCGTCGTCGATGAAGAGCACCTCGAAGGGGATGTCCGCGGGCACCAGGGCCGCACAGATCGCCTCCTGGAGGCGCTGGAGGTTGCCCTCCTCGTTGAACACGGGGACCACGAGAGAGACGGGTGCGGTCACTGTCCGGCCGCGGCCTGGGACTCCGTCTCGACGCTGGAGGTGGGCTCCGTCGGGGGGGGGCCGGCGGACTCGGGCGGTGGCGCTCCAGGGGCCAGGCGGCCGAGATCCGCGCCGACCGCCGGCTCCAGCACCAGTCCCTCGATGTTCTCCGTGCCCACCTCGACTCCCAGCGCCACGACGGGTTCGCCGTTGGACGGCCCATTGTCGTCCCGATCGAGGTAGGCGACAAGGTGGACGGTGCCGAAGGCGCGGGGTGTCTCGACCGAGAAGGCGCCGCTCTCCTCCAGGACCACCTGGTGGACGAGCTCGGGAGGCCTGTTCTCGGCGAGGGTGAGCAGGTCGAGCTTGAGGGTGCCGCCTTCGGTCTCGGCCAGCGTGATGGTCCCGCTGAGCACCACGCCCTCGCCCTCCTCCACCACGAGGGCGGCGTGGCGGGGGCGGCTGCCGTGCACGGCCTCGGCTGGCTGTGCGGTCGTCGTGGTGTCCTCGGCGGGGGTCGCGTCCGTCACGGGCTCGGTGTCGGGCACCGCAGCGGCGCCCTGCTCGGTCGCGGCTCGATCCTGGCACCCCGTCAGCACCAGCAGACTGAAGGTGATCAGACCTGGGATGGGCGTAGCTGAGGTCAACTCCTGAGGATCTTCCTCGAAACGCGATGACCTGTCAACGAGGTGCTGCCCTTGCTCGCCTCGCTGCGCTGCCCTACAGTGGTCCTGGCCCACGTGGCCCCCGCCAACCTCGCGAAGCGGTTCCTGCCGCATCCCACTCTCCCCCCGCCCATGCGCATCCGAAAGCTGGAGCTCCAGGGCTTCAAGTCCTTCGTAGACCGCCAGACCTTCCACTTCGGGGCTGGCATCGCGGGCGTGGTGGGTCCCAACGGCTGTGGCAAGTCGAACGTGGTCGACGCCGTGAAGTGGTGCATCGGGGAACAGTCGGCTCGCAGCCTGCGCGGCACTGCGATGGCCGACGTGATCTTCAACGGCTCGGCGAGCCGGCCTCCGGTGGGCATGGCCGAGGTGTGCATCACCTTCGCCTCCACGGACGAGCCCTTTCCCGGCCAGTGGGCGCGCTTCGAAGAGGTCGCCGTCAGCCGCCGGCTGTTCCGAGATGGCACCAGCGAGTACCGCATCAACCAGGAGCGGGTCCGGCTTCGCGACGTCCACGACCTCTTCCTCGACACCGGTGTCGGCGCACGGCTCTACTCCTTCATCGAGCAGGGCCAGGTCGAGCGCATCGTCCTGTCGCGACCGGAGCACCGGCGGACCCTCGTGGAGGAGGCGGCCGGCATCTCGCGCTTCAAGGCCCGGCGTGCCGAGGCCCTGGACAAGCTCGAGCAGACCGATGCCAACCTCGATCGCGTCAGCGAGGTCGCGGACGACATGGGGCGGCGGCTCCGGTCCCTGGAGCGCCAGGTCGAGCGGGCCGCTCGCTACCGTCGCCTGCGGGCCCAGGTGCGCCAGGAGGAGATCTTCCTCGGTCTGGCTCGCTTCGCGGCCCTGTCGGGGGATCGCCGGGCGCTGGTCGGCGATCTGCGGGCGGCCAGGGCCGCCGAGGACGCCGCGGGGCGGGAGCTGAGGGCCCGGGAGGCCACCCTCTCCGGCGTCAGGGAGCGCATCGCCGTCGCCGATGCCGTCGTCGGCGAGCTGCGCGATGCCTTCGCCGAGCTGGAGGCCCAGCGCCGAGAGGCCGAGTCCGCCCGCCACTACCAGTCCAAGGCGCGGGAGGACCTGCTCGGTCGCCTCCAGCACCTCGAAGGAGAGGTCAGGGAGTGGACCGGGCTGCTGGCCGCTTCGCAGGTCGAGGTCGGTCGCCTGGAGGCCGAGGTCTCCGAGCTCGCTCGCGCCGCGGAGGGCCTCGACACCCGGCTCCGGGAGGCCCAGGCCGATCTCGACGCCGGTGCGGGCCTACTCCAGGCGCTGCGTCGGAGGGTCGGCACGCTCAAGGACCGGTCGACGGTACTGCTCAACGAGACGGCGCGGATCCGGGCCGCCATCGGAGCCAGCGAGCGGACACAGGCCGATCTGCAGGAGCGCCTCGGCCGCTGTGCGGAGGGCGAGACGGCCACGGTGAGCGGTCTCACGGCCCTCAGGGAGCGGGTCGCCGACGCCGAGGCCGGGCTGGCGGTGGCCGACGACCGGGTCCGCCAGGCCTCCCAGGCCCGGGACCTGGCCCGGCAGGCCGAGGAGACGGCCCGGTCGGTGGTCACCGACGCGGAGGGTCGCCTGCGAGAGACGGAACAGGCCCGGACGGGCGGTGAGCGCGACCTCGCCCGGGCCGAGGTGCGGCTCCAGTCCCTGAGGTCGATGCTCGACTCCCACGAAGGCGTGGGGGAGGGGGCGCTCGCGGTGCTGCGCCAGCCGGGCGCCCTCGGCACCCTGGCCGAGCACCTGGACGTCGACCCGGGACAGCTCGGCTTCGTGCAGGCCCTGCTCGGCGAGGCCCTGGACCACGTCCTCGTCGAGGACCGCGCGGCCCTGCTGCGGGGTGCGGCCGCGGCCGAAGCGCGGGTGGGGCTGGTGCCGCTGTCGGACGCCCCGGCGGACAGCGGGCTGTCTCGACGCCTCGACGGCACACCGGAGGGGCGCCGAGCGGTGGCCCGCCTGGTGGCGGGCTGGCGCACGGCGGAGGACCTCGCCGAGGCCCTGGACCTCTGGCAGGCCACCGGGGCGGACGTCATCACCAGGGACGGCTCGGTCGTGCGCCGGGACGGCGTGGTCTTCGCCGGCCGCCCAGGGGTCGGCGCCGCCCAGGTGGTGCTCGCGCGGCGTCACCAGCACACGGAGGCGCAGGCGGTAGCGGAGGCGGCCTCGACGGCCTTCGCCGCGCTCCAGGTGGCCGTCGAGGGGGCCCGCACGGTGCTCGAGACGGCCCGCACCGCCCTCGCAGGGGGGGCGGCGGCGGCGGCGGCCGCGGAGCAGGACTGGCACCGGTGCCGGTTGGCCCAGGGGGAGGCCCGCCAGCGGCTTCAGCTCTGCACGGGAGAGCTTCGCCAGGCAGAGGGGCGAGCGGCGGAGCTGGTGGCAGAGAGGGAGCGCGTCGCGTCGGCCCTGTCGCTCCAGGAGGGGGAGGCGGGCCAGGCCCGCAGCCAGCTCCAGGAGCGGGAGCACGAGCAGGCCGAAGTCGATCGCCAGCTCTTGGAGTCGCAGGCCGCGCTGCAGGCGCAGGAGGAGCGCTACGCGGCCCTGCGTGAGAGCGTCAGTGGTCTCACGGCCCAGCGGGATGGCTCCCGGCGCCAGGGTGCCCTGCTCGCCGAGAACCTCGAGGCGGGACGGGTGCGCTGCACCGAGGCGGCACGGCGCCTGGAGCGTTCGCGTGCGGAGACCGCCAGCAGCCAGGCGCGGATCGCCGAGCTCGGCCAGGAAGACCAGGACCTGGCCCGGCGTCTCCAGGCCCTGGGCGAGGAGCAGGGCGGGGTCCGCGAGCGCCTGGAGGCGGAGCGCACGCGGCTGGAGCGGGAGCGGGAGAGGCTCCAGGCCGCCGAGCGCGCGCTGGACGCCGTCCGGACGCGACTGGCGGAGGCGACTGCTTCCCGGACCCGGCTGGACCTGAAGCTCCAGGAGGTCCGCCTCTCCATCGAGGGACTCAAGGAGCAGGTGGAGCGGCGTCACGAGGTCTCCCTGCCGGGCCTCCTGGATCGGCTCGACCGCGCGGCGGGACTGGTGCTCGAAGCAGGCCCCGAGACGCGGGTCCCGCTGCCGGAGGGCATGCGCAGGCTCCCGGAGGTCGTCGACCTGCGGATCACGCCACAGCTCCTGGAGGACCGGGAGGCGATCACGGCTCACCTGGCCGACCTGGAGGCGGCTCGGGAGCAGCTCAAGCGCCTGGGCGAGGTCAACCTCACGGCGCTGGACGAGTACGAGGAGGTGCGGGAGCGCTGGACCTGGCTGCGAGACCAGCGGGAGGACCTGGAGCGCTCGGCCGCCACCATCCGCAAGGCCATCGCCGACATCAACCGGACCTGCCGGATGCGGTTCCGGGAGGCCTACGACCGCATCGACGCCGAGTTCCGGGCGCTCTACCCACGCCTCGTGGGCGGGGGCGAGGCCCACCTGGCGCTGACGGACGAGGACGACCTGCTGGAGACCGGCGTGGAGATCTACGCGCGGCCACCCGGCAAGCGCATGCAGTCCCTGCGCCTGCTCTCGGGTGGCGAGAAGGCGATGACGGCCATCGCCCTGATCTTCTCCATCTTCCGGGTCAAGCCCTCCCCCTTCTGCGTGCTGGACGAGGTCGACGCCCCCCTCGACGAGGGCAACGGGGCTCGCTTCAACGACATGCTGCGGGAGATGTGCGAGCTCTCCCAGTTCATCGTCGTCACCCACAACAAGAAGACGATGGAGTCCGTCGACACCCTCTACGGGGTCACCATGCCGGACCCGGGAACGTCCCGGCTGGTCACGGTCCGCATCTCGCACTGATCGGGGGTGGGCAGGCGTTTCACAGCACCGGTGGGAACCTCCGCCGAGGACACCGGTTAGAGCCCGCCGCCGAAGGGCCCCATGGATCACGAGCAGACCGCCGCAGGCGAAGAGGCAGCCCCGGAGGCTGGACCCGCCGAGGAAGCGGCTCCGGTGCAGGCCGAGGAAGCGGCTCCGGTGCAGGCCGAGGAAGCGGCTCCGGTGCAGGCCGAGGAAGCGGCGTCCGCGGGCCCGGCCGCGGAGCCGGGTCACGTGGAGGTCCCCTCCGCCCCCCTCGACGATGGCTTCGCCGGGCTCCCGCTCCCCTGGGTCGGCGGCCTGGTGCTCGCGTTGTTCGTCGGTGGCTTCGCGGGAGCCGCCCTCGCCCGCAGGCGGTCTCCGCCACGGCTCGAGACGACCGTCGCCGCAGCCGCGCTGGAGGCGGAGGCGCCCCTGGCGGATCCCGCCCCAGCGGAGCCCGCCCCGGCGGATCCCGCCCCAACGGAGCCCGCCCCCTCCGAGCCAGTCCCCGCAGAGCCCTTCCCGTCGAAGCCCACCCCGACCGTGCTGGAGCGCATGCGCTCCGGGCTCGCGCGGACCTCGTCGGCCTTCGGGCGCCGCCTGGCCAGCGCCTTCGGGCGCGGCGCCGTGGATGAGCAGCTCTTCGAGGAGCTGGAGGAGGCGCTGCTGACCGCGGACGTGGGTGTCCGGACGACGACGCGCCTGCTCGATGGACTGCGCGGCGAGGTCGTGCGGGATGGCCTGGAGGACCCTGGCGTCCTCCGGGAGCGACTGGCGGCCTCGATGCTCCGGCTCTTCACCGACCAGGAGCGCGACCTGGCCTCCGGAGGCGAGGGTGAGCCCACGGTCATCCTGGTGGTGGGTGTGAACGGCTCCGGCAAGACCACGACGATCGGCAAGCTCGCCGCGCGGTACAAGAGCTCGGGCGAGCGCGTGCTGATGGGCGCCGGCGATACCTTCCGAGCGGGCGCCATCGAGCAGCTCCGCGTCTGGTCCGAGCGGGCCGGCGCGGACTTCGTCGCCCACCAGGAGGGGGCCGACCCGGCCGCCGTGCTCTTCGACGCCCTGGAGGCGGCCAAGGCGCGGGGTGCGAGCGTGGTGCTGTGCGACACGGCCGGGCGCCTGCAGTCCAAGAAGCCGCTGATGGAGGAGCTCGCCAAGGTCCACCGCGTGGTGGGCCGCGCGGTGCCCCAGGCGCCCCACGAGGTCCTGCTCGTGCTCGACGCTACGATGGGGCAGAACGCCCTGTCCCAGGCCCGGACCTTCGGAGAGGTGACCGGGGTGACCGGCGTGGTGCTCACCAAGCTCGACGGCACGGCCAAGGGGGGCATCGTGCTCGCCATCACGGCGGAGCTGGGACTCCCGGTGAAGTTCGTCGGGATCGGCGAGCAGGTCGACGACCTGCGCCCCTTCGAGCCGGGCGCCTTCGTCGAGGCCCTGCTCGAGGCGCCGCAGGCCACGGTCTGATCGCATCCTGCGGGTTGACAGCGCCCGGCGGGGTCCCTACCGTCGGGTCCTCCAGGCACGGGGACGAGCGATGAACGTGCGCATCACCATCCGGGGGAGGGAGTACACCCTCCGCTCCGACGAGCCCGAGGAGGACCTCGCGGCGGTGGCCCGCTACGTCGACGGCAAGATGAAGGAGCTGTCCCGGCCCAACATCGACGACTACACCGTGGCCATGCTCGCTGCCCTGAACATCGCCTCGGAGTACAGCCGCTACCGCCAGCGCATCGGCGAGCGCCTCGAGGAGCTGGAGCGGGAGGCGGCCGCGGCAGGCGCCATGCTCGACGCCGCGCTTCCCGACCGGTGACCGCTCCTTGGTGAGCCTGGGACCGCGGACCCGGGACCGTCTCCTGGCGCTGGCGCTGGGCCTGCCGAGCTGGGCCGTGCTCGCCACGGCGCTCCGGCTCCAGCCCGACCCCGAGGGACACGGCACGCACCTCCAGCTCGGCCTGGGCACCTGCAGCTTCCTGGAGGCGACGGCGCATCCCTGTCCGGTGTGCGGCATGACGACCTCGTTCGCTCACATGGCCCACGCCCAGCCGCTCCAGGCGGTCGCCGTCCAGCCCTTCGGGACGGCCCTCTTCCTGCTGACCGTCGCCGTGGCGCTGGTCGCGGTCGCGGACCTGGTGCGCCCCCAGCAGCGCCTGCTCCGGGCCTGGGCCTGGACCCTGGAGCGGGAGCGCCTGGTCGCCGGGATCCTCTTCGGTGGGCTGCTGCTCGGCTGGGTCTACAAGCTGGCCGTGTGGTCGGACCCGTGAGCTGCAAGCCTCGGAGTGCCCCTTCAAGCTGGCTTCTGCTCCTACCGAGGGGGGGGCTCGGATCCCCCTTGACAGCCCGGCGCCAAGCGGGTTCTAGTCTCCCGGCCCAGGATGTGGCGCAGCGGGAGAGAAGGAGGATGCCCTCCCCCTTGACACTCCCCGCCCCGGTCGATAAACGCCGGGGGCTTCACGAGGGTGGCAGTCCGCTGTGGTCAGCCTCCTCGGTCGGTCTTTGAAAACCAGATAACAACAGTCGTTGATTCCAATAGAGTTTTGGA
>CAZCVP010000103.1:0-21118 GCA_964501915.1 uncultured Enterobacterales bacterium
TCGGCGGAAAGTCGGCTTTCAAGCGTTGTGGGTGCCTATGCCGCCGGAACTTAGGTCCTAGCAGGCAGTCCCACCAGGTGGGGCATCGGTGTTCGGCTAACAGGCCAGAGCGGAGCTCCGAGCTAGCTTTGCGGGGTGGACTGGAGCCACGGGATGGGTGATCAGGTGAGTGCAAACACCCCTCACCACCGGAACACCCGTGACCCCAGACCTCCGTAGCTCAGCCGTGGACCTCTTCGCCAGGATCGCTCGCCCATCAGACATCCGTGGACGGGCCCGCCTGCTTGGCGTGATCCGCCGCCAGGGCAGGATCGACATCTACGCCTTCTTGATGGTGGTCGTGCTGGGCGTGACCCTGCGAGGCCCCACCTCGATCGCCCAGCTTGGGCACATCTACGCCGAGGTCACAGGCCGGCGACTGGCTCGCTCTTCGGTCTGGGATCGGTTCACCGCACCCTTTGCCCAGCTCGTCGCCTCGCTTCTTGATGCCCTGGTCGTCGAGGCTCGGCCCCCGCCAAGAAGGCCCCCCGGATTTCTATCCTGCTTCACGGATGTGCTGGCCGCGGACTCCAGCGTAGTCAAGGTCGACGACTCGCTTCGCGGCATCTGGAAGGGCACGAGGCGCAACAGTGCCATGGCAGCGCTAAAGGTCCACGCCTGGGTCCGCGTCTTCACTGGAGAGCTCGTGAAGTACAGGATCACCAAGGAGGCCTTCGGCGACAGCCGAGCCTTCGGCGTCGACCACGACCTCCGCGGTGCGCTGATGCTCTTCGACCGGGGCTATGCCTCGCCGAGCCTCTGGCGTCGCATCGACTCGGTCGGCGGCTACTTCCTGACCCGGATTCCCAAGGGCTGGAACCTGGTGGTGGTCTCTGAGAGCCGGCGCCATCGAGGGCGTGCTCGGAAGCTCTCCGGTCTCAACCTCAAGGATGTCACCAAGAGGCTCCAGCGCAAGGTGGTCGACGTGAACGTGTCCTTCCGCTGCCGGGTGCGAGGCTACGCAGGAGGGCCGGCCAAGCTCGTCAACAAGGAGTTTCGGGTCATCGCGATCCGGCGTCCGGATGGCGAGTACGCGGTCTACGCCACCAACGCTCCCGGTCACATGCTCCCAGCCGGTGAGGCCTGGAACATCTACCGTCTTCGCTGGGAGGTTGAGACCTTCTTCAAGACCGCCAAGTCCGGGTGCGCCCTGGGGGACCTGCCATCCGCGAACCGACACCGCGTTGAGGCCCTCGTCTACGCTGCCCTCATCAGAGCCACGCTGGCGATGAGGGCAAAGGCGAGCCTTGTCCGCCTCGTCCCCGCTCGACACCGGATTCGGCTCAATCCACAACAGTGGATGCGGTGGTGGAACCGGCACCTCCATCAGCTTCTCCACCGCCTCATCGTCCCGGAAGTCCCGCTCGACCTCGTGGAGTTGTTCCGCATGCTGTCCGACCCGAATCGCGGGCGAACACCGTCGCGCGCCGCGTTTGCGGGGCCTGAATAGGCGTGGATGTACGGACCTAATGGCCTTGTCCGATCACAGATGCGTGCGACGGGTGGAGCTGGAGGGCCTCGACGAGGAGCTCCGCCCCGCCCTCGACGCGACCCTGGAGGTCGCAGCCCTCCAGGTGGGAGACCGCTACTCCCGCGAGGCCAAGCTGGACACCGCCGGCGACATCGCCCGGGCGCTCCGGGAGCTGAGCCATGCCAAGGTCCGGGTGACGAGCCGGGTGGAGGTCACTCCGGACGAGCACGCCGTCGACGTGACCTACACCGTGGAGCCGAGCCCGCCCTGTCGCTTCGGCGCCGTGACCATCTCCGGGCACGACAGGGTCCCCCTGCGGCTCATCGAGGACGAGCTCAGCACCTCGGAAGGTGCTGCGTTCTCCTCCGACGCCCTGGCCTCGGACCAGATCCGGCTCTTCGGGCTCGGGGTGTTCTCCCTGGTGAAGGTCGTCCCGGACCTCACGGGAGAGCGGGACGTCGTCCCGGTCCACATCGAGCTCAGCGAGGTGACCTTCCACGAGGTCCGGGTCGGCGCCGGCTTCGGCATCGAGGCCGGCGAGCAGCTGGCCCGGCCCAGCGTCCGCTACACCAACTCCAACGTGGGCTACCGCCTGTGGACCTTCGAGACGGAGGCCGCGGCCGGGCACCAGACCTTCTCCAGCCGGGTCCTGCCGCAGGGGAGCGACCTGGACACCAACAACGCCGGCGTCTTCGCCATCGCCGAGACCAGCCTGGTCCTTCCCCGCTTCCCGAGCCGATCACTCGAACCCCGCCTCGACGTCGTCGGCGAGCTCGGCCGCGACATCCAGTCCACCTACCTGCGCGCCCTGGCGGGACCGGCGCTGACGTGGCGCTTCACGCCGCGGCACCAGCTCACGGTCGGCTACCACCTGGAGCGCTGGACCGGAGTGCTGGACGGCGCCATCCAGGCCGCGGAGCGCATCCGGCAGGACGTCGACCTCTACAACACCAAGCCCCTGCCCGCATCCAGGGGATTGAAGGTGGCGAAGGTCCAGACCACGCCGGGGTCGTCCAGGTCGACCCGGTAGAGCAGCCCGTCCCCTCGGCCCGCCCAGGCCTCACCGTCTCCCGTCAGGGTCGGGGTGCCGTCGAAGATGCCGTTGCCGTAGCGGACGTGGCCGCCGTCGGGACACGCCGTCCGGTCCGTGCGGTCCTGGTAGTCGTAGCAGTAGGGCACCTCCTCCCCGTCGATCTGCGTGCGCACGAAGATGTCCAGATCGGTGAGGATGAGGGCACCGTCGAACTTGTTCCACGTGCGTCGGTCGGCGTCGGGGTGTCCCTGGATCACGCCCCAGGAGCCCAGCAGCACCCGGCCGTCGGCGTCGATGGCCGGGGGAGCGTTGGAGACCAGCTCGCGGATGTAGTCCCGCTCGCGGTAGAGCGTCTCCACCTCGGGACCGACGACGCCGATCTGGCCCGACCGGCGGGTGTCCTGGCCGGCCGTGGGCCAGGAGGCCGCCTGGGTCAGTCCGAGGGAGACGAGCCACCAGGCACCCATGGAACCTCACCTCCCGAGAGCCCGGGGGCCGGGCGCATCCCCGGACGGGTCGTCCCCAACCGCGTCCCTCAGCATACGCCACCGCCCGCACCGGACGCCGTGCCAGTTGACACCCCCGAGGCACGAGCTTAGACCGCGGGGACTTCGAGACTCCCGAGGGCAAGGCCATGGCCTCCAACACCAAGCAGACCAAGTTCCGCCGCGCCCTGCGCCTGAAGAAGGCCGGCCGCAAGGCCAAGGCCAAGCGGAACCGGCAGGGCACGACGCCGGTGTTCCCGATCCACACCCCCGAGGCCGACGCGAACGCCCCGAACCAGGCGAAGCCCGCCGACAAGTAGCGCTCCGGGCGCTCAGCCGCTCCGGGCGAACAGCCGCTTGAAGGCGTGGATCCCCATCTTGCGCCGCAGATACCCGAGCTGGTCCTGGAGCGGCAGCTCCTTGGGACACAGGTCCTCGCAGGCCAACAGCCCCATGCAGCCGAAGATGCCGTCGTCGGTGCCGATCAGCGCGAAGTAGTCCTCGTCGGTGCGCTGGTCGCGGGGGTCCATCACGAAGCGGGCGAGGCGGTTGAGCGCCACCGGCCCCAGGAAGTCCTCGCGCATCTGGGCGGTGCCGCAGCCCGCCACGCAGCAGCCGCACTCGATGCAGCGCTCCAGCTCGTAGATCTCCTCGGCGAGAGCGTTGTCCATCCGCTCTTCTTCGGCGGTCGGATCGAACGCCTTGTCCGTGTGGATCCAGGACTCGACCTTGTCGTACATCTCCCGGAACCAGGTCCCGGTGTCCACGGCCACGTCACCGACGAGCTTGAAGCCCGGCATCGGCAGGAGCGTGATCTCCTCGGGCAGGGTCGACGTCTGGGTCTTGCAGGCCAGGTTGGGCTTGCCGTTGATGACCATGCCGCAGGCGCCGCAGATGCCCGCCCGGCAGCAGAAGTCGAACATCAGCGACGGGTCCTGCTCCTCGCGCAAGCGGGTGAGCGCGATGAACAGGGTCATCGACGGGGTCTCTTCCAGCTCGAAGGTGTCGAGGTGCGGCTCCGACGCCGGGTCCTGCGGGTTGTACCGGAAGATGTTGAGCTTCAGCGTGCGAGCCATGGTCAGGCCTCCACAGGGGCGGGGGCGACAGCGGGGGCGTCGGCCGGGATGATCTCGGACTTGCCGTAGCCCCGATCACCCGGTGGGATCTCCATCGTGGGAGAGGCGGGTTCATAGGTGAGGGTGGGCAGGGTCTTGCCCTCCTCCCAGACGGCGAGGGTGCGGTTGAGCCAGTCGCGGTCGTTGCGGGCCGGGAAGTCCGAGCGGGTGTGGCAGCCGCGACTCTCGGTCCGCATCAGCCCGCCGTAGGCCATCATCAGGGCGATCTTGACCTGGCCCTCGATCTTGAGCGCCGACGCCAGCTCGGCGTTGCCGCCGCCGAGGCCGCTGGACCTCAGACCGACCTTCTTGGAGCGCTCCAGGACCTCCTGGAGACCGTCCACCGCCTTCTGCAGGTCGGTGCCGTCGCGGAAGATGCCGACCCAGTCCATGAGGATGTCCTGCATGGCGCTGCGCACCTTGTAGACGTCTTCGGAGCCGTCGGCGCCGGAGACGAGCCGGTCGATGCGGTCCTGGTCCCTGGCGACGCGGTCCCGGATGACGCTCGTGGGGAAGGCGACGTCGTAGCCCCTCAGGAACTCGACGATCTTCTCGCCGACGATCATGCCGGCCACCACGGTCTCAGCCAGGGAGTTGCCGCCCAGGCGGTTGAAGCCGTGCATGTCCCAGCAGGAGGCCTCACCCGCCGAGTAGAGGCCCGTGAGCCCGTAGGCCGCGCCGTCCTTGTCGGTGCGCACGCCGCCCATGGTGTAGTGCTGGGTGGGTCGCACAGGAATGAGGTTGGAGACGGGATCGATGCCGAGGAAGTTCTGGCAGATCTCGTCGACCTCGCGGAGCTTGGTGCGGATGTGCTGCTCGCCGAGGTGGCGGATGTCGAGCCAGAGGTGATCGCCGTAGGGGCTCTTGACGCCCTTGCCCTCGTTGAGCATGTGGTGGGCCTCCCAGCGGGAGACCACGTCGCGGGAGGCCAGCTCGGCCTTCTCCGGCTCGTAGATGTGCATGAACCGCTCCTCGTTCACGTCGAGCAGGGTGCCGCCGTCGCCGCGGCAGCCCTCCGTGACGAGGATGTTGGTCGGCACGATGCCGGTCGGGTGGAACTGGATGGCCTCCATGTTGGCCAGCGGCACGATGCCCGTGTCCAGGCAGATGATGTGTCCACCGCCCTCGTTGATGATGGCGTTGGTGGACTCGCGGTAGACGCGGCCGGCCCCGCCGGAGGCGATCAGCGTGCAGCGAGCCAGGTAGACCACCAGCTCACCCGTGCGCAGGCAGCGGGCCACCACACCGAGGGCGTGGGTGCCGTCGTGCAGGAGCGAGATCGCCTCGATCTTGTCGTGGACCTCGACCCCGAGCTGGGCCGCCCGGTTGTCCATGGTGTAGAGCACCGTGTGGCCGGTGCCATCGGAGGTGTAGCAGGTGCGCCACTTGGCGGTGCCGCCGAAGGCGCGGGCCGTGATCAGCCCCTCCTTCTCCTGCTTCTCCTCCTTCTCGAAGCGCTTGCCGCCCTTGTAGTAGTGGCCCTTGCCAGGCACGACCCGGTTCCAGGGCACGCCCCAGTGGGCCATCTGCCGCATCACGATCGGGGCCGCGTCGGCGAAGAGCCGCACGACCTCCTGGTCGGCGCCCCAGTCGGAGCCCTTGACCGTGTCGGCGAAGTGGACGTCGGGGCTGTCGCCCTCCCCCATCACGCAGTTGGCCAGGGCCGCCTGCATGCCGCCCTGGGCGGCCGAGGAGTGGGAGCGACGGGCGGGCACGATGCTCAGGCAGATGACGTCGAAGCCGGCGTCCGCAGCCTCGATGGCGACGCGCTCACCCGCGAGGCCCGCGCCGACGCAGAGGAGATCGGTGTGAAAGGTCTTCATGGATCCACTCAGAGGGGAAGGGTGGCGAAGCGGATCAGCGTGAGCACGCCGATCGTCAGGAAGAACAGGGTCAGGCCCTTCTCGAGCCCCTGGAAGCGCTTGCGGCCGCCGCGCTTGATGAAGCCCCACTTGACGCCGATGCGGAAGAAGCCGACGCCGACGTGCAGCTCGACCATCGGCAGCAGCACCGCGTAGAAGACGAGCCAGAAGCCACCCTGGATCCGGGCAGCGCTCTTGGCCGCGGTGATCGGCAGGTCCGTGAGCACGACCCACATGTGGATGGCGCCGAGGATCAGGATGATCATCGCGGTGACGGCCTGGACGACCCACATCCAGGTGTCGGGGTGCCTGAGCATCTTGGCCTGGGCCCAGATGGTGCGCTGCTCCGCCAGGCGGAAGGGCATCTTGCGGGAGGCGAGCACGAAGTGCAGCAGGAAGGCCGCCCCGATGATCGGGCCTCCCACCTGGGCCATGTACGTCTCCTCGAAGAAGTTCGCGAGGGTGTTCATGGTCTCGGCGCCCAGCAGCACGCTCGACACGAGGATCATGTGGCTCCACATGAAGAGGACGAGACCCGCACCGGTCGCCGCCTGGAGCAGGTCCATGTAGGCGGCACCCCGGGTCGGCCTCGCAGCTTGCATCGGGTGGGGGGTTGAGATCATGCGCTCGCTCCGTCTGGGTCGGCCTCCCGCCCCGCCGCCGGGGACGACCGGCGCGGGAGGGAGTTCTCCTGGCCACGAGGACTCGGTGAGCCGAATCCGCAACCAGGAGGACCATCGGCTATCCCGTTTGGCAGCCGCCCAATGACTCGGGCTCCGTCAAGAGCCTGATGGGTGACATCGTTCGGTTCGAGTGGCTCCGGGCCTGTCCCGGTCCCGCTCTGATGCCCTGGCGAGGCGCCCCCCCGTGACGACCCCCTTCACCTGCCGAGCACCGTGGGACGGAGCCGTGGTCCACCACTCGGGCACGGTGCTGCCGTGCACGATGCTCTGCGATCGGGACTGCGATGGATCGCTGACCCTGGGCCACCTCGACGAGCGACCCCTGGGCAGCATCCTGGACGGTCCAGCGGCCCGGCGGCTGCGGGCCCGGGTCTCCCGCGGCGAGCTGACCGGCCTCTGCTGCGACCACTGTGATCGCGCCGGGACCTGCAACGTCTACGGGGACCCCGTGGCCGGTCGGTCCAGCGTGGAGCCCAACTGGGGCGAGCCGAGCGCGGGCGAGCTGGGGCTGGAGCCCCTGCCACCGGCGCGCCTGGAGCTGGGCCTGACCGACCTCTGCAACATGCGCTGCCAGATGTGCTCGCTGACCCGCGGCCTCGCCTCCCCTCCCGGTCTTCCGAAGCGTGGCTTCCTCTCCCGGTCGCGGGTCGAGCACTGCCTCGCCGAGGTCCGCGCCCGCTCCTCGGGCCCGCTCCAGGTCTGGCTGCACTGGATCGGCGAGCCGCTGCTGCACCGGGACCTTCCGGCGATCTGCACGGCGGTCGCCGAGGCCGGCGGCTCGATCTTCCTGGTCACCAACGCGCTGGACCTGGACGCCGGGCTCACGAAGCACCTGCTGGAGCTGCCGGGCCACCACGCGATGTCGATCTCGCTCAATGCCTGGACCGCCGAGACCTTCCAGCGGGTCAACGGCTCGGGGCGGCGGGACCGGGCCGTGGCCAACACCGAGGCCTTCCTGGAGGCCCGGGTCGGCCACGAAGCGGCCTGGGACCTCATCGTGACCAGCGTGGTGGTGGCCGACAACCTGCACGAGGTGCCGACCTTCGTGGACCGCTGGCGGGAGGCCTTCGAAGAGCGGGGCTACACCCCGGACGTCGTGCTCAACGGTCGACCGGCGAGCAGCGGCGAGCAGATCATGCTGCTGTCGGAGATCGAGCGTCCCGAGTCCCCAGCGCTCTTCCGCGAGGCCCTCCGCAGCCTGGCCATCGACGATGCCCTCTGGCCGGTCGCGCGCACGCAGACCTTCGACCGGGTGATCCGCGCCGGCCTGGGCCACGAGGTCCCCGCTCCCGGCGACGAGGACCTGGCCACCCTGACCCGGCTCGCCCAGCAAGCACCCCTGCGCGAGCTCCAGGCCCTGGTGACCGGGCTCTACCGGCTGGACCGTCCGGCCCTGGCGACCGGCCTGGCCGAGGCCCGGCGGGGCGACGCCGTCGAGCTGCTGGAGTGGCTGCTCGAGCACGGCGACCACGAGGAGGTCGAGCGCCTCTGCAGCCGCGAGCTCGCCGAGGACCCGGCGCGGAGCCGGCTGTGGTGGCTCCGAGGCCGGGCCCGCCTGCGCGCCGGTCGGGCCGAAGCCGCCCTCGAAGACCTCGACCGGGCAGCCGCCGACCCGGAGCTCGTCGGCTGGGTGGCAGAGAACCGCGCCGAGGCCCTGCTCGCCCTCGACCACCCGGTGGAGGCCCTGGCCAGCCTGGAGGCCGCACGGCCCGGGTCCCACGTCCGGAGGCTGCGCTGGCAGGCCCGCCTGCAGGCCGGAGAGGCGGTCCCGGAGGGCGCGGCGCCGGCTGAGGTCCTCGACGCCCTGGCTCGGATCGCCTGCGCCCGGCTGGAGACCGGCGATCCGGAGACCGCCGGCGCCCTGGCCGCCCGGGTCCTCGCCCACGACGCGACCCACCCCGGTGGCCTCTACGCCCTGGCCCGTCGGGACAGCGCGCGCGGGCGGTGGGAGGCAGCCCGCGAGCGGCTGCTGGCCGCGCTCCAGAGCCCCTCCGAGGAGCTCGAGCCCCCCCTGCGCCACCACCTCGCGGAGGCCTGCCTGGCCCTGGCGCTGCCCGAGGAGGCGGCCCGACACGCCGAGCGGGCGCGGGAGCTGGAGCCCGGTGACGGACACGCTGCCCGCCTGTCCTGGGAGGCCCAGGTCGCCGCCTCCTACCGCCGGGACGGGGGACAACGGGCCCGCGAGGTGCTCGCTGGCGTGCTCGAGCGGCTGCCGGGGGAGGACCTGGGCCGCTGGGCGCCAGCGCTGTACAGGGCGCACGAGGCGGGCGATGCCGCGGCCGTGATCGAGCTGGCCACGACGGCGCTGGAGCGCAAGGGCGAGGACACCTTCGTGCGCTGGCTCAGGGCCGCCGCCCTGGAGTCCCTGGGGCGCTGCGAGGCGGCCCGCCGGGACCTGGAGGCCTGCCAGGCGGCGCCCGCCGAGCGGCTGGCACCGATCGCCGATGCCGTCTGGGACACCCTGGCGGCCCTGGCCCACCGGGAGGGCGACCGGTCGGAGGCCGCCCGCTGCGCCCGGGAGGCGCTGGCGATCGACCCCGATCGACCGGGCACCCGGGCGCTGCTGGAGGCGCTGGGACTCGGGGCGTGAGGCTCGTGCTCACCATCCAGGTCACCGCATGCGTGCCGCGGTCCTGGCTCCAGCGGGGATCGCACACCCTCGACCAGCCAGGGGCAGCGGCACTCGGAGGCGCGCAGAACCCGGGGGGTTCAGACTCAAACCCCCGACTTCTGCGCGCCGGGCCCGCGACCCTCGCCGGGACCTCGAAGCGCCAGCGGTGCGAAGCGCCGGCGGTGCGCTCAGATCCCGAAGAGACGACTCGCGTTGTCCCAGGTCGCCTGGGCCAGCTCCTCGAAGGTCATGCCCCTCAGCCGCGCCACCACGTCGGTCGTCAGGCCCACGTGGCAGGGCTCGTTGCGGCGACCCCGCAGCGGCTCCGGCGTCAGGAACGGCGCATCGGTCTCGACGAGCAGGCGGTCCAGCGGCGCCGCCGCGGCCACGGCGCGGGTCTCCTCGGACCTGCGGTAGGTGACGGTGCCGGGGATCGACACCCAGCCGCCGGCGTCGACCAGGGCCTCCATCGCCGCCACGTCCCCCGCGTAGCAGTGGAAGAGCACCCCCGGGCCGTCGAAGGCGCCCTCCTCCCGCAGGATCCGGAAGGTCTCGCCGTGCGAGTCGCGGTCGTGCACGACGAGCGGCAGGTCCAGCTCCAGCGAGACCTGGACCTGTTGGCGCAGGGCCTGTCGCTGTGCCTCCCGGGGGCTGTTGTCGTAGAAGAAGTCCAGGCCGACCTCGCCCCAGGCCACCACTCGGGGATCCTCCGCCAGCCGGCAGAGCTCGGTCTCGACGACTGGGGACCAGGTGCTGGCGTCGTGGGGGTGCACACCGACCGAGGCCCAGACGTCGGCGTGACGGCGAGCCACGGCCACGGCACGGGCCGCGGTGCCGTCGCCGTAGCCGGCGCCGACCGTCAGCATGCGTCCCACGCCGGCGGCCCGCGCGGTGGCGATCACGGCGTCCACGCCCTCGTCCCCGCCGTAGCTCTGGGGATCGAGGTGACAGTGGGAGTCGAAGAGGCGACCGCTCACGTGGCGGTCCGGGCCCGGCCCAGCTCCGCCGCCAGCGCACTGAGCACGGTCTCCAGCAGCAGCCGCCCGTTGACGTTGAGCTGGAGCTGCCCGCGGGCCCGATGGACCGCGGCCTGGGTGCGCTGGAGGCCGCGCGGCCAGAGGGCACCGGACCAGGCCTGCACCAGGGAGGGTCGGTCCTCGTTGAGCCAGCCGTCCTCGCGCCCGGTGGCGCACAGAGCGACGTCGCGCAGGAGCCCCTCCAGCACGTCCAGCAGGCGCTCCACGCGGGCCTGCCAGGCCTGGCGGTTGCCGCGCACCATGCGCTCGGCGTAGGGCACGATGCCGACCACTCCTCCCGCCAGGGCGTCGAGCAGCTCGGTGCGGGTGTCGTCCAGGGCGTCGAGCCCACCCTCGGACAGCGCCAGGGCCCGCCCGGGACTGCCCTGGGAGAGCCGCGCCAGGCGCACCGGGTCCTCGATCCCCCGCTGGCGGAGCCACGCCACCAGCCCGTCCTCGGCGACGGGCCGGAAGCGCACGCGCTGGGACCGGCTCAGCACGGTCGGCAGGAGCGACGAGGCCCGGGAGGTCACCAGGACGAACCCGGTCCCCGGCGGGGGCTCCTCCAGGGTCTTGAGCAGGGCGTTGGCGGCCGCCGGCTGCATGCGATCCACCGGGTCGATGACGAAGGTGCGCCACTTCGCGTTGTAGGCCCGCATGCCCACCTTGCGCACGATCTCCCGGGACTGGCGACGGCTGATCACCGGGGTCTTGCGGTCCGGGTCGAGCCCGATCTCGACGAGATCGGGGTGCAGGCCCTTGAACATCTGGATGCAGGTGGGACAGCTCCCGCAGGGCAGCAGCTCCCGCCCCCGGGTGCAGGCCGCGGCCATCGCCAGCCGCACGGCTGCGGTGTGCTTGCCCACCGAGGGGGGGCCCTCGAAGAGCAGGCAGTGGTGGAGCCGCTCCGCCCGGGCAGCGGCGACGAGCGGCCCGAGCACCTCGCCCTGGCCCAGCAGATCCGAGAATCCCGCGGGCATGGGTGGCAACTAACGCGGGGGGGATAGGGGTCTGGGATGCGCGCCGTCGATCGCTGGCACGGGCTCCTCGGGGATCATCCCCTGGAGACCTCCGAATTCCTCGACCAGGTGCGGGCCTGTGGCGCGATCTACAGCGATCGTCCCCTCTGCACCCATCGCCGGCCCCACCTGGTGTCCAACCTCCTGGTCCGGCGGGTGCGCCGGGCGCTGATCCACTTCCACTCGGCCGTGCGCCTGGTCAAGGCGGCCCTGGTGGAGCACGGCTTCGACAGCCGCGACAACGCCCTGCTCGCCGGGCTGCGCATCCCGCCCGAAGCCATGGAGCTGGCCGCGATCGAGCCCGGCTACGACTCGGCCTCGGTGATCTCACGGCTCGACTGCTTCGCCGCCAGCGACCACCCCTGGTTCCTCGAGCTCAACGGCGAGTCTCCGGCCGGCATCGGCTATGCCGACGCCATCACCGGACTCATGCAGCAGGACCCCGTCAGCCGGCACTTCCCGGGCATGACCGGCTTCGCCGCGGCTCCCGCGGTGGTCCGGGGGGTGGTCGACACCTGGAGGATCTGGAGCCGCAGCGACCGGATCCCCCGGGTGGCGATCGTGGACTTCCTCGACGCGCCGACGTTGCCCGAGTTCCACCTCATCGCCCACGAGTTCCAGCGGGCCGGCATGGACTGCGTCGTGGCCGACCCACGGGACCTGGAGCACCGGGCCGGACCGAACACGCTCATCGCCGCCGGGCAGCCGGTCGACGTGGTCTACCGGCGGGTGCTGGTGGCCGACATCCTGGAGCGAGCCGAGGACTGCCACGAGCTGATCGCCGCCTACCGGGCCGGCGCGATCTGCATGGTGAACTCCCTGAGGACCGTGCTGCTCCACGGCAAGGGGCTCTTCGCCCTGCTCCACTCCCGAGCCATCCGGGAGCGCCTGCCCCGGATCCTCTGTGGAGAGCTGGACCGGCACGTGCCCTGGACCGCGCTGGTCGGCGACGAGCCGGGTCCCTGCACGCCCCCCGGCCTGCTGGAGCGAGCCCGGACCGAGCGCGAGCAGCTCGTCCTGAAGCCGCTGACGGGCCACGGCGGGACCGGCGTGGTGCTCGGGTGGGAGGTCGATCAGTCCACCTGGGAGCAGGCGCTCGAGTCCGCCGACGGTCACGTGGTGCAGCGTCGCGTGCCCGCGCAGACCCTCCCCTTCCCCGACGCCACCAAGGACTGGGCCCTGGAGCCGCGCCTGGTGGACCTGGCGCCCTTCCTGGTGCGCGGTCGGCCCGCGGGGTTCCTGTGCCGCCTCTCGGAGGGGGCCCTGGCCAACGTGACCTCCGGCGCGACCCAGGTGCCCGTGTTCGCGCTGCCCGACGGCGCGGGTGCGGAATACAGTGCGCCCCCCGACCCGTTTCCGGGGAGATTCCAGGAGGGATCGTGACCCTGCTCCTGCTCGCGCCCGCTGCCCTCGCCGCCGAGGCCTGGTACGACCCCGACGCGGTGGCCGCCAGCTCCGAGCTCTTCGTGTCCTTCGCCCAGCAGATGGGCCCCTGGTACGACGACCTCCAGGACCGGGTCACCCGCGCCAGCATCGGGCTCGAGGGGCTCGACACCGCGGTGGCCCTGGCGGGTGCGCACGCCGACGAGGAGCTGAAGGCCTACGCACAGCAGCTCCGCAAGCAGGCCGCCCACCAGTACCTCCAGGTCCAGCGCTTCGCCGACGTGCTGGCGGAGGACTCCGAGCAGACCTTCGGCGCCGCGATGGTCCGCGCACTGGAGGACCTGGGCATCGAGGCCGAGCCCTGTCAGCCTCGCAGCGCGGTGATGATCGGCCCCAACCGCGGGGCCGGCGGCGGCGACTGCGAGGGCCGCGACATCAGCGCCGAGCTCGCCACCCGCATGGACGCCGACGCCGAGCTGCAGGCCGCCGTCGCCGAGATCCTCGCCCTCGACTGGCCCGGCTTCGAGGTCGCCGGCACCGCCCAGGTCGTGCTCCCCCTCACCGGAACCGGTCGCTACGTCCAGCTCGATCAGGCCGCCGACGCGCTGATGGAGGACCGCCTCGACGCGCTCGCGCGCAGCCTCGAGGACCAGCTCGCGCCCCTCGAGGACCGGCTGGCCGTGGGCGCGGAGGGCGCCGAGGAGGCCCTGTCCGAGGCCGAGGGCTACCGCTCCCAGTACGACCGGGCCGTCGCGGCCGAGGGCGAGCGGCTCCTCGCCGCCCTGGAGCGGGGCCTCAGGAAGCACCCCGACGTCGGCGTGTGCGCCAACCCGGCCGCCTTCGGAGGCTGCGAAGGCGACGACGCCACCGCTGAGCTCCTGCCGCTGCTGGTGGAGGACAAGAAGGTCCTGAAGGCGCTCAAGTAGGCGCCGCCGTCACCCGCAGTCGCTTCTTCTTGCCCCGCGACAGCACCAGCGCGCCGTCTTCGCCGAGCAGGTCCTCGGTGAGCTGGGCCTCGATCTCCGTCACCTTGACCCCGTTGACCTTGATCGCGCCGCCCTGGATCTGACGGCGGGCGTCGGAGCGGGTGCCACAGAGCTTCGACAGGGTCAGCGCGTCGATCACGCCCATCGGCAGGGCCGCCTCGAAGGCCGGCATCTTCTCGACCGCCGCGCCACCGCCGAAGGCCGCGCGCGCCCCGGCCTGGGCCTCCCGCGCCGCACGGTCGCCGTGGCAGAGGCGGGTGGCTTCGAAGGCCAGCACCCGCTTGGCCTGCCTCACGTCGGACCCCGTGAGGGCCTCCAAGGCCGCGATCTCGTCGAGCGGCAGCCAGGTGAAGATGCGCAGGTAGCGACCGACGTCGCGGTCATCGACGTTGATCCAGTACTGGTACCAGTCGTAGGGGCTGGTCTGGGCCGGGTCGAGCCAGATCGCGCCCGCCGCGGACTTGCCCATCTTCTTGCCGTCGGCTGTGGTGACGAGGGGGATCGTCATCGCGTGGGCGTCCCGCTGGGTCACGCGCCGGATCAGGTCGACGCCCGCGGTGATGTTGCCCCACTGGTCGGCGCCCCCGACCTGGACGAGGCAGTCCTCCGCCTGGGACAGGTGGAGGAAGTCGTAGGCCTGGAAGAGGGCGTAGTTGAACTCCAGGAAGGACATGCCCTTCTTCAGGCGCTCCTTGACCGAGGTGCGCGCCAACATCTGGCTGACGGGCACGTGGCTGCCGACGTCGCGGAGGAAGTCCACGTAGTTGAGCCCGAGCAGCCAGTCGCCGTTGTCGACCACGAGGCCCCCGGAGAGGTCCAGGTAGCGCTCGAGCTGGGCCTGCAGGGCCCGCTTGTTGACCTCGATCTCCTGCCCCGAGAGCAGCTTGCGCTCCGTGGAGCGACCCGTCGGGTCCCCGATCCTCGTGGTCCCGCTGCCCATCAGCACGATCGGGCGATGCCCCGCGCGCTGGAGGTGGGCCATGCACATGATCAGGGCCAGCGATCCGGCGTGGAGCGAGGTCGCGGTGCAGTCCCAGCCCACGTAGAAGCTGCGCGGCGCAGCGCTCAGCCAGGCTTCGAGGTCGGGGGTGCTGTCGGCGAGAAGTCCGCGCTCGCGGAGGATCTGGAGGGCGTTCATTCGCCCCCGCTATCCCCCGAGTCCCCCAGGATCACGTAGCGGATCTCCTTGGCCGGCTCCGGGTCGAGCCCGTCGGCCTCGATGGTCAACAGCCCCGTGTACTCGCCCGGGAAGTCGGACCCGCTGAAGAAGACCTCGATCGTCCAGGTGCCCGCGGAGATCTTGTCGCCGACGGCGGGCAGGTCCCCGTCCCAGCCCGCGCCGACCAGGTCCACCTCGGTGACCGTGAGATCGTTGTCGCAGTCCTCGACCACGACCACCGAGCCCGTGGAGCCCTCCTCGACGATGAGCGCATCGCGCCAGTCGAGCGGCCGCAGGCAGTCCGTGGGAGTGGCCTCGGATCCGTCACAACCCGAGAGGAGGAAGCCAGCAAAGAAGAGGATGGGTGACATGCGGGGAGTATACGAGACCCGAAGCGTGTACACTCCCGGTATGGCACGAAGGTCGACTGCCGATCGACGAACGACGGCAGAGGACCAGGAGGTTCGATGCGATTCGTGATCCACTCCCCTGGGGAGTTGTTCTCCGATGCCCTGCGCGAGTACTGCGAAGTCAAGCTCACCAAGCCCATCGACCGGCACCGGTTCGACGGCGACGCGGTGATGCTCGACGTCGACGCCAACCCCATGGGGGAGGGCGTGGAGCTGAAGGTCCGCCTGAGGCTGCCCCAGTACCCGTCCTTCACCGTCAACGCCTCCCACGACGACGCCTACGCGGCGATCGACCTGGCGGCGGACAAGCTGGAGCGCCAGGTGCGGGACGCCGAAGACAAGCGCCGGAGCTTGCGCCGTCGTCGGGCCCTCGACGGGGCCGGCGAGGCTCTCCACGCCGCCGAGGACATCTTCACCGAGGACGAGGAAGGCGTGCTCAAGGAGATGGGCGCGCTGGACGCTGTCCTCGACGCCTGAGCACCAGGCCGAGCAGCACCAGCACACCGAGCGGCGGGGCACCACCGCGGGTGGTGGTGCAGGCGCCACAGCCTCCGGTCGGCGCCGGGCCGGCCCGCTCGGGCAGGGCGACCTCGTGGTTGCCGGTGTTCCAGGCGTCGTGGTGGATGCCCGACCAGCCGATGTCCTGGTCCGCACGCCCCTCGGTCGTCCAGACCCAGAGCCAGCCCTCCCGCGTCGCCACCGCCACCTCGAGGGTGCCGTCGCCGTCGAGATCACCGAGGGCCGGTGAGCCGAGGATCCACTGACCGGTGAGGTGGGGCCAGCCCCGCGGGGCGACCCCGTAGAGGTTCCAGGCGTGCAGGATCGCGCCGCCGGAGCCGTGGATGGCCTCGGGCAGGCCGTCCTGGTTCAGATCGGCGATGGCCGGTGCCGAGAGGAACTGGAAGTCCTCGATCTGGCGGGGCCAGCCGGGCAGGAAGTCGCCGGTGAGACCGCTCCAAGCGCTGACCATCTGCTGGAAGTCGAGCGCCGTGGTCAGGGCCAGGCCCGTGATGCCGTAGGCCCCGGCGCCACCGAGCACGGGATCCGGCAGGCCGTCTCCGTCCAGGTCCCCGAAGCCGGGCTGGTTGACCATCGCCACCATCGAGGGCTCGTTGCTGTTGGAGAAGGGGCCGTAGCCATCGGCCTCGAAGTACGGCAGCTCCAGGACCTCCTCGCCGGTGTGGTCCCGCAGCCCCGACTGTCCAAGCATCACCGTGTCGAAGATCTCCAGGTCCCCGTCGCCGTCGACGTCGGCGAAGGCCATCGAGCCCGGGTGCCCCTCGCCGAAGACGGGCAGCAGGTCCGCCTTGGCGACGAGTCCCCGGGTCTCGATCGGCCAGCCAGGGACCGCCTCGCCGGTGAGCGCATCGAGCAGGAAGCTCACCGAGTTGGCGCCTCCCGAGGTGGTCTCGTTGGTGCCCAGGCCCAGCTCGTAGTCCCCGTCCCCGTCGACGTCGCCCACGGTCACGGAGTTGATGATCCGGTAGCCCGCCGAGCCGCAGTTCTCGGGGTGGCAGACCTCCACGGGGTAGGGGTCCATCGCCGAGCCATCGTGGTGCCACACGTAGAGGCGCTGGTCGGCGCCGGCCGCGAGGACCTCGAGATCGCCGTCGTCGTCCAGGTCCCACAGGGTCACGGCTCCGGCGATCGTGCGGTCGTAGCTGTGGTCGCGGTCCAGCTCGCTGGTGTCCCGGCCGAGGATCTCCACCGGCCAGCCCGGCAGCGGCTCGCCGCGGGCGTTCCAGGCGAAGACCGAGCCGGTCATGGTGCCGGCGAGGACCTCGGGGTCGCCGTCCCCGTCCAGGTCTCCCACGGCGACCGTGCCCACGATGCCCTGGCCGTGCTCCACGTCGAGGGCGCCGCTCGCCCAGGCGGCGGCGGTACCGAAGACCTCCAGGTCGGGCCAGACGCCCGCGGTGACGGGCCAGCCGTCCAGGTTCCGGGCCGTGGCGTCCAGGACCATCACCTGGCCGCTGGCGGTGCCCAGGATCAGCTCGTCGATGCCGTCGCCGTCGAGGTCGGCGAAGACCGGGCTCGACTCGCCGGAGCCGTCGAGGAAGAGCGGGAAGCCCGGGAGCAGATCGGGATCGTGGTGCACGAAGATCGTGCGGCGTGCCTCCCCCACCCGGCCCTCGGTGTCGGTGACGCGCAGGCGGAAGGTGACCGCGGGGCCGTGGACCCGCTCGACCCGGCCCAGGACGCCTTCGTCCCACTCCGGCTCGCCGGGGGTGGGGAGGTCGAGCAGGAGGACCGAAACCAGGATGCTCTGGTCCTCCAGCTCGGCATCGGCGGTGGTCAGCACCTCCCACTCCACGGGCTCCCAGCCCACGCCCTGTTCCAGGGTCACCGAGGCGACCGAGCTGCGCGGTGCCAGCGCCGTCAGGTCCAGGTAGATGTTCTTCACCGCCGGATCCACCACCTCGAACCACTCCGGCCCGTCGAGCCGCGCCACCGGCGGGATGTCGCCGTCGATGACCTGGCGGACCGCCCGGTAGGCGTTGGCGCGGCCATAGCCGTAGAAGGGGTCCCAGCCCTCGGAGGACGGGTAGGTCCGGACCTCCTCGAGGTCCTCCTCGCTGAGCCAGATGTCGTCGGCGGAGCGCAGCAGGATCTGCCGGACCTCGTCGGCGCTCAGCTCCAGGCCCTCGTCCCGGGCGGCCGACCAGACCAGGCCCGCCATGCCGGAGATCGCCGCCACCGAGCCGGTGGCACAGCCCGGATTCGGTGCCACGAGGTCGAGCCGGGGGCCGTAGTTGTTGCAGTTGAAGAAGTTCAGGTAGGTCAGGGCCGCGCCGTCGTCGTCCGCTGTGTTGGAGCGGATCGAGTGGACGTAGAGGATGTCGTCCAGGACCGACGGCACGTTGTGGTGGTAGGTGTTCTCGTCGCCGGCCGCGGCCACGATGACCACGTCGTTGTCGTGGGCGTAGGCTGCGGCCTGCCGCGCCATCTGCGGCGTGGAGACCGCGCCGACCGCCATCGCGATGACCTTGGCGCCACGGTCGACGGCGTAGGCGATGCCGGCGGCGGCCCGCTGGCCGTCGACGATGAAGACGTCGCCGATGCGCACCGGCAGGATGGCGCAGTTGGGGCACACCCCGATCGAGCCGCCGTTGTTGCCCTCGGCGGCGGCGTCCTTCATCACCCCGTTGCCGTGGGTGCCGTAGTCGGTGTCGAAGGTGTTGAAGGCGTCGTTGTCGTTCTCGAAGAAGTCCCAGCCGGCGATGTCGTCGGTGAAGCCGTTGCCGTCGTCGTCCACGCCGTCGGAGAAGGTGCTGATGAGGTCGCTGGCGTCGAGCAGCCAGTCCGCGTGGTCGTTGCCGGCGGTGATGTCCACGCGGGGATCCAGGGCCCAGTCCTGGACGTTGACCAGGCCGTTGCCGTCGGTGTCGTAGGAGTCGGCGGGGGTGTCCTCGTCGATCCAGGGCAGCTCCAGCTCGCCGGTGTTCAACAGGACCTTGTTGACCAGGTGGCTGTAGTCCCAGTCGATGCCGCCGTCGGTCACGGCGATCGCGACGTCGAAGCGACCGGGGGTCGTCTGCCAGGCCCGATCGGCCCAGACGCCGCTGCCCAGCTCCCACTCCTCGGGCCGGACCGAGTCGACCGACTGCTCGGGGATGCCGCTGATCAGCCACCAGTCGTCGTCGAGGTCGTCCGGGCAGGCCTCCGAGTTCTCCGGTGCCTGGCACTCGGGGAAGGGCGGCATCGGGAGCTCCGCCAGGGCAGAGGCCGACAGCAGGGCGAGCAGAGGAGCCATGGGCCGGGTCCGGGGGTCGGAGGGGGGCGGCAGCATAGCAGCGGATCGGCTCCGCGGGCGCGGTCAGGGGGAGGACGTCGCCCTCGTCGGGGAGACCCCGATCCGATCGCCCCGGCTGGCGGCCCCAGGCGGCGGGCTCGCCGTGCCCACCGGTCTCCAGGTGGTCGAGCCTGAACGCCGCACCTCGACGAGCAGGTCGCGATCGAGGGTGACGCGACCGGGCCGGGTGTCGTAGGGCACGCCCACCTCCCAAGAGCCGTCCGGCTCCGCCCGACCGGGCCACGCCGCACCGAAGACCCCTCTCGTGTGCTCCGACCGGAGGATCGCTCGGGCGCGAACCTCGACGTCGGTGGCGTCCGTCCCCTCCAGCTCTCCGAAGATCGTGGCACCGGCGACCCGCTCGAAGACCCGGATCGCGGGCCGCACCGCCGCGAAGAGCAGCGCCTCGCCTCCGGCGAGCTCGAGGGGGCCTTCGAAGGTCGTGTCCTCCAGGGCGAGCCCGATGCCGAGGTCCTCGTCGCTGTCGAGAGCCCGGTCGACGAAGACGACCTCCGGCCCCCGTCGGAAGAGGCCGATGAGCCGTGGTGGGCCGGACTCGTCGACGAGGCGCAGGTCCGGTCGCCGCGTCCCGTGGTCCCGATACAGGGTCACAGCCAGCGAGGTCCGCCAGGCGGCGGTCAGCGCCTCCGGCCGAGACGCCAGCTCTTCGAGCTGCGTCTGACCATAGGCCAGCTCCGCTTCGGGGAGGAAGCGCACCGTGGCGAGGGCGTGGTCGACGACGAGGTACCGAACATCAGCGGCCCGCCGAAGCCGCTCGGCTGTGGGCCCGAGGGCCTCCGCGAGGGCGAGCACGGCCCCGCCATTCTCGACCGGGAGCGCACCGCGATGGGCGACGCCCGCCGATTCGACTGGAGCGAGGCCCTCGCCGACGAGGCCCTCCTCGCCCGCCTGCTTCGCATCTCCGGCCCCGGAGGCCGCGACTGCGGCTTCGACGCAGCGATGGCCGACTTCGACGGTGACGGCGCCGACGACCTCGCCATCGGCATCCCCCGGGACATCTACTTCGGCTTCGACCGCCCCGAACGGGTCGCCATCTTCCGGGGGCCCCTCTCCCCCGGCACCTACACCGAGGAGAGCGCCGACGCGATCTGGTTCGGCAGCGAAGAGGCGGACGCCTTCGGGCTGCGCCTGGCGACCGGCGACGTCGACGACGACGGGCGCCAGGACCTGGCGGTCGGGGCGCCCTACGACTCCGACTACGCCGAGGAGGCGGGCTCGGTGACGCTGCTGCTCGGTGGGGGGCTGTAGCGGCCCGTCGGGGAGGTCCGCCGGCCGTCGGGGGGGCGCTGACACCCGAGCCCGGCACGCCATCGGGCTCTTCGCCGGTCAGCCGGGGGCACGGGCGTGGCGCCGGGCGCTGAGCCAGGGCGCCTCTCACGCAGCGTCCGAGCCAGCGCTCTTCCGCGAGGCGGCTCCCCCGCCTCCCTGAGGGCGCAGCAGCGCCCCAGGCGCCAGAGCGCCGCTCACCCGCAGCGCACGCCCCCGAAGAAGTGGGCCTCCGCCGCTGCCCAGGCCTCCCGCTGACCCAGAGGCACGGCCCAGGTGACCAGGACCGAGCGGCCGCCATGCACGAAGTGCATCGCCGCCTGGTGCTCGGCCCCAAACTCGGCGGCGCGGTGCTCGATGGTGCCGTCGCCCTGGGGCCAGCCGCCGATCGCACCGGCCGCCGCAGCCACCTCGGCGGTCTGCAGGCGACCGGTCGCACTGCAGACCTCCACGTCATCGACGGGGCCGAAGCTCACCTGGCGCAGAGCGAGCCGCTCGCGCCAGCGATCGAGGTCCTGTCCGGGGCCCGCCCAGATCCCCAGTCGAATCGCCCCGGTCTCCTGGACCAGGGCATGTACCTCACCGTCCGTGCGCACCGTGAGCCCCGAGCGATCGTCGAAGATGTCCAGGGTCAGGTCGACCTCGGGCAGGGGGTGGGTCGTCCACTTCGGGGTCATCTCGGGCTCCATCGGGTCGGGGGTGGCGTGGGGGGGCGGCTCCTCCGGTCCCTCCACGGCCCCCCCGCGGGGCCCCCACCCACCCACGC
>CAZCVP010000103.1:21128-26790 GCA_964501915.1 uncultured Enterobacterales bacterium
GGCCGGGGGCGGGGCCCCGGGGGGCGGGGGGGGGGGCGCCCAGGGGGGGGTCGGCGCGGGCGCCGGGGGGGGGGGGGGGGGGGGGGGGTCCGGATCCTCCGGTCCCTCCACGGCCACCGCTCGGCTCCCACAGCCTCCCAGGAACATGATCGCCAGCAGCGTGCTCACCTGGGAATGCCGAGGAGGGTCTTCATGTCCACCTGGACGTCCACTGGGGTCGCCCCCAGCATGGCCGTCCCCGTGTACTTCTGTTCCACCATGTCCCGCCAGGCGCGGTTGCTCCGGACCTCCTGGAGGTCGCCGGGGGTGCAGGCGGTGATCTTGGTCTGCACCGCAGCCCGCTTGGCCGCATAGCCGCTGCCGCTGTAGGACTCGACCTCCTGCCGCAGGTCGTGCAGGCCCCGCGACAAGGTGAGGTTGATGCCGTCAGGCACCAGCATGTTGTCCACCTGCTCCCGGAAGTGGTTGGTGTTGGCGTCGTAGTTGGGCTGGGTGAACTGGGAGTAGAGGGGGTGGCCATAGAGGTGCAGGAAGATGGTGCGGGCCCGCTCCGACTTGGGACCCATGCCGCTCATGCTCGGATCGGGAGCCTCGCTCTGGCCGGCACCGGTGCCCATGATCCAGTAGGCCCGGAACTCCGTGGCGTAGCGGTCGATGGGTGCGCCCTGGCTGCGATCGGCGGCGTGGATGCCCTCGTGGGTGAGCAGCTCCGCCATCTGGGAGTTGCCCCGCTTGGTGCCGGGGTTCTGGGTGACCGGCGTGAGGTTGAGGAAGACGGTGTTGGCGAAGCGGCCCCACCGCCAGCCCGCAGCGCCCGGCGCCGCGACGAGGGTGTGGGCGTTGTCGACCTGGCCGACGGCATAGGCGACGTTGGTGGCGGCGCTGTGGCCGTTGGCGGTCAGCCAGGCCGCCGAGTCCGACCGCACGATGCACGCCTGGACCTGGATCACGCCGCTGATGACGGCGTCGGCCACCTGCTGCTCAGGACTGCCCGCCGGGAAGTTGTTCTTCATGTAGTGGAGCAGGGTGCCACTGGTGGTCGCGGGAGAGTTGAGCTGGGCCGTGTCGGCGGCCAGGATGGCGTTGTCCCGGGCCGGACCCCCGGTGGGACCGGCGCCGATGGAGAACGGCACGGTGTGGGTCTTCAGCACGGTGGCCGAGGTGCCGGCGTAGAACGTGACCTTGAGCTCGTGGGCCTCGGGGGCGGTCGGGGCGGGGGTCGGCTCCTGGAGCACGTGGTAGCCGAGCTGGCTCGAGGCGAGGTTCCGGGAGAAGGGGGTGCGGGCGAAGGTGTGGATCGACGCGGAGCCCTTCTTCAGCTCCCCCTCCATCTGGACGTCGAGCCCCGGGTTGACCGCCGGGAGCCTGGGGCGCACCGTCAGGGAGTACTGCCCGCCGTAGTAGCTGACCGTGTCCCCGGCGGAGAGTGCCGTGTTCTGGTTCTCGTTCATCCAGGTCGCCCCGTGGGCGATGTTGTTGACGAACCAGTCCTGGCGCTTGTCCTGGACCGAGACGGTCGCCGTCTGCTCCGAGAAGGTGGAGGTCGACAGAGGCGGCATGGTCAGCCGCCCCGTGAAGGTGGTGGCGGCCGCCCCGCCCGCGTCGGGATCCACCTGGAAGGTGTGGTCCACCCGGCTGGACCCGCTGGGCCAGTCGACCTCGTCCTCGCTGCCAGAGGACACCTGGGCGGTCGGCTCGAGCTTGAGCTTGCGCCGCACCCCCAGCCCCGGGTTGGGGTTGGTGCTGGCCACGCCGAAGGTGAGGTCCTGTTCGCTGGACTGGGCCTGGACCGGCCCCGAGGGCGCCGTGAGGGAGATCGAGTTCAGCCAGGCTGTCTGACCGGCGTTGGGCGTCGGGACCGGCTCCGGCGGCGCCGGGCCGGTGCTGGGCGGGGCGGGGGCGGCCGCAGGGGCCCGGCTGCTGATGACCACGCTCCAGAGGTCGTCGCGCAGGGTCTGGGTCACGGGCGTGGTCGTGCCGCTGACCTTCGCGTCCACCGCGAGGCGCCAGGTGTGGTTGTTGCGGATCTCCTGGCGGTCCGGGGCCTCCAGGGCCTGGGCCGCCGGCCGCACGGCCCCGACCAGGGCGACATAGGCCGCGTCCGTGGTGCCCGAGGCCGAGACCACGGGCGGGTTGAGCAGGGCTCGCAGGGTCTGCAGCCGAGGCGACGCGATCAGGTTCACCCCGTCGGGCATCTGGAGCGTGTCGGCCTGGTCGCGGAAGCCCGACGGCGTGTTGGTGTCGTAGGCAGTCTGGAAGCGGGCCTCGGCGTAGAGGTCGGTGAAGATCGCCCGGGCGCGGTCGTTCTGAGGGCCCTTGCTGTCCAGGGCCGGGTTGTGCGTGGTGCTGCGACCCGCGTAGGTCGGGCTGTCCCAGCGGGCGCTGAACTGGTTGCGGTAGACCGCCATCAGGTCGGAGGTGCCCTCCGCGGCCTCCCCCGCCTGGATCATGCAGAACTGGCGCAGGGCGTCGGCCCCGGCCGGCGGGAGCTGGCTCAGTGAGAACACGCCGGAAGCCACGCCCTCGTTGTAGTTCTTGACCGGATCGGGCCAGCCCCGCTCGGGACCCAGCTCCAGCATCGCCGCGGCGCGGAAGGCCTCGGCCCAGTTGATCAGGCTGGATCCCACGAAGGTGCTGAGCCCGGAGCGCACGGCCGAGTCTCCGGCCCGCGACCCGTTCAGGCCGCTGATGTCGCCGAAGAAGCCGGCCTTGTCGCCGGCCTGGAGCTTGGTCTGGAGGCCCAGCACGAAGGGATCGGTGATGGCGGGGGCGGGCGGGGTGGTGGTGGTCTGGGAGCACGCCTGCAGCCGCAGGCCCGTGCGGCCCTGGGGGCTGTCCTCGCCGAGTCCTTCGACCCCGTGCTGGCTGCCCAGGGCGCCCAGGGCGGCCTGGTCGGCGTCGGCCTCGAGGGACGAGCCCGAGGAGTCCAGGCTCCCGCTGCTCGGGCCCCCACCGCGCTGCTGGGCCGTGTGGGCCAGCTCGTGGGCGATGAGCGCATCGCCGGCCAGGGTCCCGGGCTTGAACTGCCCCGCGCCGAAGGCGATGTGCTGGCCCACGGTGACGGCGCGGGCCTTCTTGCGTCGCGCCAGGCCCTGGGCCCCCGCGTCGGTGTGGACCTGGACGCCCGAGGTGGACACGCCCATCGCGGCCCCCAGCCCGGCCCCGGCAGGGCCCAGGGGCGAGCCCGGCCCCAGGTCGGCCATCACCTGGGACGGATCGGTGGGGGTGTCTGCGGGCATGGCCCGGACCTCGCCACCGTCCTCGGGCCCGGCGGGGGCCGGGTTCTCCTCGGCGGCCTGGGCTGCCTCGGAGAGGCCGGCGGCCTGGAGCTCTCCCGACACGTCCTGTCCGTCCCGCCAGCGGGCCACGCCGTCCTGGACCCGGGCGCAGATCAGGGGGATGTAGGCCTCGGCGCGGTCGACCTCGGCCTGGCCCGAGAAGCGCTGGCACATGCGCTCCAGGCTGGCGGCGTCGATGGAGGCGTGGCTCGAGAACCAGGACTCGATGTAGGGACAGCCCGCCACGGACCACACGGGACCCAGCGCGTCGGAGGCCGCACCGATGACCGCCGTCCGCAGTCGGGCCAGGAACTGCTCCCGGGAGAGCTGACCGGGCTGGAGCTCCGCGCCGCCGGGCTCCACGATCCAGCTCTCGGGTCGCTCCGACCCCTGGGCCACCTCGCCGGCCACTGCATCGGCCTCTCGCTCCGCCGGGTCCTGCTGGGACGCGACCTCGAGGTCGGCCTGGAGGCCCCCGGCGCCACCAGCCTGCTGGGCCACGTGGGTCAGCTCGTGGGCCATCAGCTCGGTGTCGGAGGCCCGCTCGCCCTGGCCCAGGAACACGTCCTCGCCGAAGGCGAAGGCCCGGGCGCCGATCGAGGCAGCGGCCACCTGCGACTCGGAGTCGTCGTGGACCCGTACGCCACCCAGGTCGGCGCCCAGCCGCGCCTCCATCCGGCCCCTCAGCCGGCCGTCGAGGGCGCTGCCGCTGCCCTTGTCGGCCACCGCCGCCTCGGCCAGGCTGCCGTCTACGGGTGGTTCCGCCGCGGCCATGCCCCCGTCACCGGTCAGCAGCGCCTGGACGAAGGCGTTGCCGAAGGTGTCCTGGAGGGGTGCCGCGGAGCCACGGTCGGCCTCGGCGGGCTCGGTGCCCACATCGGGCTGGTCGAGCCCCTGCTCTGATGTGCCGAGGGTCGACCCGCGCTTCTTACCCTGCCCCATCCTTCCGCTCCAGGTGCACTCTGTGGATATCACGTCCGAACGGGGGCTCGGAGGCCCGGCCCTCCGTCCATTGACCCAGCGATGACCCCCTCACACCTGCGCCCCGCAGGACCGGTATGCTCCAAGCATGGCGGCTCCCCCGACCGGACCCTGGCTGGATCGGCTCCCGCGCTCCCACGTCCGCCTGGGGGACCGCTGGGTCCCGACCTACCTGGCCTTCGGAGGCGCCGGCGTCGTGTGCGGCACCCTGGCGATGCTGGCGGTGGGTCTCGTCGCCCAGCGCAGCCCGTCCCTGATCCTGGCGATCATCGCGACGGCAGCCGTGGCCTTCGTCTCCTGGGGCCTGGTCCGACGACGTCTGACAGGCAGGGAGACGACCGTGCTGCTGGAGCACTTCGCCGTGACCCTCTCCGCTGTGACCGGGCTGCTCGTGGCACTCGGGGCAGAGGTCCTCCCGGGACTCGACCTGCTGGTGTTGGGCCTCTCCGTCTTCCTCGTCCTGGGTCGGGTGGGGTGCCTGGTGGGGGGGTGCTGCTACGGCGTGCCGTCGAGCTGGGGCGTCCGCTATCCCTCGGAGTGCATCCCCCCGGACTCTGCTCGGCGGTTCCCCGTCCAGGGGATCGAGGTCTTCGCGTGGCTCGGTCTCTCCGCCTGGGCAGCCTGGGCCATCCTCGCCTTGCCTCCGGGAGTCGCGACAGGCGGAGTCCTGCTGCTCTACGGGGCGTTGCGCATCCCCCTGGAGAGCCTCCGCGGTGATCTCTGCTCCAGCCGGCTCGGTCTGAGCGAGGGGCGCTGGCTGGGGGCCCTCGCAGTCGGCGCGGGGCTCTGGCTGTTGGACGGGAGAGCAGGCCTGGGCCCCGCCGCCGTGGCGTTCCTGCTGGCCTCCGTGCTGCTGTTCACGCGCCGCTGGTGGCACCAGGCCCCAGACGGGTCTTCGGCCACCCGCCTGACAGCCTTCGAGACCGCAGGTCGTCGCCTGGCCTCGGGAGGCCTGTCCGAGGAGGTGCAGTGCGTCGAGGTGGGCGGCACCTCTGTCTGTGTCTCCCGCCAGGGCGACGGCGCGTCGGCCCTGACCACCGTGTCGGTCCGCTTCTCGACGCGCACTCCGAGCCGAGCCGAAGTCGCCGTGGTGCTGGACCACGTGCTGAGGGGGCTGGGCAGACCCGGCGAGGACCCTGAGATCGTGGAGGGTCGAGACGGCGTGTTCCTCGCCCTGGCCTCCGGCGCCCTCAGCACGCCTGCACGAGACGTAGCAGATCGTCGGTGAGGCCCGGAGGCCCGCCTCAGTCTCCCCCAGCGCTGATCCGAGCGGCAGCGCCTCGGCTGCACTGAGCGCGCAACCACGCCCCTGGAGTGCCATCGTCCTCCTTCTCCACGACCGGCACCTCCAAGATCCAGGGCAAAGGGGGGCGCAGCACTGCGAAGTCGTCCGGCGATTCCGT
>CAZCVP010000104.1:0-26659 GCA_964501915.1 uncultured Enterobacterales bacterium
CCCCTTCGGCCGGGGGGGGGGGGGCGGGGGCGGGGGGGGGGGGGCGGGGGGGGGGGGCCACCCGGGAGGAGCCCCAGCTGCGGTCCATGGGGGCTTGACGCCCGGCGAAGGGGACCTATCCCCGCCAGCGTGGACGCTCTCGCCTGGACCATCACCCTGCGCCTGACCGAGGATCGTGTGCTGCTGCCCGGCTCCGCCGAGCGCCGCACCTGGGCCCGCGTGGTGCTGGAGCAGGCGCGGGAGGCCGGTCTCCTGGCCTTCCACGGCCCGGACACGCACGGTCACCTGCTGCTGGCCTGCCCGCGCCCCCTCGCCGGCCAGGTGGTCCGGGAGATCGAGGCCGCGCTGCAGGCCCACCTGGACCTGCCGGTCCCCTTCGAGCGGGCCCGGATCCGCCCGGTGGACGACGTCTGGCACCTCCAGAACAGCCTCCACTACGTCCTGGGACAGCTCGCGCGGCACGGCCTGCGCCAGGACCCGGCCCAGGAGGCCAGCAACCTGCCCGACCTGCTCGGTCTGCGGCCGCTCGGCGCCTGGACGGCCAGCAACGTGCGCCGCCACCTGCCCCGGGTGGACCGAGCCTCCCTGCTGGAGCACCTCGGAGCCGACCCGGAGGCCCCCCCTCCCGCCCCACCGGACCTGGACACTTGGCTCGAAGCGGCCCGCTCCGCCGCCTGCGTGGAGGACCTGGCCTCCAAGCGGCCGGAGGCGGTACGTGCGCGGACCGCCCTGGTCCAGCTCGTCGAGGCCCCGACCGCCACGCTCGCCGAGGCCCTCGGACTGCATCGGCGCACCATCCGGCGCCTGCGGGCCACGCCGGCAGACGCGGCGCTCTCCCGGGCCATCGGCCTCCAGGCCGCCCTCCGCGCCCAGGAGGGCCACGACGAGCTCTTCCTCTCCGCCTGATGTCGCCACCCGGGCGTCGCGGTCCACCTCGATCCGGGCGCGCCATCGCCCACCACGCCGGGGACCCAGACCGAGACCTCGCCGGGGCCAGCGCCAGGACGACATCGACGAGACCCGCGGACCACTGCTCTCCTGGTCGCGGCTATGATGCGCACGAGCGTCATGTCCCTCTCCCTCTCCCTCCTCGCTGGCTGCTTCCTCCTCGGGGGAGACACCGGCACGACCCACGACAGCGCCACGACCGTCGACACGGTCGACTCCTCGGCGGACTCGGGCGACACCGACACCGACACCGACACCGACACGGAGACCGGCGAGACCGGCGAGACCGGTGAGCCGATCGACACGGCGCTCTTCGGCCTCGACACCGACGGCGACGGCGTGTCCGACGGCAAGGAGCTGCAGCTCGGCCTCGACCCCGAGGACTCCGACACCGACGACGACGGGTGGACCGACGGCGAGGAGGTGACGGCGGGCACCGACGGCGCCGCTCCCTGGTCCTGGCCGCTGGAGGGCTGCGCCTGGGCCGACTTCCGCGAGCAGGGCGAGGCCCTCGCCGCCGACGAGGAGACCGGCGTCGACGACTACGACGTCGTGCCCGACCTGACCTTCGTCGACCAGTGCGGCAACGAGGTCACGACCTGGCAGTTCCCGGGGCACGTGGTCGTGCTGGACCTGGCCGCCACCTGGTGTGGTCCCTGCCAGGACTCGGCGCTGATGCTCCAGGACCGCTTCCTGGCCCACCGGGCCCGGGGCTTCGTGCTGCTGACCGCTCTCCAGGGCGCGACCCAGGAGGAGGCCGCGGCCTGGGCCAGCACCTACAGCTCCACCCACCCGGTCACCTTCGACGCCGACTCGGTCTTCTACGACGCCCTGGACGAGCGCTCGACGACCTACCCCAGCTACGTGCTGGTCGACGCCGAGCTGCAGGTGCGCAAGGTGCGCATCGGGCCGACGGATGCGGCGTGGTTCGATCTCTACGTGCCGGGGCTGCAGGACGAGCGGGACGCGGGGCTGTAGGGGCCGGCTCAGGGCGGGATCGCGGTCGCGTCAGGCAGCTCCACGCGCACCTGCAGACAGTCGGGCTGGCCAGACCTCCTGGACCTGGACGTCGCACCGCTCCTGCCGGTCGGCCGCCGTGTCCTCGTCCCAGGGACCGCAGCCCGCCAGGCCCAGCAGCAGAGGGAGCATCGGCCCACGATAGCCGAGGTCGGCGGGGGGGAGTCGGTCCGGTGGAGGTGGCCGCCGCCCCGGTGGCCCACGGGTGGCCGCCGGGTGGCCAGCGCCCCCGCAGCCAGCACCCGCCCGGGTGGCCGCCGTCCGGCTGGTCGGGGGGCGAGGGGACCTCTGTGGGCCGGAGACCCTACAGCGCGATCCACCCCACCCCCGGAACCCCGCTCCCCGTCGGCGGCGGGTTGGCCCCGACCAGGTACAGCGCCCGCCGGTTCCGGATCTCGTCCACCCCGTCTCCGGTCTGCACCGCCAACAGCCCCTCTCCGAAGCCGTAGTAGTAGATCGGGTGGGTGAAGCCGTGGCTCCGCAGCCAGCGGGCGATGGCCCTGGCCCGACGCCGCGAGAGGTCCTTGTTGCTCGACGCCGTGCCGACCGTGTCCGTGCACCCGGCGATGTAGAGCTTCACCGGCACGATGTCCCCGTAGAGCTCCAGCACCTCCTCCAGCTCCTTCAGCGTGCGCTCCAGCTTGTAGGCCTCGGTCTCGTCGATCACGTCGGAGTTGGTGTCGAAGAGCACGTCCTCGTGGGGGATGTCGAGGAACCAGGGGGAGTAGGTGAAGCCGGCCCAGGCGTTGGCGGAGTGCAGGGTGACGTCGAGCAGCACCACGTCCGACGGGTCGCCGATCCAGGGCACGGTCACCGCACCCGGGCCTCCCTCGACGCCCACACTGCGCCGGTCCAGCTCGACACGGCGGGCGCCGTAGGCCACCACGTCGGCGCGGTTGACGGCCGCCGTGGTGTGGACCGTCAGCGTGTGGGCCGCGAGGTCGACGGATGCACGGTCCAGGTCGATGTGGAGCCCACCCCCGTAGACGTAGTCCAGGGGCAGCTCGATCCAGTCCGTCGCCCCGTCGGCGAAGCGGACCTTCACCACGCAGTCGGCGTGGTTCACGTCGGCGTCTCGCGCCCAGGAGTAGCTCCGCTGCTGGCCGCCCGGCAGGTCGGTCTCCTCCCACTCCGAGGTCCTGCCCCCCGCGGTGCAGGTGACCAGCAGCACGTCCACCGCCCGCGTGGGCGTGATGAACAGGGTGGGGGACTGTCCCGCCTCCAGGGTGGGCAGGGTGCCGAACTCCAGGTCGCCGGCGGCGGCGAGGGCGACGAGGGTGAGCCAGGGCGTCATGGAGACCTCACGTCTGGAGTCGACGTAGCACGGCCCGTCCCGGCAGGACGTACACTCCCGGCGTGAGCCGGCCCGACCCGATCCTGATCGAGCCCCACCTCTCCAACCGCATCGTGCGGTCGATCCTGGTGCAGCTCGACGAGGCGCACGGCGCCGAAGCCGTGGACCGGGCCCTGGAGACCGTGGGCATGCCCCGGACCTGGTTCGACGACCCGGAGGCCTGGGTCTCGGAGACCTTCCACCTGCGGATGCTGCGGGTGCTCTACGGCCTGGAGCCCGATCAGCCGGGGCTGCCCGGCCGTGACGACCCCTTCTGGCGACCCTACCTGCTGGCGGGACGCGGCACGCTGGACGAGGAGCTGGTCGGCGTGGTCTGGCCGGTGCTGCGGGCCTTCGCGTCCCCCCGCATGGTCTATCGCTCCATCGCCGGTCTGGCGGGCCGCGCCAACTCCCGGATCCGGCTGGAGGTGGTCGACCACGCCCCCCGTCGCGCGACCCTGGAGCTGCACCTGGACGACTACCCGCGGGAGCTGGGCCCGGCGAGCTGCTGGAACGCCATCGGCATCCTGGAGGCGATGCCCTCGCTCTGGAACCTGCCCCGGTCCAAGGTCGTCCACACGAGCTGCGCCTTCGACCCCGACCACCCCGCCGAGGTCTGCCGCTACGAGGTGATGTTCTGGGTGCGGTCCTCCCAGGCCGTCGCCCGCGCCCTGGCCGTGGCCGGCATCTGCGGTGCCCTGGCCGCGATCATCGCCGCGGCGGCCGGCTGGTCGCCGGTCGTCTGGCTGCTGCTGGGTGGGGTCTTCGGCGGCGTGCTGGAGTCCTGGCGCCGGGCCTGGCAGATGCGACACCAGCACGCCCAGGACGCGACCCACTTCGCCGGGCTGCTGGCCTCGGCCGACGAGCGCTACCGGGAACTCTGGGAGGAGAGCGCGGCCCTGCGCCACGCGATCCTGACCAACGCCAAGCTCGCGCCCTATCTGCCCGAGGACCTCGTGCGCAAGCTCAAGCGCGAGGCGGAGCCGCCGTCGCTCGGGGGAGAGGACCGGGAGGTCACGATCCTCTTCAGCGACCTGCGCGGCTACTCCACCCTCAGCGAGCACCTCGACCCCAACCAGGTCGTCCAGCTCCTCAACGACTACTTCGGCGTGATGACGGAGCTCGTCGAGCGGCACCGGGGCACGGTGCTGGACTACATCGGCGACGGGCTGCTGGCGGTCTTCGGAGCCCCGGACGACCTGCCGGGCCACCCGGTGGCGGCGACCCGCTGCGCCCTCGCCATGCAGGACGCCCTGGCCGGACTCAACGCCGGGTGGGAGGAGAGCGGCCTGGCGGCGCTCTGGAGCCAGGGCCCGGTGGCGGACATCGCCTGCCGGATCGGCCTGCACACCGAGCGCGTCGTGGCCGGCAACATCGGCAGCGCTCACCGCATGAAGTACAGCGTGGTCGGCGACGCGGTGAACGTCGCCGCCCGGCTCGAGACCCTGAACAAGGACCTCGGGACCCTGGTGCTCGTCAGTGGGGACACCTTCGGGCGGCTGCCCGAGGAGCTGCAGGCCGGCGTGCGCCCGCTGGGGTCCCACACCCTCAAGGGGCGGGAGCAACAGGTCGAGGTCTTCGGCATCGCGATGGACGAACCTGGGGAGGGAGAGCATGGCAGCGGGTAGTCGCACCGCGGTCTACACGGCGCTCGGGGCCAACAGCCTGGTGATGGTGGCCAAATTCGGCGCCTTCCTGCTGACCGGCTCCGGCGCGATGCTCTCGGAGGGCATCCACTCCCTGGCCGACGTCGGCAACCAGGCCCTGCTCGCGGTCGGCCTCAAGCAGGCCGCCAGGCCGGCGGACGACAGCCATCCCATGGGCTACGCCCGTGAGGCGCCGATCTGGGCCCTGATCTCGGCCGTGGGCATCTTCTTCCTCGGCTGCGGCGTGACCTGCTACCACGCGGTCCACACCTGGCTGCACCCGCAGCCGATGACCCAGCCGGGCCTCGGCATCGGGGTGCTGATCTTCGCCCTGGTCGTGGAGGGCGCCGCCCTGGCCATCGCCGCCCGGGCCCTGACGAAGGAGGCCCACAAGGACGGCATCACCCTGCGGGCCTACGTCGCCGAAGGCGACGACCCGATGGGCACGGCCGTGTTGGCCGAGGACAGCGCGGCGGTGCTCGGCGTGCTGATCGCCCTGGGCGGCATCGGCCTGGCCCAGCTCACGGGGGACCCCCGCTGGGACTCAGTGAGCTCCCTGCTCATCGGGCTGCTGCTGGGGGTCGTGGCGATCTATCTGATCCGCATGAACCGCTCGCTGCTGATCGGCAAGGCCCCTCCCGAGGCCGTCCAGGAGCGCCTGCGGCGCGTGCTGGACAACGATCCCGTGGTGGAGCGCATCGAGAGCTTCCGGGCGGTCGTCTACGGGTCCGACTCCCTCCAGCTCTCGGCCGACCTGGAGTTCGACGGCGAGGAGGTGGCCCGCCGCTACGTCGCCACCCTCGACCTGGACGACACCTGGTCCAAGGTCCACAGCGCCGAGGACCTGGAGCGCTTCCTGGTCGACTTCGGCGACCACCTGATCGAGGTGCTGGGCGACGAGGTCGACCGCATCGAGGAGCGCCTCCGGGAGGTCGACCCGGACGCCCGCGACGTGGACCTGGAGGCGAATTGAGCCCCGCGGGTCCGTAGCGGAGGCTACCAGGTCACCCCGCCGCCGAGGCCGATCACCGTGAGCTGGTCCTTGAGGACCGCGTCGGTGCCGTCGGCGGTGAGCGTCAGGGTTCGTCGCTCGTGGTCCAGGCCCACGTGGACCCAGACGAACTCCCAGACGCGCACGTCGACCCGCAGCTCGAGGTCCGTCGCCACGGGGTAGAGCGGCGCCATGGTCTCGGCGAGGCTCGCCCGGGCGTGGACCCGGTCGTGCTCGACCAGCAGCCCGGCGCTCAGGCGCGGTCCCCAGGCCGGCAGGGCCAGGGTCTTCAGGACGGTCTCGGCGTCGTCGGCGTAGCGGTAGAACGGGACGACGCTGCGCTGGGCTCCGAGCCCGCCGGTGAACCACAGCGGCCCCCAGAGGGGCTGTCGCCAGGTGAGGCCCGCCAGCAGGTGGGAGGTCGCGTCGGGGACCCGGCCGGTGTCGGTCTCGAAGCCGGCGATCCGGCCCCGCAGCCGGAGCTCGAGGCCGGCGTGCCAGCGGGCCGGGAAGACCTCGAGCTCCAGGGCCGGGGCGACCACGCCCGCCGGCAGGGCCCGCGTGGCCTCCTCGGTGGCCGGGAAGCCGCTGTCACCGGAGGAGTCGAAGGTGGCGTGGTAGCTGGAGTCCGTGAGCGAGAGGCGGGCCCGGACGAAGGTGGCCTCGTCCTCTCCGGAGCCGGCCAGGGCGCCGAGAGACAGCCGGCGGGCCCCTTCATCTCCGGTGGCCTCTTCGTCCGCCTCGTCCGCCTCGGCGGGCTCCTCGGCCTCGGCGGGACGGGCCCGCGCCAGCAGCGAGGCCTGGGGCGGGGGCTCCTCTTCCTTGGGGGGCCGCTCGAGCACCGTCGCCGGCCCCCGGGCCACGCCGAGCCGCACGTTGGCCAGGGCCCAGCGCTCGGTCAGGGTCCGGGTCGGCGCCGTGCCGACGGACTCCAGGCTCGGCGTGCCGTCGACGGAGGCCTGGTAGAGCACCACGGCGCCGGAGACCGGCCCGGCCTTGACGCCGAGCCCCACCGGCCCCGGTCGGGTCCCGGCCACCACCTTCACCGAGGCGTGGCCGTAGGCGTCGGCGTAGACCCGGGTGGGGGTGTGGGCGTCGCCCACCGGGACCGACAGGTCGAAGCGCACCTTGGGCACCGGCCGCCCCAGGGCGTCGACGGCCACGATGTGGACCTCGGTCTTCGTCTTGCCGTCGCCGGGCACGATCGGCGTGGAGGTCCACGCCAGCACGTGGGCCACCGGCATGCGCGAAGTCGTCGGGTTGAGCTTGGTGCCGACGACCATCGGCCGGCTGGTCGTGGGGCGCAGGGTCCAGGAGTAGGTGCCGTCGCCCTCGTCCCGGCGACTGGTCTGGACGGAGAAGCCGGACCCGCGCGGGTAGACCCCCAGGCCCGGGACCCCCTGCTCGTCCCGGTCCAGCATCGTGACGACCAGCTCGGCCGAGCGGGCGTCGGGGGGGAGGGGGAAGGGGTAGAGCGCGACCTGGGCCGTGGCCGGCTCGGGCACCAGGGTCACCTCGGTGGTCACCACCGCGTCGCCGGCCCGCACCGTCAGCGTCCAGGGACCGGCCTGGGCGGGGGGCTGGACCCGGATCGCGTACCAGCCCTCCCCGGCGCGCCTGAAGCGGCCGACGCCCTCGAGCTCCGGGGTGGGACCGCTCCAGGGCGTGCCCTGCGGATCGCGAGCCGCCAGCCAGACCGTCAGCGGTCGCGGGGTCGGGACGTGGGAGGGCAGGGGCACGAAGGCGAGCTGGGGGGGCACCGGGTCCCCGAGGTCGAGCGGGGTCTGGTGCGTCTTGCCCTCGGCGTCGACGGTGCGCAGCGTGGCCGGCAGCTTCTCCGGGTGGAGCACCAGGCGCCGGGACCAGGTGCCGCCGGTGACCGGGTCGGAGGCCTCTTCGTCGTAGACCACGACCCCGCCCTCGGGGACCTCGACGGTCACGGTGCGGCGGACCTGGACCGGCAGCACGGCCTGGCCGACGACCCGCTCCGGGGCGCTCATGTCCGTGGCGGTGAAGAGCACGGCGACCGGTGCCTTCGACGCCGGAGGCGGCGTCCAGCGGGCCACCCAGCCGCCGGACCTGCTCCTCTGGGGCGCCGAGGTGATGCGACCCGCCGAGGCGTGCAGGACCACCCGGCGCCGGGTCTCCGGGAGCGGGTGGGGCCCCACGGGCTTGATGCGCACCAGGATGCTGCCGCTGCCCGCCCAGGCCAGCTCCGTGCCCGGCTCGATGGACAGGGACCCCGTGGGCCCGGGCACCACCGGCAGCTCGAGGGTCCCGTTGGCCCCCTTGGCCTTGACCGACAGCGTCACCACCCCCGGCTGGTCCTGCTCCAGGGGCACCAGCACCACCCGCACCAGGTCCGGTCCCACGACCCGGGTCGACCGGATGCGAGCCCCGCGGGACTTCACCTTGATCCGGGAGCCGGGCATGGCGCCTTCGACGCGGACCATCACGACGGACTTCGTCTGGCCGTCGGCCCAGACGGTGCCGGCGGGCAGCAGCTCGACGTCTCCAGCCACGGCGGTGACCGGCGCCAAGGCGAGGAGGGCCCAGAGGACCCAACGGACCCATCGCGTCATGCGGGCGGAGGCTATCGCGAGGGTCGCAGGGGCAGCGTGGCCGGAGGTCGTTCTTGCACCTCCTTGGCACCGTCGGACGGCGCTTGCGGCTTCGCCCGGTGGCTGGCATCCTGCGCCGCCAACGCTCGAGAGGAGGGAGTCATGATCGGGGACGAGGCGCGGGTCCTGCTCGCGGTCGGCCTGGCGTGCTGCACCGTGGTGGCCTGTGGCGACGACACGACCGACAGCGACAGCGGCACGTCGGACACCGAGGTCGCCTACGCGGACGTGCAGGCGATCTGGGACGGGGGCTGCGGCGGCACCGGCTGCCACACGGACGGGGGCAGGTCCGGCGGCCTGGTCCTCGACCAGGGCGACTCCCACGGCAACCTGGTGGGGGTCGGCGCGATCGGCGCCGACATGGACCTCGTCACGGCGGGCTCGCTGGAGGAGAGCTACCTCTGGCACAAGCTCGTGGACTCCCAGGACTCGGTCGGCGGGGCCGGCGTGGTGATGCCGATGAACGGCGAGCTCTCGGCAGCGGACCTGTCCACGATCGAGCAGTGGATCGAGGAGGGGGCCGCCGGAGACTGAGTCCACCGGTAGGATGCGGGCGACCATGGTCGCTAGATGCCGCTCCCTGCCCGTCCGCCTGCGTCGCCGCACCGTCGGCCGGACCATCGACCAGGGTTTTGGGGCCCTGTCCCGCACGTCGCGGTGGATCCCGGCGAGCTGGCCACGGCTGCACGGGGTGGAGGTCCGGCGAGACCTCTCCTACGGCCCGGACCGGGCCCACCGCCTCGACGTCTGGCGTCTCCGGGAGCGGGCTGGCCCGCTGCCGGTGGTGCTCTACGTGCACGGTGGCGCGTTCCGCTCACTCAGCAAGGACACCCACTGGCTGATGGCGCTGGTCTTCGCCCGGCGCGGCTACGTGGTGTTCAACATCGACTACCGCCTGGCGCCGCGCTTAAAGTCCCCCGCGGGCCCGGCCGACGTCTGCCGGGCCTACGACTGGGTCGTCCGGCACGCCGAGGAGCACGGCGGAGACCCGACGCGCATCGTGCTCGCCGGGGAGTCGGCGGGTGCCAACCTGGTCACCACGGCCGCGATCGCCGCCTGCTACGACCGCCCCGAGGCCTGGACCCGTCCGATCCGACGCAGCGGGGTGATGCCCCGGGCGGTGCTGCCGATGTGCGGCATGCTCCAGGTGACGGACCCCGAGCGCCTGACCCGAGGCCGCAGCCTGCCGGTCTGGACGGCGGACGCCCTGTTCTCGTGCACCGGCGACTACCTGCCCGACGGGCTGGAGAGCGGCGTGCCGGCGTCGGAGCTGGCGGACCCGCTCTTGTGGCTGGAGCGGGGCGTGCGCCCGGACCGCCCCCTGCCGCCCTTCTACGCCGCGGCCGGCACGCGGGACCCGCTGCTGGCCGACAGCCTGCGCCTGGGCCGGGCCCTGGCGGCCCTGGACGTGCCCCACCGGGTGGAGTCCTACGAGGGGGAGGTCCACGCCTTCCACGCGCTGATCTGGCGCCCGGCGGCCCGGGCCTGCTGGAAGAGCCAGGTGCGGTTCCTGGAGGAGGTGCTGGGGTAGCTCAGGGCGCCGGGCGCAGCGCCTCCGGACGCTCGGCCAGGCCGTAGGCGAGGATCGCCACTGCCGCGACCCCGCGCCGGAGCGCGTCGCGGTCCACCTTCTCGACGGTGTCGGCCTCGGTGTGGTGGATCGGCCAGTACCCGGTGGTGTCGTGGTCCACGCCGAAGGCCGGCACCCCCGCCTTGGCCAGCGGGCCGATGTCGGCGCCGCCGTAGGCACCGCGCAGGCTGCCCGCTCCCAGGGGCTCCAGCACCGCCTGGACGTCGGCCAGCCCGGCGATCACCTCCGCGAGCAGCCGGGCCTGCTCGGTCTCGTCCTCGTGGCGCACGTCGACCCGGAAGCCGGAGGGGTAGCCGGTGCCCGTGTCGGACTCGATCGCCGCCACGTGGCGCTCGGCGGCGTGGGCCTCGGCGTAGGCCGTGGCGCCGCGCAGGCCGTTCTCCTCGTTGGTGAAGAGCACCACCCGGACGGTGCGACGAGGGGGGGAGGGGAGGCGACCGATCAGGGTCGCGGCCTCCATCACGATCGCGCACCCCCCGGCGTCGTCCTGGGCCCCCTGGCCCACGTCCCAGCTGTCCAGGTGACAGCCGAGCAGCACGATCTCCTCGGGCAGCTCCCGCCCGACCACCTCGCCGATCACGTTGTGGGAGAGCGCGTCGGGCAGGGTCTCCGCGCCCAGCTCCAGGCGCACGGTGGCCTCCACCCCCGCGGCGGCCCAGCGCCCGAAGCGGGCGGCGTCCTCGACGGTGATCGCCGCGGTCGGGATCCGGGGGATGTCCTCGGCATAGTGCATGGCGCCCGTGTGGGGCGTGTCGAGGCTCACGGGGGTCACGGAGCGCACCAGGGCCGCCACCGCCCCGACCTCCGCCGCCGCCGAAGCGCCGCGCGAGCGGTACTGCACCGTCTCGCCGTAGCGCGTGAAGGGCACGTCGTAGACCACGATCCGCCCTGTGGCTTCGGCCGCCCGCTCGGTGAGCTCGTCGAAGGAGTGCACCACCAGCACGGGGGCCTCGAGGCCTCCGGGCGGGGTGCCCACCGAGCCGCCGAGGGTGAGGATGTCCAGCTCCTCGTCCAGGGGCGTCAGCACTCGCGCCGCCTCGTGTCCCCGCCGCCAGACCGGCACCTCCACCGGCTCGGCCCGCACGTTGACCAGCCCGTCCTGCTCCATGCGGGCCACCCCCCAGTCCACGGCCCGCTCCAGGCCCTCGCTGCCGGCGAGGCGATGGCCGACACCGTCGGCGAGCTCCAGGAGCTTGTCCCAGGCCCCGTCGCCGAGCAGGGCGGCGCCCGCCAGGGCCTGCCAGGCCTCATCCGGCGACGGTGCGGGCGTGCGGGAGCGCCTGGCGTCCGCCGGCGAGGACCCAGCCCAGGTGATGGGCAGCAGGAGCACGAGGCCCAGGGCGATCCAGCGATGCATGGCGTCTCCAGCGGAGTCCAGCAGACGCTATCCCGTGGCCGGGGGGATAGGAGCCCGCCGCGGAGGCTACGTGACAGTCCAGGCCATCACCTTCGACTTCTGGGACACCCTCGCCGTCGACGACTCGGACGAGCCACGGCGCGCGAAGATGGGGCTGCCGCCCAAGACCGTCGCCCGCCGCGAGCTCGTGGTGGAGGAGCTGCTCGCCCGCCACCCGCGCCTGATGCGGGGCGAGGCGAGCGCCGCCTGGGACCAGGCCAACAGCGAGTGCCGCCGCCGCTGGGTGGAGGACCTCGTCACGCCGACGGTGGCGGAGCGGGTCGACCTCGCCTTCGAGGCCCTGGGTCTGGCGCGATCGGTGGGCTTCGAGCGGCTCGTGGAGGCCCTGGAGCGCATGGAGGTAGAGGTCCCCCCGTCGCTCGCGCCCCACGTGGCCGAAGCCCTGCCCCGGCTCGCCAGCCGCTACCGGCTCGGCATCATCAGCGACACCATCGTGACGCCGGGTCGCGGGCTCCAGGCGATCCTCGCCGGCCACGGCCTGCTGCGGCACTTCGACGTCTTCGTCTTCTCCGACGAGGTGGGCCGCTCCAAGCCCCATCCGGCGGTCTTCGAGGCCGCTTGTGCCGGCTTCGAGCTGCCGCCGGCCCGCATCGCCCACGTCGGCGACCGGGAGGTGAACGACGTCGAGGGACCCCGGCGGCACGGCCTGCGCGGCGTGCTCTACACCGGCGTCGTCGACCGGGGCTCCGACGACAGCCGCGCCGACGTGATCTGCGCCGACCACCGCACCCTCGGCGACAGCCTGGCGGCGCTCGGATGACCAGGCTCCACCCGCACTGGCTCCAGCTCGGCGAGCGCTTCGCCAGTGGCTTCGACGAGCGGCTCGACGGCCCGCGCACCGTGGGACGGGAGGCCGAATTCCCGGTGGTCACGGAGACCGGGGAGCTGGCCGACGTGCGGGAGCTGCTGCCCGCCCTGGCGGCGCCCGGCGACCTGGTGGAGGAGCGGGACCGGCACGGCCAGCTCGTCTCCCTCACCGGTCCCCGCTTCACCTACGCCCTGGAGGTGGGGCTCGGCACCCTGGAGCTGATCACCGGCCCCTGCGCCGACCTCTGGAGCCTGCGGGCCTGCCACACCGAGGGCCTGGAGCGCCTCGTCGACGCCGCGGGCGAGCGTGGCTGGCGGGTCCTGGGGCTGGGCATGCAGCCCCTCGCCGCTCCCAGCCCGGCGATCATGACCCCCAAGCCTCGCTACGGCGTGCTCCACGAGGTCATCGGCGACGGCTGGCTCTGGTTCTGCCTCACGGCGAGCGACCAGGTCCACGTCGACGTCGCTCGATCCGAGGCCCTGGCCGCCAGCGACCTGGGCAACCTGCTGGTCCCGGTCACGGTCGCGCTGTGCGCCAACTCCTCGGTGCAGGGCGGGGCGGCCACCGGGTGGTGCAGCACCCGGGAGGCGCGGATGGGGGAGATCGGCGCCAGCCACCACCGCCACGGCATGCCTCCCGGACCCTCGAGAGGCTTCGCCGACTACGTGGCGCGGCTCGGCGAGATGACCTTCCTGCTGGACAAGCCCGGCGGCGTGCCTCGGGCGGTCGGTGTGCCCTTCGCGGACTGGATCGCCGATCACGGGCCGGACTTCGAGGCCTTCCTGCTCCACGAGCACTACATCTGGAACAGCGCCCGGCCCCGCCACCGCCAGGGCACGGTCGAGCTGCGGGCCGCCTGCCAGCAGCCCCCGGACAGCCCTCACGCCGCCGCCGCGCTGCACCTGGGCCTCGTCGAGGCCCGGCCGGCCCTCGAAGCGCTGCTCCGGCGGCACTTCGGCGACGATCCCTGGACACCCCTGCGGCGCTGGCACGCCGAGGTGGTGCGGGACGGCCTGGCGGCACCCGAGCCGATCGAGGGCCTCCTGGCCTCGGTGCTCGAGGCCTGTGGCGAGGCCCTGGCGGTCCGGGGGAGGGGAGAGGAGCGCGAGCTGGACCCACTGTGGGATCGCCTCGAGCGCCGGGAGAACCCGGCTCAGGAGGCACGCCGCATCCTGGACACGGCGGGTCTGGAGGTTCTGCTCGACCGACGGACCTTCCGGCGAGCTTGATTCGGGACCGAATCGCGGTCCAATTGGGTTCAGGGGAGGGCAACGGGATCCGATTGAGGCCCCAGAGGTGAGACATGCTCGTTCCTGTCGGTGACTCCGTCTCGATCCCCGTCGAAGTCGTCCTCCTGACCCCGGCGGGGCCCCGGTCCTGCTTCGCCCGTCTCGTGCGGCACGACGGCGACCAGATCGAGGTCGTGCTCGAGCCCGGCGACCTGACCCACGCCCGGCCGGGCACGCGGGTGATGGTCGACAGCGGCGAGTCGAGCGTGGTGCGCATGGTGGGGGTGGTGTCGAACACCGAGGCCGGGCGGACCACGCTGATCGTCGAGAAGAGCGTGCGCCGGGACCTGCGCGAGTACCCCCGCACCTACGGCGGCATCCAGCTCCGCTACCACGTGGTCCAGGGCGACGAGAGGGCGGCCGAGGCCCGGGAGTGGATCGACGGCGTGGCCAGGGACGTCGACGGCTGGCTCCGGCCGGACCCCTACATGAACTTCAGCGCCACCGGGCTGCGGTTCGAAGAGGGCGAGGCCACGTGCGCCTCGGGCGATCTCGTGCTGCTGCACATGGGTGTGCCGACGTCGTCCACCCCGTGGCGGGCCACGGCGGAGGTCGTGCGCTGTGAGCTGCTCCCCGAGGACGAGCGCACCGAGGAGGCGACCCACTTCGTGGCCCTCCAGTTCCTCCAGATCCCGCCCGAGGCCTCCCAGGCCCTGGCGCGCTTCACGCTGCGGGTGCTCTCGGCCCTGGCCTGATCCAGCACACCCTCCGACGGTGCGAGTGCGACGGTCGCCTCGGTCGGCTTTGACAGCCCGGCGCCGCCGGGGGTAGAGAATGAATGAGCACTCATTCATGGGCGTGGTGCGCGCCCCGAACCCGAGCCAGGTGGCGTGACGTCATGATCGACAACAAGAACCGCAACGCCGAAGAGGCCCGCTCCATCGAGGTCGCCGAAGACAGCCGCGAGCTGGACTGGAAGTCCAAGTCCTTCATGGCGTCGATCTTCATGGGTGACCTGGACCTCAGCCTGGCCCATCCCTTCCCCTTCCAGGATCCCGAGGACGAGGCCATCGGCGACGAGATCGTCGCCAAGGTCGAGGCCTGGTGCAGCGAGAACCTCGACGGTGACGCCATCGACGAGGCCAAGGTGATCCCGGCCCACGTCTACCGGGGCCTCCAGGAGCTGGGCCTGTTCGGCATCAAGGTCCCCAAGGAGTACGGGGGCCTCGGGCTGTCCCAGACCAACTACATGCGCATCCTCTCCCAGGTCAGCCGCCACTGCGGCTCGACCGTGGCCACGATCTCGGCCCACCAGAGCATCGGCGTGCCCCAGCCGCTGAAGCTCTTCGGGACCAAGGCCCAGAAGGAGAAGTACCTGCCGCTGCTCGCCAAGGGCTGGATCAGCGCCTTCGCCCTGACCGAGCCCAGCGTGGGCTCGGATCCGGCGGCGATGCAGACCACGGCGGAGCTCGATGAGGAGGGCACCCACTGGGTGCTCAACGGCGAGAAGCTCTGGTGCACCAACGGCACCATCGCCGACCTGCTGGTGGTGATGGCCCGCACCCCGGATCGTGAGATCAAGGGCAAGGTCCGCAAGCAGATCACCGCCTTCATCGTCGAGGGGGACAGTCCGGGCATCGAGGTCGTGGCCCACTGCACCTTCCTGGGCATCCGGGCCATCGAGAACGGGCTGATCCGCTTCCGCGACGTGAAGGTGCCGGTGGAGAACGTGGTCCTGGGGGAGGGACAGGGTCTCAAGCTCGCCCTGACCACCCTCAACGACGGCCGGCTGGGCATCCCGGCGGTCTGCGCGACGGTCGGTGAGCTCGCCACCGAGGAAGGGGCCCGCTGGGGCAAGACCCGGGTCCAGTGGGGCAAGCCGATCGGGCTGCACGAGGCCGGGGCCGACCGCCTGGCCCGCATGGCGTCCGGTGCCTACGCGATGGACACCCTGAGTCGCTTCACGGCGGCCCTGTCCGACCGCGGGGACATGGACCTGCGCATGGAGGCCGCGGCGGCCAAGATGTTCAACACCGAGCTGGCGTGGGAGCTCGCCGACGCCTCCCTCCAGCTCCGTGCCGGCCGGGGGTATGAGACCGCCGACTCCCTCGAAGCCCGCGGTGAGTACCCCCTCGCCACCGAGCGGGCCCTGCGGGACACGCGCATCAACCGCATCGTCGAAGGCACCACCGACGTCATGCACCTCTTCCTGGCCCGAGAGGCCCTGGACAAGCACCTCCAGCTCGCGGCGCCGCTGTTCCGCAGAGGCAGCCTGGGCAGCAAGCTGGCCACGGTGGTCAAGGCCGGCGCCTTCTACGCCCGCTGGTACCCCAAGCTGCTCTTCGGGGGACTGTTCAAGAGCTGGGCGGACTTCGAGCCGGAGCTGGTGAGCCACCTCGAGTGGATCGACCGGCGCACCCGCAAGCTGGCGCGGTCGCTCTTCCACCAGATGCTGCGGCAGGGCGCCAAGCTCGAGATGCGGCAGCTCATCCTCGCCCGGGTCATCGACATCGGGGCGGAGCTGGCGGTCATGGCGCTGGTGGTGTCGCGCTACCAGGCGGAGAAGAAGCAGGGCAACGAGGAGAATCGGTCGCGGACGCTCTACTGGCTGGCCTCCCGACGCCCCGTGGTGGAGCACCTCTTCGAGGGCCTCACCCGCAACGCCGACGCCCAGGCGCGTGCCCTGGCCAGGGAGCTGATCGAGCAGGCCGAGGTCCTGCCGGCGCTGCCCAGGCCCGAGCTCGTGGCCCTGCCGCGGGAGCGCGGCCGGGACCTCACCAGCGGCGCCCAGAAGGAGCGGCGAGCCCGCTACCCCGAGGCCGAGCAGGAACAGGTGGCGAAGTAGGGGCCTCGGGCCTCACAGCGAGGCGGCCACGTGGCTCGCCGTCCGGGTGGCCCAGGCCATGATCGTGAGCTGCGGGTTCACGCCGAGGGCTCCGGGGAACACGCTGCCGTCGGCGATCCAGAGCCCCGGGAGGCTCCAGCACCGGCCTTCGGGGTCCACCACGCCGTCCCGGGAGTTGGCCGCCATGCGGGCCGTGCCCAGGGGGTGGAAGGCGACCAGCTCCAGGTCCATCGGATCGAGGGGCTGGGCCAGGGCGTGCCGGGCCGCGTCGAGGTCCGGCTGGAGCTCGCGGCCGGCCACGGGCAGGTAGATGCGCTCGGCTCCGGCGGCGAAGAAGACCTCGGCGAGCACGCCGAGGCCCTTCTGCAGCAGCGCTCGGTCCTCGCGGTGGAGGCGGTAGGTGATGAAGGGCCGCCCCCCGAGCCCTCGTCGCACCCGACCCGAGGGCCGGTCGGCCACGAAGAGGCCGAACATCGCCATGCGGCGGTAGTCCTCCATGACCTCGGTGAAGGTCGGTCCGACGAAGGGCAGCGCCACGCCGGCCAGCTCCGGGGGCACGAAGGCGCCCTCGAACATCAGGCCCTCGTCGCCGTAGTGGTCGATGCTGTAGCCCTGGGGGGTGTCGAGCCAGCCGTCCACCTCGTGGTCCATGATCGCCACCACCTTGGTGGCGGGGTGCAGCGTCAGGTGGCGTCCGAGGTGCCGGGATCTCACCCCGCTCGCGGCCAACAGCGGCACGCCGTGGATGGTGCCGCAGGCGCTCACGACCGCCTCGGCCGCGACCACCAGGCGACGTCCCTGTCGATCCCGGGCCTCCACGCCGCTGGCGCGGCCGCCGCTGCGCAGCACGCGCGTGGCCCGGACGCCGCAGACCAGGCGGGCGCCGTGGGTCAGGGCCCGCGGCACATAGGTCACGTCCATCGACTGCTTGGCTTCGGTGGGGCAGCCGAAGGCGCAGACGGCGCTGCGCTGGCAGCCGCGGATGTTGCGGTGCAGCGGACCCGCCCTCAGGCCCAGGGCCGCCGAGCCCAGGGCGATGACCTCGCTCGAGCCGCCCAGCAGCTCGGGGGTCAGCTCGGTCACCGAGATGCGCTCCTCCACGCGCGCGTAGGCCCGGGAGAGCCCGGCGCGGTCCACCGGGAGACCGCGGTTCTCCCAGTCGTCCAGGATGCGGCCCGGGACCCGGAAGCAGGTGCCGGAGTTGATGGTCGTCGAGCCCCCGACGGTGCGGCCCAGGGGGAGGGGGATCGGGGGGACGCCGAAGGCGACGGTCGCGCCAGCCTCCACGTAGGCCTCTCGCAGGCTGCGCCCGGGATCGCGGCCCAGCTCCGCGGTGACCTGCCGGAGGCCGGCCTCCAGCAGGACCACGTCGACGCCCTGCTCCGCCAGCTCGGCCGCCACCACGGCTCCCCCGGCCCCGCTGCCCACCACCACCACCTCTGCCGAGAGGCGCGTGTCGCCGTCCAGGGCCTCGATCACCCGGTCGGCTGGCCACACCTGGGGGGTGGGGGTGGGGACCTCCTCGAGTCGTCTCGGGTCGGCGCCCACCTTCACCTGCACCTCGGGTCGTGCCAGGTGGTAGGACTTGGTGAAGGTCAGCAGCATCCGTGCCACGAGCCGCGGCAGGGCGCGACGGTGCTCGGCCCAGCGCTCGAGCCAGCGGTGGGCCACCTCGGGCGGCAGCCGGGAGAAGCGCCGGCCGTGGCGCAGCAGCGGTGACCACTCGAAGAGCGCCAGCGCCCCGAGTACACCCAGCCGGACCTCCCAGCTCATCCGGGCCAGGCTGAGCTCCAGGCGCCGGCCCAGGTCGGCGGGATCCGGCCGCGCGTCGAGCCGGGTGCCCGGGGGGACGGCGGCCGCGGCCAGCGAGGCCAGCCTGTGGTCGAGCGAGGAACGGGGCGGGAGGTCCACCTGCGGAGGTTAGCTTCGGTCCATGGTGGGAATCGACGTGCCTTTTGCCTTCCTGGCCGCCGGAGCCATCGGCCGGCGGGGGCACGGCGCCACCCGGGCACTGGCCTATGCCGGGCTCGGCGTGGCGGTGCCGGGGCTCGTCTTCCTCCAGGCCTGGCCCGCCTGGGACGTGCACTACCTCTTCGAGGTCGACACCGTGCCGGCCTGGGGCCCCGCCGCCTTCACGGCGGCCGTGCTGGTGGCCGGGCTGGCGGGACACCGCTGGGGGGCTCGTCGGCCGCGGCTGCTGCTGGCGGTCGCCGGGCTCCTGGGGGGGCTCTCGGCCCTGACCTGGCACCAGACGCTGCACGTGGGGACCTATGCCGACTACGTGGCGGGCACGGCACCGCTGCTACCGGGGGCCTTCCTGGCCACCCTCGGGGGCGTGGGGGTGCTGAGCGGGGCGGGCCTCGCCTGGTGCCTGTTCCGGCCCTCGAGGTGAAGGTCGACGTCGCGGTCATCGGCGCCGGCACCACCGGCGCGGCGGCGGCCTGGCTCTGCGCCCGGTCCGGCCTGGAGGTGGCCTGCCTGGACGCCCGCCCCCTGTCCGAGGCGGGCGCACGGTGGGTGAATTCCCTGCCAGGGTGGATGTTCGACGAGATCGGCCTCGCGCGACCTCGGGGGGAGGAGCTGCGGGGCGACGCGGTGCCCTTCCACGTCATCGCCGGCTGGAGCGGTCCCAAGGTCGTCGCCACGGGCATGGACCTGCTCGACGTCGACATGCGGGCGCTCGTGGCCCGGCTCCAGGACCTCGGCGCCGAGGCCGGGGTGCGCTTCCTCGCCGGCCGGCGCGCCCTGGCGCTGGAGGACGGCCGGCTCCAGACCGACGGGGCGCCCATCGAGGCCGAGTGGGTGGTCGACGCCAGCGGCCTGGGGGGCGCCGGGCTGATCTCGCGGCCACGGCCGCGCCCCGACGACCTCTGCGTGGCGGCCCAACAGGTGCGGCGGTGCACGGACCGTGGCGCCGCCGAGGCCTTCTACCGGGGCCTCGACGTGGTCCCGGGCCAGGTCGCCTGCTTCACCGGCATCGCCGGGGGCTACTCGATCGTGAACAACCGGCTCGAGGAGGACGAGATCGCCATCCTGACCGGGTCCATTCCCGCCCTCGGCCACCCCTCGGGGCGGGTGCTGCTCGATCGCTTCGCGGCCAGCCATCCGTGGATCGGCGAGCCGGTCTTCGGCGGCTCCCGGGCGCTGCCGCTGCGGCTGCCGTATCTGCGGCTGGGGGAGGGTCGGGTCGCGCTCATCGGCGACGCGGCCTGCCAGGTCTTCGCCGTCCACGGCTCCGGCATCGGCGCCGGCCTGGTGGCGGCGAAAGTCCTCGCCGATGCCCTGGCGGCGGGGGAGGGGGTCTGGGGGTACAACCTGCGCTGGCAGCGGCGCTGGGGCGGGCTCTTCGCGGGCGCGGAGCGGCTGGCGCGCTTCAGCCGGCGGGTGTCGGCCCTGCACCTCGGGCGCCTGATCCGGGCCGGCCTGGTGGGTCCGCGCCAGGTGGCCGACGGCCTGGACCAGGTGCCGCCGACCGTGCGGCTCCGGGAGCTGCCGGCCACGCTGCTCGGGGTGGTGAGGGAGCCGCGCCTGGTCGCCCGCATGCTGCCGGTGCTCGCGGTCGCCCCGCACCTGGCGCGGGCCTTCGCCGACTACCCGGACGCTCCCGAGGACGTCGCCGCCTGGGCCCGCAAGCACCGGCGGCTCGGCATCCGGGACGACTCAGCCCCTCGGTGACGACGGAGGTCGCTCTCGGGCACAGGCCGCTCGCTCGCCGAGCTCCAGCAGGCGCGGCTCGTCGGGCCAGCGGCGCCGGGCCCGGGCGAGGCGACCGCAGGCCTGGGCCACCATGCCCTCGACGAGCAGGCGCTCCACGGCGGCCAGCTCGGCTTCGATCGACACCGGGGGCGGGCCGTAGACCCGGGCCTCGAGCCGCTTGACGTGGACACGCTCCTTGCCCGTGGCCTGGAGTCGCTCCAGGGCGTCGGCGGCCAGCGGGCTCTGGTGGCGCCTCAGCGCCTCCTCGACCACGCCGACCAGGCCCATGGGGTGATCGCCGACCAGGTCCAGGGCCGCCTGCTGGTGCTGCCGCCGCTCCTCGCCGTGGGCCCGATCCGCCCGGGCCAGGGCCTTGCGAGCGCGGCCGATGCGCTGCGTCCGCCGGACCCAGGGCCAGCTCACAGCACCCAGCAGCAACAGCAGCGCCGGCAGCATCCAGGGCTGCGGCGTGATGCCCACCCCGAGGAGCAGGCGCTCCCAGAGCAGCAGGAACCCGTCGAAGCGTCCCATCGGCGGGCTCCTATCCGGCTGTCGGGGCCCCAGGTCCTGTCACGTCATGTCGCGAAGGGTGAGGCCTGGTCTGGTGGGCTTGCCTCGGGGGTCCGAGGGGGTGAATTTCGAAGCCCCACCTGGAGCGACCGACATGCGACTCGACATCCAGTCCGCCGTGGCACTGCGACACCGTGACCAGCGAGCCTTCGGGACCGCCCGGTGGATCGAGGGCGCCCGCGTCGCCTTCACGACCTACGGGGACATCGTCGCCGGTGAGCGCATGGAGATGCGTCTCGAGCTGACCGGGGCCTACGACACCATCTGGGCCGAGGTCCTCATCCAGACCGTCCGCCCGGTGGGCCTCGGGGGCCCCCAGCTCTGCACGGGCGACATCGTCCACATCCCCGAGACCGATCGCGACAAGCTGGACAACTGGGTCGAGGAGAGGTCGGTGAGCCAGGTGTCGCTGGCCGGCGGCGAGGCCGTGGCGCCGTCGACCGCCCGGACCCAGACCTCCAGTGTCAGCGAGCGGGGGCGCACGTCGATCGGCGACGCGCTGAGGCGGAGCCTCGAGGCCCGCAGCACCGGAGAGCGGCTGCCGCGAAACCGGGCGGCCTTCGAGCTCTCCCGGGACGGCTCGCTCCTGTCGGCGGCCTGGACCTCCTGGCAGGCGCTGGCGCAGGACTGGAGCCAGCAGCTCGGCCAGGGCGTGCTCCGGGTCGACACCGCGCTGCGCTGCCCGCCTCCCGGCTACGAGCTCACCGTGAGGCTCTGCCTTCCCGACGGCCAGGTGCTCGCCGTGCGCGGCCGGGTCCGCGGCTCCGACGACAACGGCATGGTCCTCGAGCTCGACCTGCCCTACGCGGCGCGTCGCAAGCTCTCCAGGTCCTCGACCTGGTTCTGAGGGGGCCTACCAGAGCTCGCGGCGCTTGGCGCCGGAGTCGGTCTGGGGCGATCGTCGCCAGGTCCCGGTGAGCTTCGTCACCACCGCGTGGGCCTTGCACGCCGGCGTCATGCGGTCCAGGTAGTACACGGGGCAGCGGCCGATCTCCACCACCTCCAGCCCCAGCTCGCGGGCCCGGGCGACGCCGTCCCGGTGGCCGGCGCCAAACGAGAACCACACCCGCCGGCAGCCCGCCGCGTGGGCGGCTTCGACGGCGCGGACCGCGGTGTGGGGGTGGACCCAGACGATCGCCAGGTCGCCGTGGTCGGCGGGCAGGTCCTCGACGCTCGGGTGGACCACGCCGCCTTCGGTGGCGCCCCGGGACGCCGTGAGGCCGCCCAGGTCGAGGCAGTGGAAGGGCTTGTCGACCGAGGCGTAGCAGTGGTAGCTCTGGGCCGGGAAGTGGCCGGTCTCGCTGTCGCCGATGAGCACGAAGCCGTCGGCGTCTCGCATCACGTCCTGGAGGGGGTGGCTCATGCGGTCCTCCTGGATGCGGACAGGGCGCTGGCGGCCCGGGCGTGGCGGCTGATCTCGGCGGCGATCTGGGGCCACAGGGCCCGGGGCAGGTCGTGCCCCATGCCCTCGAAGGTGCGCAGGCGGGCGCCGGGAATGGCCCGTGCCGTCGCCCGTCCGGCCGACACGGGAACGAGGGGATCGGCCTCGCCGTGCAGGACCAGGGCTGGGACCTGGAGACGCTCCAGCTCCTTGCGCCGGTGGCCGGAGGCCAGGATGGCGGCGAGCTGCCGGGCGAAGCCGCGGGGGTGGAAGCTGCGGTCGAAGGCCTGCTCCGCGGCCTCGCGCAGCTCCGCCTCGTCCAGCGGGTAGCCCGGGCTGCCGATGACGCGGAAGAGGTCGAGGGTCTTGTCGGCCACCTCGTCGCGGCTCCTGGGGGCGGAGCCGACCAGGGCCCTCAGGGCGTCGGGGCGGCCGAGGAAGCGCCGCTCGCCGGTGGTCGACATGATCGAGGTGAGGGAGAGCACGCGCTGCGGGTGCCGGATCGCGGCGAGCTGGGCGATCATGCCGCCCATCGAGCAGCCCACCACGTGGGCCTGCTCCAGGCCCAGGGCCTGGACCAGCGCCACGGTGTCGTCGGCCATGTCGGCGAGGGTGTAGGGCGCCTCCACGCGCAGGCCCAGGAGCGCCTTGCCGAGCAACACCCTCAGCGGCAGCATCAGCTCCTCGTCGAGCCAGGTCGACAGGCCGATGTCGCGGTTGTCGAAGCGGATGACCTGGAAGCCCTGGTCCGCCAGCAGGCGGCAGAAGTCGGTGCGCCACCAGGTCATCTGGGCGCCGATGCCCATGATCAGGACCACGGGCTCACCGGTCCCGAAGGACTCGTGCTCGAGCTCCATCCCGTTGGCGGCGACGCGTGGCATGCCCCCCGCTAATGGGTTGGCGGGTCTGGGGCCGCTCGATCGGAGCGCGATCCCGGGGGGCCTGGTCCGGGTGGCGGACGCCGAGTCCCCTCAGATCGCCGCCCCGCAACACCGAGTCGCCCGAGTCTGCCGCCCCGGGCCGTGGGCGGGTGGGCGAGGGTGTCCAAGTAGCTGGAATCTCGTCGACTGGATGGCGCCAGGCGTCCCAGAGGGAGCCCGCGCGGCAATGTGAGGGCACTCGGTGTGATGGGGACTTCGACGCGCCCCCCCGGCCGGACGCCCAGGCGGGGATCCCCTCGCGCCGATCGAGCGCCCGTGGTGCAATCCCCCATGGCCCTCGTGGACCGCTACGAACCGCTGCTCGCTCGGCGCCTGTCGGTGGACGGTGTGGAGCTCGGGCGCGCCTACGTCATCCACGCCCGCAACGGTGGCGTCGGCGTGGCGGTCCTGGAGGACGGCGAGCTGGGCTACCGGCTGCACCGCGAGAAGTTCGGGCGCCACTTCCTCTTCGTGGAGCTCGACTGGGACGTGGGACCGCCGCACGGCACGGCCATTCCCCTCCAGCGCATCGAAGAGCGGCCCCCGGAGAGCGAGGAGGAGCTGCTCGCCTGGCTCGCCGCCCGGGAGGATCTCCACCGAGCGGCCACCGACGCCGCCTGGGACGTGGTGCTGGGGCGGTCCCGACCGGGCGTCTCGTCGCCGGCCGGTCCGTCGGCGTCTGGCACCCGCTGATCCACCCCGGGGTAGGAAGAGGTCGCGGGTCGACTCAGCGTCCCTGGGATCCCGTTCCGCCACACGATAGCCAGGGCATCGACTCGGAGTTGGCGTGGCCCGGAAGAAGAAGCGGAAGACGGCGACCAGGCAGGCGAGGGCTGAGAAGCGGGCGAAGCGCGCCCGTCAGGCGAAGCAGCAGCGCGCTGTCTCTGGGCCGACCTCTTCCCGCGTCTCGACGGTTGCCCCGGTGGCCGGAGCCGGAGCCGGAGCCGGAGCCGGAGCCGGAGCCAGCGTCCCGCAGTTCGCTGGCGTCCCGCGCGCCAGCTTCCACCACCTGCTCTACCCCGCCGTGCTGTCCCCTCAGGGGCCTCGTGCCCCGCGACTCGAGACGCTCCCCGGGCCTGGCCCCGAGGTCCTCGCGGCCTCCTTCGGCGCCGACGGCGTCGCCTTCTACCGGCGCGGTGCCGACGGGCAGTGTGCCCTGGTCTCCCCCACGGAGCTGCCGGTGGACACCGAGGTGTGGTGGGCGGAAGAGGCGCCCCGTGTCGGCCGGCCGCGTCCCGAGGCGGTCTCCTGGCACAGCCGGCCTCGGTGGCACGAAGGCGCGCTGGAGGGCGTCCTCGTCGTGCGCGACCTGGTCGAGGACGTGGAGGGCCTCGTGTGGTCCCCCCTGGTGCCCGTGGCGGTGACGCGGCAGCCCGAGGGCCGTTGGTGGGTCGACGCCGGGGAGGGCCTGACCGAGGGGGAGCTCGAAGCGGAGGGGATCGACTGGTTCAGTGGCTCGGACGGCAGCCACGCCTACGTCGTGTCGAGCTTCCTCGGCCGCCAGGCGCGAGCCCTGCGAGCCCTGCTCGAGGAGGCCCCGAGCGACGGCGGTGCGCCCGACCCGCGGGCGCTGGTCGAGGCCATCCGGGGACCGTCACCGGACTACAAGTGGCAAGCGGTGGAGGCCCTGGTGGCGCACCAGGAGGAGGTCACGCCCCACCTGCTCGAGGTCCTGGACGAGGTCCAGCAGGGTCTCCTGGAGGGGAGCTTCTCCCAGGACGACTTCTCCGGTCACTACGCGCTGGTGCTGTTGGCCCACTTCCGCTGCCAGGCGGCCCACGAGCGCCTGCTGGCGCTGGCTCGCCTGCCGGTCCGCACCTTCGAAGAGGGGCTGGGCGGTTTCCTCAGCGAGGGCTTCGACGCGGCGCTCCTCGCCACCTGTGGCGGGAGCGCTGCCGGGATCCGGGAGCTGGCGAGGGACCGGCAGGTCAGCGGCTACCTGAGGAGCCAGGCCGCCGACGCTCTCGCCGGCGCGGTGGTGCTGGGCCACGCACCTCGCGGCGAGACCCTCGATCTGCTCGCCGCGCTGATGACACCCGAGGAGGCGGACTGGGGCGACTACCTCTGGGCCGGCGTGGCCGGTGCGATGCTGTCGCTGTTCGCGCTGGAGCACGAGGACCTGATGGTCCAGGCCTGCCACGAGGGCTTGATCGAGCCGCTGCTCATGGGGCCGGACGACATCCGGGGGATGCTCGAGGTGGGTCCCGCGCCCGCCCCCTCGGACCTGCAGTGCCTGGAGCGGGTGCTCGGCGGCGACCTCCACGGGTGGATGTCGTGGTGGGCGTGCTTCCGGATGGGAACTCGGTAGGTCCAAACACGAGATCGAGGAGGGGGGCCGAGCTGGGTCAGGACCGGCCGGGGGGCGACGGGAGAGCTTTCCCGAGGGCTGCCAGGTGGCAGTTCGACCTTCGATGGTCACCGAATCTGGTCACGGATCCTGCCCTCCACCAGCCAGCGCGGCACATAGGGACTCTCCACCTCCAGCGGCACGTCGCAGTCGTAGGCCCAGGCCGCCAGACCCAGGAGTGGTAGGGAGACGAAGCCCTCCGGGGCGTTGCACTCGTAGCCTCGGGTGTAGTAGCGCTGGTGGGCCTTCAGGGCTTCGAAGAGGGCGTCGTTGAAGGGCTCCGTCCCCGCGTAGATGTTGTCCAGCACCCGGAGCATGGGGAAGGTCAGCTCGGGGCCGTAGTGGCCGAACTCGCGGTCAGCGGCGGCCTGGGCCGTGGCTCGCTTCAGGGTGGTCTGCCAGCCGTGCTCGTCCAGCCGGAAGCCCTGGAGGGCGTCGACGGCGGTGTAGCTGAACTCGGCGGACTCGATGGGGGAGTCGCGGATGCTCTGCAGGGGGAACAGGGCGAGCCACTCGCTGGTGGCGTTGTCGCGGAGGACGAGGGAGGCGAAGAAGGCGGTTCGCCAGTGGCGCGGGGTCAGGTCGAAGCGGCTGCCGAAGTGGGGGACCGGGAAGCTGTGGCCGTCGAGCTCGATGAGGGTCTCGCCTGGGGGTTCCTGGCCGGCCTTGAACATGCCGAGGGCGGCGTCGCGGGCGTACCGCAGGGCGCGGAGGGCGATGGCGCGATCGGCGTCCTGTTGCAGTGCGAGGCCCAGGCAGGCCTCGCCGTCTCGCGAGCCGAAGCTGAGGTTCTGGAGGCGCTTCGGGAGTTGTCCGATGTGCACGTCGAACGACTCCTGCTTGAAGGCCAGCCAGCGGGCCAGCTCACGGGTCGGGTGATGGTGGGCCAGGGATCTCATTGCAGCTCCTGCGGGCTCATGTCGTACTGTCTCGCGCTCAGGGCGCCAAGCTCGCCCCCAGCATCGAGGCGTTGACGGACTTCGAGGTACTCGATGGACTCACGGTCAAGGGCGCGGGTCAAGCCGAGGAGCGTCTCGTCGTCCAGGCGGTCCCGCTCCATCATCGCCTCCAGGATCCCCCGGGCGTACTCAGGGTGCCCCTGCTGGTACCGGTCATCGCCCACCATCCTCGACGAGCTGTTCGACCCACTCCCTCCCTTCGCCTCGACCACCACCCACCGGTCCGGCTCCCCCGGCACTCGGTACACCAGGTCGAAGGTCCCGGTCCCGCCCCCCTCGGACACCCGCTCCGCGCCCGGGTACCGCGCATCGACGCAGGCCTCGGCCCCCGCGATCCCCC
>CAZCVP010000105.1:0-26510 GCA_964501915.1 uncultured Enterobacterales bacterium
GAGACCAGCGCCCTTGCACCGCGCAGCGGCGAGCGCCCCGCCTACTCGACGAAGGCCCGTCAGGGACCTCCGGGCGCGCGCACTTGCGGAGACCGTCTGCGATGACCTCGTTCCCCTCGACCTCGACCTCGACCTCGACCTCGTCCCTCGTCCTGGTCCTCGTCCTGGTCCTCGTTCCCCAGGAAGACAGCCGGGGGCGGGCGGTGAAGGTCAGGGAGCGACGCAGCGCACGAGGTTCTGGAGCTCCACGTCGACGTAGCCGATGTTGCCGTCGTGCATGCCGGCGTACGCACGGAGGGTGTCGGCGAGGGCGCTGGAGGTGGAGGTCCAGTACCAGCCGCTCTCGGTCAGCTCGTCGGGAAAGAGCGCGTTGCAGCGCTTGCTGTCCACGCAGGCGTTGCATTGCCCCGCCCCGCCGGCCAGCACGTCATTGTCGCAGCCACCCAGCACGGCGATGTACTCGGCCAGGGTCGGCAGGCGCCAGTCGTCGCGACCGGCTGCGCTGAGGTCGGAGCAACGGGTCTCTGCGCCAGCATAGACCACGAAGCCGACCGCACCCGCCGCAGTCTCCCACACGAGCCCGCTCGCAGAGTCGGTGACCACCTCGATGTCGGTGTCCGTGTCGGTGTCCGTGTCGGTGCCGGTGTCCGTGTCGTCTTCCGTGCAGCAGGTCAGTGCGCAGCAGAGCGCGAGCAGCGGGATGGTGGTCAGGATCCGCATGGATGCCTCGGTGTTGAAGGTGCGTTCCTCTGGTGGTGCGGTCGGTACCTCGTCGAGCCCTCGTCCACCAGAGCCATCCGGCTCTTTGATGCGCTGGGGCTCTTCGAGCCGGTCCTTCTCCGGCCGGCGGAAGGCGGAACCCACGACCACCCAGGAGCCGGACCCCGCAGGCGGGGAGGAGAGCCAGGTCGGGTCGGTCTGACGCTCGTTCGACGTCGTCCTCGTCCTCGGTCGCTCTCGACGCCAGCTCCGTCACCGACGTTGAACTGTCGCCGAGCTCGATCGGGGCCCGAGCACCTTCACGATCCCAGCGCCGAAGCCCAGGCCGATGGCCAGGTGGTAGACCTGCAGGGCCGGCAGGGCGTAGAGGACCATCGGCAGGCCGTAGGCCCGGCGGGCCAGAGCCAGGAACCGCCACTCCAGGGCGACCTGGGCGCCGAGCAGCAAGAGGGGTGCGCTCCACGCCGCTGGGCCCAGGAGCGGGAGGGGCAGGCTGCACCACAGCAGACCGCTCAGCAGGCAGGAGGCTGTCTCGCGGGGGGAGCCCACCGCGCCCGTAGACTCCAGGCGGCGCCGGCGGAGCAGCAGCGGCACCCAGCGCTTCGTGCGGCGGAACAGCTCCCGGCAGCGGGGCCACAGGGCCTTGTAGTGGTGTTGGTAGGGCGCCTGGGCCAGGATGGTGTTCCTGAAGCCGTGACGCTCCAGCTCGTGGCCGAGACGGAACTCCTCCATGCCCACGCCGGTGTGCTCCTCCGAGAAGCCGCCGATGCGCTCGAAGACCTGTCGGCGAATGGCACAACACTCGGACTGGAGGCTTGAGAAGCCGGTGATGTCCTGTCCGGGTCGCAGGAGGAAGGGCATGGCTGACCGCAGACCTGTGAAGCGGGCACTCCAGGCAGGGTTGAGGTCCGACAGCGTGGGAAAACCGCCCGTGGTGTGGAGCTCCGGGTCCTGCACCAGTCGATCAACCAGGGCGTGGAGCGTCGAGACGGGCGCCACGATGTCGGCGTCCAGGAAGATGAGGATCGAGGCCTTGGCGTTGGCGGCGCCGGCGTTGCGAGCTGCTGCCACACCGCGAGCCGTGTCGTGCCGCAGCGTGGGCGCGCCGTGCTCGCGGGCGATCTCGGAGGTGCGATCCGTGCTGCCGTCGTCCACCACGACCAGCTCCCATCCCTCCTGGTGAGCGGCCGCCACGGCTGTGGCGAGACAGCCCTCGACACGCCCCTCCTCGTTGTGGGCAGGGACGATGATCCGCACCAGGATCGCCGAATCAGTCATCGTGGCTGTGTCCCGTGACCCGGATGGAAGACGGCCCCCCCTTCAGGAGGTACCACACGCCCACCAGGATGGCCGGCCCGAAGGCCACGAGGTGTCCCAGGATGGCGTAGGCCACCACAGCGAGTCGATCGTGGACCGAGGACCCCCAGAGCCCCGACCCCAGGCCGAGCTGGACCAGCGACGGTCGATCTCCCAGGGCGTGGTCCGTAGACATCCGGCATCGTATCCAGGATGCAGGGTGTCCCGGAGGCAGTCGCTCGGACCCGGTGGCGGAGGGCACGCCGAGCACGCCTCCAGCTCGCAGGAAGAAGGGGCCTGCTCCCCCGGCTTCGTGATAGCGTCGCAGGGTCAGGACCGTGGGAGATGTCCCTGCACAAGAGACGGAGACGGGACCTGGATCTGCTTCCGGGAGTGCCTGTGTCCTGTTCCAGCCTCGACCTCGCCGACCGTGGCCTCCGAAGGTGCCCCGCCAGGCCGGCTGACCGGGACCTGGCCCCATGAGAGGGCCCACCAGGGCCGACGGTGCCCTGTGGCTGACGGCCCGGAACTCGGTCAGGTTGGGAGCGATCTGGCTGGCCCGGCACCTGGGGCTTCCGCCTCCGTCGATGCCCATCCTGCTGGCCTTCGCGACCATGCAGTGCAACCTGAAGTGCAGCATGTGCGCGATCGGGGAGGCCTCTCCCCCAACGAGCGAAGGGGAGCTCACCATCGATGAGTGGAAGGCCGTCATCGACTCGGCCGCCCGCCTGGGCACCATGATCTTCTCCTGGACCGGCGGCGAGATCCTGCTGAGGCCCGACGTCTTCGAGCTTCTCGGCTACACCCGAGAGCAAGGCATCGCAGTGCACGTCAGCACCAACGCCACCCGGCTCGACCGGCAGGCTGCTCGCCAGTTCAACGAGACCACCCACTCGGTGTCCATCTCCGTGGACGGACCGGACGCGGAGTCCCACGAGGCCCTGCGGGGCAAGGGGACCTTCAAGGCCACGATGAGGGGCATCCGCCTCCTGCGGGAACACGCGCCTTCCCTGCGTCTGGGGCTCAATTTCGTCATCACGACCCAGAACTACCTGCGGCTCGTGGAGATGCTCCACTTCGCCCAGGAGGTGGGTGCCCGGCAGATCAAGTTCGCCCCCATCCACGACAACCTGCTGCACAGGGACAAGCCCCGGGACAGCTACGAGCACCTCTTCTTCAAGCCCGCCCAGATCCCGTCCCTGGACGCCGAGATCGAGCGCCTCATCGCTGCGTCTCGCTACTCCCCCCTGCTGACCAACTCCGTCGGCTTCCTGCGGAGGAGCTCCGAGCTCTACAACAGCGGTCCGACCTTCAACTGCTACGCCGGCTACGCGGTGGGCTCGGTCAGCTCGAAGGGGGACGTGCTTCCCTGCAGTGACTTCGGCGAGGGCATCAACGTGAGGGAGATGTCCTTGGAGCAGATCTGGAGGAGTCCGCGCTTCCACGAGATACGCCGCAAGGTCCACACCTGCTCGTCGAACTGCTGGGACACCACCCACACCGAGCTCAGCCTGCGGCTCTCCACCCGATCCAGGGCGGCGAGCCTGTCCGACACCTGGCGCGACCTGCGCTTCTACTTCGACAACACCATTCCATGATCTCCCGCCGACGGGTCTCCGCCGGTGCCCGCGACCTCCGGGCTCTGCTGCGACGCCGAAGCTCCCTCTCGGGCACCCCAACCGTCGCAGAGTTCGAGCGCACCATCGCCGAGCTGACAGGCATGCCCCACGCGGCCGCGGTCTCGTCGGGTCGCCGCGCGATGGCCCTGGTCCTTCGCCACCTGGGGCTGGGTCCCGGTGACGAGGTCATCGTCCCCGCCTACACCTTGGGCGCCCTGGTGCCCCTCATCCAGAAGACCGGCGCCACCGTCGTGCCCGCCGACATCGAGAGGGACACCTTCGGCATGGACCCGGACGCCGCGCAGCGCCGCATCACCGATCGCACCGCGGCGATCATCGCGCTCCACACCTTCGGCGCACCTTGCCGCATCGATCGGCTCACGGAGCTGGCCCGAGCCCACGACATCCCCGTTGTCGAGGACTGTGCCCACTCCCTGGGAGCTACGCTCGACGGACGCCAGACCGGTTCCTTCGGCTACGCCGGCTTCTTCAGCTTCGAGACCACCAAGCCGGTGAATACCTACGGCGGGGGCATGGTGGTCACCCGGGACGAGTCCCTCGTAGAGGCCATCCGGAGTGACACCAGGGACGACATCGAAGACCGGTCCGGCGTGACCAAGAAGCTGCTGAGCGTGCACCTGGAGCGGGGGCTCTTCGCCACCGGTCTGGCGAGTCCGATGCTCTGGATGCTGGCCTCTCAGCGGTCGAAGAGCGCCACAGAGGCGCTCTACAGGCGATTCCAGCACGCCCCCGCCACCCATCTCCGCTACCTGCCGGGTCAGGCCGAGATCGGCCTGCGCAAGGTCGCCACCCTGCCGCGACGCATCGCGGCTCGGCAGGAACGGGTCGAGGTCTTCACGGCGATGCTCGACGACAGCATCCATCCTCAGACCCTCATCGAGGGCAGCTCCACGACCTGGTACTTCCTCGTGGTGACCCTGCCCGTCGACGCGAGACGGGTTCGCAGGCACCTGCTGTCGAGGGGCATCGATGCGGGCATCGAGGACGAGATCGCCGATGATGTCGCCCGTGCTCTGGGCTTCGAGGACTGTCCCGTGGTCGCGGAGGTGTCCCGGACGGCCATCGTCCTGCCCTTGTGGGACGGGATCTCGACCCGGGACCTGGAGCGCGTGGCGCGGACCCTGAACCGGGCGGTGGCTACATCGCCGCCATCGCCAGGGTTCCCCGCGCATTCACCCGGATCTCGGTGAAGGTCCGCAGGGACTTCAGACGTCGCCAGAGGTAGCCCGGCCGGAAGTAGAACTCGCGGTAGGACCGATCCAGGAACTCCCGGTATTCCTCCACGTCCAGGGCCTCTGGCACGTAGACCAGGGCGTCGTGGTTCAGGGACGAGGAGGACGAGAAGTCGAAGCGATGGCCCTGGGCGACCAACTGCTCGTAGAAGGTCGTGCCCGGGAAGGGAACGAACTTGTTGAAGTGGGCGTAGTCCAGCTCCAGCTCCTTGGCGAAGTCGAGGGTCTTGCGGAGTGACTCCGGGGTCTCCGCCGGCGACCCCACCAGGAAGTCGCCCCGGACCCCCAGACCCGCCTCGCGGCAGTTGGCCACGGCCTTGCGACACATCTTCAAGGTGGTCAGCTTGTTGAGGCTCTTGAGCACCGCGCTGTCCCCGGACTCGAGCCCGAAGAGCACCTGCCAACACCCACTGTCCTTCATCATCCGGAGCATGTCGATGTTGACGCAGCTCACCTTGGTCAGGCAGGTCCAGGGCAGACGTGGCCGGTAGCGCTTCATCTCCCTGCAGATGGCGTAGAGCCGCTTCTTGTTGAGGGTGAAGGTGTCGTCGAAGAAGCGGATCTCCCGGGCGCCGTAGCGGGCTACCACCTGGTCGACCTCGGCCATGACGTTCTCCACCCCCCGCGCCCGGTAGCGCTTGCCGAAGACGGAGCGGTCGCAGAAGTTGCAGGCTGTCGGGCAGCCCCTCGAGGACATGAGGTGGGCCTGGGGCAGCTTGCGGACCGAAGCCGGACAGGGCGAGTAGGCCCTCAGGGGGGCCAGCAGGTGGCGTGCCGGCAGCGGGATGCTGTCCAGATCCTCGATGAACCCCGCCGGCTTCGTGAAGTGAGGCTGGCCGTCGCGCTCGAAGAGCAGACCGGGAATGTCGTCGAGGGCCTCGCCCTTGCCCTCCAGGTGGTCCAGGAGCATCGTGAACTGACGCTCCCCTTCGCTCAACACCAGCACATCGAAGACACCGGTCGCGAGGGTCTCCTTGGGCTGGGCGGTGGGGTGGGGTCCACCGATGATGAACATCGCCTTGGGCGCCACTTCCCGTGCGGCCTGCACGGTCTGGATGGCATTGACCATCGCCGGCGTGGTGGCCGTCAGTCCGACGAGATCGGGTTGGAAGGCGCGGATCCGCTCCCGGATCTCCTGCCCCGACAGTCCGAGCACGCCCTCGAGGATGATGACTTCGTGGCCCTGCCGCTCCGCGACTGCGGCGAGGTAGGCCACGCCCAGGGCGGGGATCGTGTTCTCTACCCCCATGAACTGCTTGTCCTTACCCCCGATGTCCTCACTGCCGAAAGGAACATCGATCAGCACGACTCTCATGGGCTGCTCCACCCCCTCAGGGAGGCGCTTGGGGGGTGATCTGGATCATGGCGTCCGACCCCCAGCGTGTCAAACGCTGGGTGAGCGTTCCGAGGCGGCGCCCCGGTCACCCCATCGCTGCTCCCAGGAGCCCACCAGCTCCTCGATCCTGGGCGCCAGCAGCCGAGCCCGCCCCTGTCCCCGGCGCGCTCCTTGGACTCCGGGGCCTCCCTGCCCAGACCGAGGGGGGCCCAGACACCTCGATGCCCCCGGCACAAGTAGTGCACGGTTGCGCGGACCCCTTCCGCCCCTGTCGGCCCGGGGTCGCGCTTGGAATCTCGGCACAGGATGACGGGCTCGGGCTTCGAAGCCATGGGACCTCCCAGAGGTCCGATGCTACGCGAGGATCTCCTCCGGCCGGCCCACTGGAACCGGGATCCGGAACCAGTGGTCCGGTCGGGTCGGCCTGCCGCTCGTCCTCGGTCGCTCTCGACGCCAACCCCTCACCCCCCCTCCCGCAGCCTCCGGATCAGCGTGTTCCTCCCGATCCCCAGCAGCCGCGCCGCCTTGGTCCGGTTGCCGCCGCAGACCTGGAGGACGTGACGGATGTAGGCCAGCTCGACATCGCGCAGGCACACCAGGTCGCTGGAGAAGCCGTGCGGGCTGCGGGCGGGCTGGGGGCTGCGGCCGAGCGGGAGCTGGTCCGGACCGATGACGACTCCGGGTGTGAGCACCACCGCGGACTCGATGCAGTTCTCCAGCTCGCGCACGTTGCCGGGCCATCCGTGGGCGTGCAGCGCCGCCCGGGAGGGGGCGGAGAGCACCAGGTCGGGGCGACCGTGCTCGTGGCGGAAGCGGTCGAGGAAGTGGTCGATCAGCCGCTCCAGGTCGTCGTGGCCCCGCGCCCGGAGAGGCGGCAGAGGCACCTCGACCACCCGCAGGCGGTAGTAGAGGTCCTGCCGGAAGCGACCGTGCAGCACCTCCTCCTCCAGCTCGCGGTTCGTCGCGCAGACGAAGCGCACGTCGGCCTGGCGGGCCCGGCTGGCGCCGACGGGGAAGTAGCTGCGGTCCTGGACGAGCCGCAGCAGCTTGGCCTGCACCGACGCCGGGAGCTCGCCGACCTCGTCGAGGAAGAGCGTGCCGCCCTCGGCTTCGGTCACCTTGCCCCGGGCCACCCGGTCGGCGCTGGTGTAGGCGCCGGCGACGTGGCCGAAGAGCTCGTTCTCCACCAGGTGCTCGGGCAGCGCCGCGCAGTCCACCTTCACGAACGGCCTGTCGGCACGCGGCGAGTTGTAGTGGATGGCGCGGGCGATCAGCTCCTTGCCGGTCCCGCTCTCGCCGCGGATGAGCACGGTCGCGGCCGTGCGGGCGGCCCGGCTGACCCGCCCGTAGACCTCCTTCATCGGCGGACTGTCTCCGACGATGTTGTTGAAGCGCCAGGACAGCCGATGGCGGCTTCCCGGCTTGAGCTGGAAGAGCAGGCTGGTGGCTTCGAGGATGCCGGCGACCCCGTCGGCCATCTTGCCGCCCAGGTCGAGATCCCGGCGCGTGAACCGGCCCGTGGCCTTGTTGAGGACCTGGAGCACCGCCAGGAGCTGGGACGTGGAGCCCACGACCGGCACGGCCATCAAGGTCGCGGTCTGGTAGCCGGTGGCCTCGTCGATCCGGGGGTTGTGGCGGGGATCGGAGCCGGCATCGGGCACCAGGACGGCGTCGCCGTGCTCCGCGACCCACCCCGCCACGCCCTCGCCGACGCGGAGCCGGATCTCCGTGAGCTCCGGCAGGCGGGCTGCGCGGCTCACCAGCTCCCGGTTGGCGTGGTCGACCAGGTACAGCGTGCCGCGATCGGCGCCGAGCTCGCGGCAGACGGCGTCGATCACCTGGCCGAGCACCGTGTCCAGGTCGGTCTCGCGCCCTCGGACGCGCTCGATCAGGTCCGCGAGATCCTCAGCGGGCACGGTGGCCGCCAGTCCCAGCACGCCCCGGACCTGTCGGAGCACGATCGGCGTCGCCCGCTGGGCCACCACGGTCACAGCCCGACCACGGCCCCTTCGCGGGCCGCGAAGGCCTCGGGGAACTCCCTGCGCACCCTGTGCTCGACGACAGCGAGGGCGTCGTCGTCGCGGCCGGGGTCGTGGTGGAAGAGGGCCAGGCGACGGGCTCCGCAGTCGCGAGCCACCGCCACCGCCTCGATCCAGGTGCTGTGGCCCCAGCCGGCCCGCGAAGGACCGACCTGTCCGGCATATTCCTCGGGGGTGTACTGGGCGTCATGGATCAGCAGGTCCGCGCCGGCGGCGAGGGTCACCAGCGTCTCGTCCAGTCGTCCCGCGTGCTCCACGTCCGTCGCGAAGACGACGGAGCGGCCGCCGGCCTCCACCCGGTAGCTCAGCACACCATCGGGGTGGTGACCCCGCTCGGGCAGGACCCGGAAGGGCCCGTGCCGGAACGGGATGCCCGGCTCGACCTCTCGGAACACCACCCGGGCCTGCAGCGCCTCCAGGGTGACCGGGAACTGGGGGGGCTGCATCTGGGCCCGCAGGGCGTCCTCGAGCGTGCCCGCCGCCGTGGTGGCCCCCGCCAGGATCAGCCGCGAGGCAGGGTGGAAGGCCGGCCCGAAGAAGGGCACGCCCTGTATGTGGTCCCATTCCACGTGGCTGAAGAGCACCATCGCGCTCTTCGGGCCCCTGCGAGCCTCCCCAAGGGCTCGCAGGCCCGTGCCACCGTCCAGGATCAGGCGCTCCCCCTGGCAGGAGAGCTCCACACAGGTGGTGTTGCCACCGGTGCGGGCGAAGCGAGGGTCGCTCACGGCGATGGAGCCGCGCACACCCCAGAAGCGGACCTTCATCGGAACCTCCGTGGGTCGTCGTCGAGTCGAGAGTCACCAGGAGGAGTCGCAAGGGCCGTGCCATTCGCCAACTAGCTGGAATTGCGTGATCGAAATCCTGAACCGTTCCATTTTGGATCGGCTGTGCGATCCATTGTGGATCGATACCCGCCCGATGTCCATCGGGCGACCGGCCGAGCGGGTGACCCGCGCCATGGACGTGGTCTTCGGGCAGGGGTAGGGATCGGGGTCCCCTGGAGGTTCCATGCGTCTGTCCCTGCTCACGCTCCCCCTGCTGCTCGCCGCCTGCGGTGAGGAGCCCCCCGCTGCTCCCGATCCGGCGGAGGTCTGCGCCGACGCCAAGCAGGCGGCCATGACCGCCTGGGGTGCTGGCCACGAAGCGGCTGTCGCCTTCGCCGCCGGTCCGGAGGCCGAAGCGGATCGCGAGGCTGCGGCCTCGGCCTCGGCGACGGCCTCCAAGGCCGACAGCAACGCCAAGGCCGCCCGCTACGCCCCGGGTGGCCGCGCCGGCGCCGCCGCCCGCAGCGGCACCCGGGCCGCCTCCAGCGAGAAGAAGGGCGCCGCCAACGCGGCGGCGGCCAGGGTCGCCCGCTACGACAAGCTGGTCGAGGCGATGCAGGCCGCCAAGGACGCCGCCCTGATGCCGGCCCAGGACGCCTGGAACGCCACCATGGCCGCCCGCGAGGCGGTCGAGCGGTTCTGGGCGACTCCCGAGGCCCCGCCAGCCCCGTACCTCGGTGCGCTCAACGCCGGTGAGGCCGCCTGGAAGGCCTGCGCCACGGTCCCGGGGCAGTAGCTCAGGGCAGCCCGGTCCACTGGTGGTCGACGATCTCCATGCGGGGATTGTCCTACAGGCGCCGCCAGTTGTCCTGGGGGATCTCCGGGCCGACCGGGGGTCGCTGGGCGGCGAGCAGGTAGATGGCTCGCCGGTTGGCGCCCTCGTCCGTGTCGTCGGGGGTGGTCACCGCGAGGACCGACTCGCCGAAGCCCTGGTAGTGGATCGGGCCCGAGAACCCGCGCTCGCGGAACCAGGTCGCGATGGCGCGAGCACGGCGCTGGCTCAGGGCGAGGTTGGAGGCGGCGTCGCCGACGGTGTCGGTGTAGCCGGCCACGAAGAGCTGCACCTCGACCACCTCGCCGTAGCGGGCCAGGACCGCCTCGAGGTCCAGCCAGGCCTGCTCCAGCTTGGGGACCTCGCGGGCGAGCACCTCGTGTTGTCCGGTCACGAACTCCACGTCGACGTGGGGGATGGCGTAGGACCAGGGGCTCAGCTCGAGGCGGCCGGGCAGGTCGTAGAGGTCCCAGGCCGTCACCAGGAGCTTCAAGGCCTCGCCGGGTGCCTGCTGCCACTCCATCTGGACGTGGGTCTCCGGGGCGATGCCCGCCACGGCGCCGCTGCCGATCCGGTGCCCTCCCTCGCCCAGGACCTCGATCTCCACGCGCCCCAGGGGGCGCGTTCCCTGGACGACCAGGGTGCGGCGCTCCAGGTCGAGCTGCTGGGCGTCGACCTCGAGCTCGAGGGCGGGATGGATCTCCACGTCCAGGCCCAGGGGCATCTCGCCGGAGGTGCCGTCGCTGGCCTCCAGCGAGACCTCGCCGCTGCACGAGTGGGTGCCCAGGGGCAGCCCGGTGAGCTCCAGGGTCTGGGGGACGCCGGGCCGGATCGCCCCACTCCAGGCGTAGCTCCGGGTCCCACAGCTCAGGCGGGCGGAGAGGCTGCCCGAGATCCCGGGCACGAAGGTGAGGGACGGGGCCCCGAGGCCCTCCTGGGCATGGCGGACCGCCTCCAGGGAGAGGGCCTCCTGGGCGAGCAGCGGGGCGATCAGCGCGGCGAGCCACACACCCCCAGCCTATCCCGTGGCTCTCGCCTCAGAGCAGGAAGGGTCGGATCTGCTTGATGACGAGCCGTCCATCGACGAGGACCTTCCACTCGGTGTCCAGCAGCACGGTGCGATCGTCGGGCGCCTCGGCGTCCACCGGGAAGTCCTCGCCGATCCGGTCGAAGAGCTGGCCGAGGTCCGTCAGCTCGGCGTCGCTCATCACGCTGCCGGTCACCTCGCTGGAGCCCTGCTCCCGCTCGATGTCCGTGACCTCCCCGCCGCGCACGGTGAGGCGCACGACCTCGGGCACGACGTCCGGGTCGGCCGAGACCACGTCCAGGCTGCCGATCTGGGCGTTGACCAGGATGCGGTCGTCCTCGGCGACCGGATCACCGGAGAAGGCCACGGCGTTGACCTGCTCGTCCTTGGAGCGGGTGTTGACCAGCACGCCCATCGCCACCTGGGCCTGGTCGATGCCGTACCAGTCCCGTTCCTCGTAGGCGACCATGCCCCAGAGGCTGCCCCAGACGCGCCCCAGGGCCCGTGACAGCGTGCGCTCGCTGGACCTGTCCGGGTCGCACCGCGACGGACCGTCGCCGTCGTCGTCCAGCTCGTCGGCGAGGCAGGCGCTGGTGGAGTCGTAGAGCCCGGCACCGGAGAAGGCCAGGGCGTCCTCGGCGTTGGAGCTGCTTCGGAAGCGCACCATCGTGGTCGTGTCCCCGAAGACCTCCTCGATGCGCAGGGCCAGCTCGGCGAGCAGCGCCGCGTCGATCGGTGCTGCCTCGATGGCGTCCTGGAGGGCCTGGAGGCGCTCGCGTCGCAGGGCGGCGTCGGCGACGAAGGTCTCGTCGGCCAGCCAGACCTCCAGGGTCCTGGCGAAGCTCGTGACCTCGAGCCCCTCGCCGAGGTCGACCTCCCAGGTGCCCGCCTCCATGAAGGCCCGGTAGTGGTGGAAGGGGACCAGGAAGCCCTGGAGCTGCCAGTCTTCGTCGATGCGCTGGTACAGCGTGGCGAGGTTGGTGCCCTTCGACCCGTAGGTCCCCACCCCGTCGAGCCGGTCGGCCTCGGTGGCCGTGTCCAGCTCGAGCAGGCCAGCCAGCGGCGCTTCGTCCCAGTTGGGATCCGGGATCTCCACGGGCTCCGGTCGGAGCTGCTCCCACCACGCCTCGGCGTCCTCCAGCTCGGCCACCTCGACGGCGTAGCCGTCCTCGGTGCACTCCAGGCGCACGAGCTGCCCCTCCCAGGTGGCGAAGGCGGGCAGGGCGTCGCGGACGTAGCAATTGGGCGTCCCGCGAGCGGCGCTGCGCACGTTGATGTGGGACAGCGTGCCCTGGCGGGACCCGGTGATGACCCCCGAGACCACCCGCTCGACGTCCAGGGGGGCCTCCTCCAGCACCAGGATGTCCTGGTAGCCATAGGCGGCCGCCTCCGTCGCCTCCGCCAGCTCCTCGAGCTCGTAGAGGCGGACCGTGCCGAAGGCCACGCCGGGGGTGTAGGCCTCGAACTCCACGTCGAGCTCGACGCCACGGACCGGGAAGTAGCCCGAGGGCCAGCCGTCGAGGGCCGCCCGCTGGTTGCTGCTGTTGGGCACGAACTGGAGCGCGTCGAGGGTGAAGACCTCGGAGAGCTGCTCGTAGACCCGCAGGACCTCGTCGAAGAGGATCGTGGCGCCGGAGTCGGCCGGGTCGTCCCAGACCGTGAAGCCGAACGACACCGACCCGTCGGGGTCGAGGTACTCGTTGATCTCTCCCGACAGGATCTCGTCGTTGTCGGGGTCGAGGATCCACTGGGAGTAGGTGGCCTGGTCGATGCCCGGGTAGGTGTCGCCGTAGACGTCGGCCAGGAAGTCCGAGTGCAGGGGGTAGACGTTGGCGTTGACGAGCAGCGTGGTGATCGGGCTGTCGTCGGTCCCGGGGGAGAGGTACTTGCCTTCGCGGACGCGGTCGACGGCGGGGCTGGCGATGCTCAGCTCCCGCCAGGTCTCGTCGTCGTCGACGTGCTGGGAGCACACCAGCTCGCCTGCCCGGGCGGACGCCTCGGCGCAGACGTCCCCCCCCGGCGGTCCGACGGGGCAGGCGAGGGCGAGGAGCAGCAGGTTCAGGGGGTCCTCCAGGGGGTCGTGGCCGCGGCCCCGGCGGTCTCCAGCCTCTCACGGATCGGCGGTCGGTGCGCCTGTGCGGCGGCTCAAGCGCGGGTCTCTCTCCGCCGCACGAGACCCACCAGGGCCACCAGCGCCAGGCCCAGGCCAGCCGTGCCACGACCGGCCGTGCTGCAGGCGATCCAGGGGCTCTGGCCTTCGGGGCTCTCGGTGGTCAGCTCGGTGTCGACGCAGGACGCGGCGCCCAGGTCGGTCCGGGCACCGCTGGCGTCGACCTGGATCGCCGCCAGGCAGACCTCCTCCCGGATCACGCCGCCCCAGCGGGCCGCCAGCTCGAGCTCGCCGGTCTCCGGCACGAAGGCGGTCTGGATCACCCGGTCCTGCTCGTCGACCTGGAGGATCTCCACGTAGGAGATGCCGCTCTTGACCGGAACGGCGCTGACGTGGAAGTCGGCCTCGTAGCTCGCCCAGTCGGAGTCCGGATAGGACTCGCCCCCCACGCCGTGCAGGGTGAGCTCGGGCGGATCCACCACCACCTGCGAGGCGTCGGTGCCGGTGGTGAAGCGGAAGCTGTCCCCGTCGGACTCGCTGTAGCCGAGGGCGACGGCGAAGAGCTCGTACTCGGTCTCCGGCAGCAGCGTGCCGGGGTCGATCTCGACCAGTCCGGAGGAGTGGTCGATCTGCGCGGACTCGGTCCACAGGGTCTCGCCACCGGTGGAGAGGGTGACCTCGACGCCGTTGATGCAGCCGTCCGCAGCGAAGACCAGGTAGAGCTGGGCGTCGACGGGCACCCCGTCCTGCTCGGCGACCGGGCGGTGGTCGGTGAGCTCGGGCGGGAAGCAGGCGATGTCCGCCTCGGTGGCGACGTAGCTGTCGGCCAGTGCGGGCATGCTGAGAGCGAGAACGGCTGCGATCATCGGAACCTCCAGGTGGCGCCCTGGGGATGCAATGGTGATGCCATCCCACAAGCCCTTGAGATCAGGTAGTTCTCCTCGAGGTGCCCCCGTGGATCGCGGCGCCGAAGTCACGGCTCGCCAGTCCGTCTCCCCCAAGAGGACTCCGCTGCTGTAGACTCCCGACCCCCGACACGTGGAGGCCACCGTGGAGTGGAACCTGTCGCGCCAGGACACCATGCGCCTGCTTGCCTTCGTCTGCTCCTTCGCCTGGGCAGACCACCACATCCAGCAGGAGGAGCGCTCCTTCGTCGAGGACCTGGTCGATCGGCTGGGGCTGGACGACGAGGATCGGGAGCAGGTCGCCCAGTGGCTCAAGCTGCCGCCGCGGCCCGAGGAGATCGACCCGCAGCTCGTGCCGCTGGAGCACAGGGAGCTCTTCATCGCCGTGGCCAAGAAGCTGGTCAGCGCCGATGGCTACGTGGCCGAAGGCGAGGCCGACACCCTCGCGCTCTTCCAGGAGCTGCTCGCCTGACCACCGGCGCAGGCGCTGTCCGCCCGATCTGCGCAGCCGGTCCGGCTCCGGGGCGGAGAGGTGGCGGTCGGCGTGGAGAGGGGACCTGCTGACGAATCGAATCGATGGTTGTCACACAGGCGGAAGTCTGGTCAGTCGATCCCCTCTCTCACGCCGCCTCGCTGAGCTGTTCGTCCGAGTCGTCCTCCGGCTGGTCCCAGCTCCAGACCGCGAGGGCCAGGGCCGAGGCGGCCAGGCTGCTGTCCGTCCGGTTCGGATGGTGCTCGTGGGCGAGCCAGTAGCAGTCCTGGGCAGCAGCGGAGCTCTGCTCGGAGAGGTAGATGCGACCCAGAAGATGCAGGGCCTGGGCACCGGCGGTGCCGCCGCGGGCCCCCGCGCCGCCGAGCAGCTCCACGGCCTGGCGGCTGGAGAGCTGTCCCAGCCGAAAGCGCACGTAGATGCGCCAGGCCGAGAAGGCGAGGTCGCTGGGGGCCGAGCGGATGGCCAGGTCGAGCTGCGCGAGCGCTCCGGTGAAGTCGCCAGCACCTACGAGGTCCTTGGCGCGGCGGAAGTACCGGAGTCCTGCGGGACCGACCATGTCGTCTCCTGGGGATGCCCACCGGATCGGCAGAACGCCACCGCAGGTAGAGTGGGGGCGAGCGAAATTCAGGGATCTCGACTTGAAGCTGAGGCACCCGCGGGCCCTGCCCCTGCTCCCGGTCGCCCGCGACGTGGCGCGTCCGCTGGCCTACGTGGTCTCCGGCGTCGCGGTCATGATGCTCGTCTCGGCCGGTGTGGGGCTGGCGATGGGCTCGGTCTCCGGGGCGAGCCACATGGGCATCTCCGCCGCCATCGTGGGCGTGGTCGCCTTCCTGCTGGTGCTGGTGGGGCGGGAGCGGGTCCACCTCGATCGGCGCGGAGCGCTCGTGTTGGTGTCGGCCTCCTGGCTGGTCGTGTGCCTGGTGGGGGCGGTGCCCTTCATCGTCGGCGCCCGCATGACGATCTGGGAGGCCGTCTTCGAGTCCACCTCGGGCTTCACCACCACCGGCGCCACGGTGCTGCCGGAGATCCGGGAGCGGCTCGACCCGGCCCTGCACTTCTGGCGCATGCTGACCCACTGGCTCGGTGGCATGGGCATCGTGGTGCTCTTCGTGGCGATCTTCCCGGCCCTGGGCGTCGGAGGCCGTCACCTCTTCCGCTCCGAGACCCCCGGACCCCGCAGTCGGGACTCAGCACCGCGGATCCGCCAGGCGGCCGGCGTGCTGTGGCGCGTCTACCTGGCCCTGACCGCCACGGAGGTCGCGCTGCTCTGGCTGGCGGGTCTGTCCCCCTTCGAGGCGGTCGTGCACGCCCTGTCGACCCTGGGAACCGGCGGCTTCTCGACGCTCAACGGCTCCATCGGCGAGCTGGACAACGTCGCGGCCGAGGGCATCATCGCCCTGTTCATGGTGCTGGCCGGGTTGAACTTCGCCCTGTGGCCCCAGGCGCTGAAGCAGGGCCCGAGGGTCTTCCTGCAGCACACCGAGACCCGCGTCTACGTGGCGATGGTGTTGATCTTCACCGGGCTCATCGCCGTGGTCCTGTTGCCGGACAAGTGGAGCGTGGGCGAGGCGGTGCGCCACGCCGGGTTCCAGGTCGCGGCGATCATCTCGACCACCGGCTTCGGCACCGACGACTTCGAGGTCTGGCCGACCTTCGCCAAGCTGCTGCTGCTGGTCCTCTACTTCACCGGCGGCTGCTCGGGGTCCACGGCCGGCGGCATGAAGCTGATCCGGGTGATCGTGGTCTTCAAGGCCGCGCTGAACGAGCTGCGCCGGTCCTTCCGACCGCACCTCGTGCTCACCGTCCGGGTCGATCGGCAGGTCTTCAGCGACCAGGCCGTGGCCGAGGTCCTGGCCTTCATGGGTCTCTGGGTCGCGACGGCCGGCTTCGGCGCCATCGCCGTCGCCCTGCTCGACGGGGTGGACGGCACGACCTCGATCATGGCCAGCATCGCCTGTGTCGCCAACGTGGGACCGGGCTTCGGGCTGGTGGGCCCGACCGACCACTTCGGGTTCCTGTCCGCCGGCTCCAAGGCGGTGCTCTCGGCCTGCATGCTGCTGGGCCGCCTGGAGTTCCTGGCGCTGCTGGCGCTGTTCACCCCCCGCTTCTGGCGGGCCTGAGCCCGGACTCCGGCGACACGGGATCGAGGGAGACCCGGGATCCCCGCCACGGAAAGACCCCGGGTCATGCCCCGAGAAGACCCCGGGGCACAAGGTGGAGACGCGGGCTCAGCTCTCGAATTGCTCCAGGTGGGCATAGGCGGACTGTCGTGCCCAGACCTCCGCCTCGAGCTGCTGATCCTGTTCCATCGAGCGGATCCGGGAGCGGATGCGCTGTATTCGCTGCGTGACGGCGGCTCGGCTCACGCCACTGGCGCGGGCGAGCTGCGCCTGGCTGCCGGCCTGGAAGAGCTGCTGGAGCCAGGCACTGTCCCGCTCGTTGAGCGGGTTGGAGTGAGAGATGCGCACGCCCAGGTCCGGCGCCGGGCTGGAGTGGGTCCACTCGGTCACGGACAGGCGGGCCTCGCCGGTCAGGGTGTCCCGCTCGCGAATGCGCCGGCGGGCGGCGTGTCCGACGGTGCGATCGGTGACGCTGCGCACATAGGCCAGCAGCTCAGGCACGGTCGTCCCGCGGAACCGGCACAGCGCCCCTCGCATCAGGTGGAGCAGGACCTCGGCGACCAGCTCCTCGTGCTCGTCGGTGCTGAAGAGCCCCGCGTGCCGACCGGCGCAGAGCCGCATCACCCGGCGATGGCTGTAGCGGGCGAGGGTGGTGTAGAGGGCCCGGGCCTCGGGGCTCCCTCGATCGGCGAGGAGCTGCTCCAGCGGCTCTCGGATGTCGTCGTGTCGGAGAAGCACGGTCTAGAACCCGTTGAAGATGCCTTCGCGGCCTTTGCTGGTGTCCCGCTGGGCGTCCTTGCGGTAGCGCTGTCGCTGTTGCCGGGTGGTGTCGTCGGTGTCGGTGGCGCTGAGGGCCGCCCCGGGGGGCGGCGGGCCGGGTGGAGCGCTGTCGGCGTTCAGGCCGGGGCCGAAGAGGGTGAGGAACCAGAGGTAGAAGGCGGCCAGCGAGGTCATCGGTGGTCTTCCTTGCGAAGCAGGGCGAGGTCCGGGTCGAGCCCGATCAGGCGCTCGAGCTCACGGGTGAAGTAGGGGGGAAAGGCGGACTGGACCTGGCGGTGGAGATCGCGGGCCTCGGCGATCTCCCCGAGGCGGAGCAGGGTGGCGAGCACGTTGCCGACGTTGCCGGGAATGCGCTGCCGCTCGAAGGCCCGAGAGAAGTAGTCCAGGGCGATCTCGAGCTGGTCGAGGTTGAAGGCGAGCACGCCGCGGTGCCGGTCCACGCTGGCGAGGTTGGCCGCCAGCCAGCGGCCGCCCACCTCGTAGGCGGCCAGCTCCTGGAGGGCGACCTGCCGGGCGGCCTCCTGGGGGTCCTGGACCTTGGGGCTCGCCGCGATCACGTGCAGGGCGGAGTGCAGCATGACCTTGTCGATGCGGCCCTCGTCGTAGAAGCCCTGGGCCATCTGTCGCAGCTCCCGGGCGGTGCGCGAGGGCTCGGAGAGCGCCTCGCCGATGGCGTGCAGGTAGGGCTTCTGGTCCGGATCGATGTCCTCGTGGTTCGCCACGTAGGCCAGCTCGTCCACGCGATGGAGGATCCTGTGGACCAGCTCCTCGTAGTTCATGGACGCTCCGGAAGGCGACCCGGTCAGGGGCCGTGGAGGGGTTGGTGGCACCGTATCTGCCAGCGTTAACTTCGATGTCAAAAAGTGACGGCAGCCCCGCTGTCGGGTGACGAAGCATGGAGACGGATGGGTCGGGTTCCCCTCCGATCAGCGTGAGGTCCCCTCCGTGTGGTTCGCCGCCGCCCTTGCTCTCCTCCCCGCCCCCCTCGCCGCCCCGGTGCTGTCGCCGGACCTGGACGAGGGTGTCTTCCAGCGTGCCCGGGTCGAAGATCGGCTCGTGCTGCTGGATCTCGGCACCACCTGGTGCCACGCCTGCCACGTGATGGAGGCCCAGACCTACGCCGATCCGGCCGTCCAGGCCCTCCTCGAGGCGTCCTACGTGACGGTCCACCTGGACGCGGAGGATCGCCCCGACCTGGCGGCCCGCTACGCCGACCGGGGCTGGCCGGCCACGGTGATCTTCGACGCCAGCGGGCGCGAGCTGGCCGTCTCCTGGGGACACGTGGCGCCGGAGCTCTTCGTCGCCGCCCTGGAGGGCCTGCTGGCGGACCCGCACCCCCTTCCCTCCGTCCGGGAGCGCCAGGTCCAGGGTCACGGCCCCGGCCGGCTCGACGAGGAGCGTCGCGCGGGCCTGCAGGTCCTGCACGACGCAGCCTACGACCCGGTCCAGGGGAGCTGGGGCGGTCCGCTCAAGCACCTCGCGCCCGAGGAGCTGGGCTGGGCGGCGACCCAGGCCACCCTGGGGGACTCGGAGCAGGGTCGGCGGGTCGGCGAGACCCTGCGGCAGAACCTCGCGCTGCAGGACCCGGTCTGGGGCGGGACCTGGCAGCACAGCGCCGACGGGGTCTGGACGAGCCCGCGCTACGAGAAGGTGATGGCTTCGCAGGCCGCCAACCTCGAGGCCTACGCCCTCGGCTGGGCGCGGACCGGCGACGAGGACTTCCGCACGGCGGCGCTCCAGATCCGCACCTACCTGCTCACCTTCCTCCGCAGCCCGGAGGGGGCCTTCTTCGCCAGCCAGGACGCCGACCTGGTGCCCGGGCAGCCGTCCGGCGACTACTTCGCCCTCGGCGACGAGGAACGACGCGCCCTCGGCGTGCCGGCGGTCGATCCGCGCCTGCTCACGGAGCAGAACGCCCTCGCCATTCGTGCCCTCTGCGCCTGGTCCGACGTCGCCGGCGACGAGGAAGCCCTGGCGGCGGCGATCGTGGCGGCGAGGTGGGTGCTGGCCGAGCGTCGTCTCGACGGTGGTGGCTTCTCCCACGGCGCCCACGACACGGTCGGACCCTTCCTCGGGGACACCGTGGAGATGGGCCGGGCCCTGCTGGCGCTCTACGCGAGCACCGGCGATGCGAGCTGGCTGGGTCGCGCCCAGGAGGCGGCGGGCTTCGTCGGGGCGCAGTTCCTGGCCGGCGGTCCGGGCTTCTCGACCAGCGCGCGGGGGGTGGGCCCCGATGGCCTGCGGGTGGTGGACCGGGCGGAGAACGTCTCCGCCGTGCGCTTCTTCGACCTGCTCGGGGAGATCAGCGGGGAGCCGCGCTGGAGCGGCCTGGCCCGCCACGGCCTGTCCTGGCTCGCCGCGGAGGGTGTCGCCGAGACCCTGCCGGTCGGGGGCGTGCTGCTCGCGGACCACGAGGTCCACACGAGCAGTCCCGGCCTGGTGGTCCTCGGCTCGCGCGACGATCCGACCGCGCGGGCGCTGCACCAGGCCGCACGCGCCCTGCCGCTGGGGGTGCGCACCCTGGTGTGGTGGGACCCGGACGCGCCGGTGGCGGCCGGCATGCTCGTCTCCGCGGCGCCCACGAGCGGGTCGGCGGTCTATGCCTGCACCGAGGGGCGCTGCTCGTCCCCGGCGACCACGGTCGGCGCGGTCGAGGACCTGGCCGACTTCTTCCGCCCCACGGACCCGGTTGCGGAGAGCGACGAGGCGGTCCCGCGTTAGTCACCGGGCATGAAGATGCCGCCGATGGCGAGAGAGGTCTTCGATGACCTCCTGGTCCAGCCCCTGGAGAGCACCCGGCTGTTGAAGCGACGGTTCGCGGCCCGTTCTGCGGAGCTCCTGGCTGCAGCACCCGGAGACCAGCGCCCGCGCCTCACCCAGGTCCTGGAGACCACCCGGGACCTGCTCGACAGCATCGAGCGCAAGACCTCGCCCCTCTACGTCCGCCTGATCCACGCCCTCGCCGGGTACCTGCTCCTCGACGCCTCCACCCTCCCGGTCTCCGGTCCGGAGCTCCTCGAGCTCCAGGCCGGCGTCGTCAACTCGGTGGCCCACTCCACCCGCCGCTTCCAGCACAAGTTCGAATGACCACCAACCGCACCGCGCTCACCCTCCTGGCCGTCTTCCTGGTCCTCTGGATCGTCACCGGACCGGCCATCGGCTTCGTGGTCGACGCCCTCTGGTTCGATGCCCTCGGGTACTGGACCATCTTCGTGACCTCCCTGGGCACCCAGGTGATCGTCTGGGCCGTCGTCTTCCTCCTGGCGGTCGCCATCCTCGGCTTCAACGCTCGCCTGGCCTGGAAGGACGGACCCTGGAACTTCGCCTGGCTGGCCGGCACCAGCGGTGAGCTCCAGCTCACGGCCACCCAGCTCCGGCGGTTCGCCGCCATGGGCGTGGGGCTGGCCGTCGTCATGATCTCGATGCTCTTCGCTCGCTGGGCTTCGTCCCAGTGGCTCGAGGTCCTCGCCTGGCTGAACCGAGCCCCCTTCGGCACCGTCGACCCCCTGTTCGGCAACGACATCGGCTTCTACGTCTTCGAGCTGCCGATCTGGGAACGGATCCAGCAGACCCTGCTGCTGCTGGTGCTGGTGAGCCTCGGTGTCGTGGCGGCGATCCACCTCGCCCGGGAGCGCCTGCGGCAGGGGCCGTTGAGCACCACGGGACCCACGGTCCTGACCATCGATCCCGAGGACGGCGGGCTGCCGGCCCTGCTCCAGCAGCAGCGCCGGGTCGGGTTCTCCGAAGGCGCCCGCTCCCACCTGCTCAACCTCGGCGGCATCCTCTTCGTGCTCTTCGCCATCGGGTTCTGGCTCCAGCGCTTCGACCTGCTGAGCCGGGCCGGTCGCGGCATCGTGTTCGGCGCCGGCTACGCCGACGTGCACGCCCAGATCCCGGCGCTGTGGGTGATGGTCGTCGTGTCCCTGGCCGTCACGGTGGCGATGGTCGCCAGCGTCTTCCGCGGCGACCTCCGGCTGGCGGTCACCGGGCTGGTCGGGTTCTTCCTGATGAGCGTGCTGGCCAACGGGGTCTACCCCTCGCTGATCCAGAAGTTCGTGGTCGTGCCCAACGAGCTGCAGGTGGAGACCGAGTACCTGGAGTACAACATCCAGGCCACGCGGGAGGCCTATGCGCTCGACCGCATCGAGGTCCAGCCCTTCGAGGCCAGCCCCGAGCTGACCATCGAGGACGTGCAGGCCAACCCGCTGACGGTCAAGAACATCCGCATCTGGGACGACCAGCCCCTGGGCACCACCTACGGTCAGCTCCAGGAGATCCGGCTCTACTACGACTTCGTCGACGTAGACGTCGACCGCTACGTGGTCGACGGCGAGCTCCGCCAGGTCATGCTCTCGGGTCGCGAGCTGAATTACGCCGCCGTGCCGGCCCAGGCCAAGGGCTGGGTCAACGAGCACCTCCAGTACACCCACGGCTATGGCCTCACCATGAGCCCGGTGAACGTGGTGACCGCCGAGGGCCTGCCCGACCTCTGGATCGGCGACATCCCCCCGGAGTCCACGGTCGACGTCGAGGTCACCCAGCCCGAGATCTACTTCGGCGAAGCCACGCGCCAGTACGTGCTCGTGCGGACCGGGCTCGAGGAGTTCGACTACCCCATGGGCGATCAGAACGCGACCACGCTCTACGCCGGAGACGGCGGCGTCCACATCGGTCCGCTCTGGAAGAAGCTGGCCTTCGCGGCCCACTTCGGCAGCCTCGACATGGTGCTCTCCAACTACCTGGAGGAGGACACCAACATCCTGCTGCGCCGGAACATCCGGGAGCGGGTCCACACCCTGGTGCCCTTCCTCGAGCTGGACAGCGACCCCTACCTGGTGGTCAGCGAGGGCCGCCTGTTCTGGATCCTCGACGCCTACACCTCCACCAGCCGCTACCCCTACAGCGAGTCCTTCCGGAACAAGCGCTTCAACTACCTGCGCAACTCGGTCAAGGTCGTGGTCGACGCCTACCACGGCTCGGTCGACTTCTACGTCGCGGACACCGAGGACCCGCTGATCCAGGTCTACGACAACATCTTCCCGGGCGTCTTCGAGCCCCTGGACCAGATGTCCGCCGATCTGCGCGGCCACGTTCGCTACCCGGTCGACTTCTTCAACGTCCAGGCTGCGCGGTACATGGCGTACCACATGCAGGATCCGACGGTCTTCTACAACAAGGAGGACATGTGGACCCTGCCGAAGGAGCTCTACGACGGCCAGGCCCGGCCGATGCAGTCCTACTACCTGATCATGAAGCTCCCGGCGGAGGAGAGCGCCGAGTTCGTCCTGCTGGTCCCGTTCTCGCCGACCAACAAGGACAACATGATCTCCTGGCTCGCAGCCCGGAGTGACGGGGACAACTACGGCAAGCTCATCCTCTACCAGTTCCCCAAGCAGAAGCTCATCTTCGGACCCCGTCAGATCGAGGCCCGCATCGACCAGGACCCGAGCATCTCGGAGCAGCTGACGCTGTGGGACCAGGGTGGGAGCCGCGTCGTGCGCGGGAACCTGCTGGTGATCCCGATCGAGGACTCTCTGATGTACGTGGAGCCGCTCTACCTGCAGGCCGAGAGCTCGGAGCTGCCGGAGCTGAAGCGGGTCATCGTGTCCTACGAGAATCGCATCGCGATGCGGGAGACTCTGGACGAGGCGCTGGCCGAGGTGTTCGGGGTGGCCCCCCGCACCAACCAGCTCGACGGGAATGCGGAGACCGTGGCCGAGGAGGCGCTGTTGCGCGACGCCTCGGGCTGGCGGTCGGTGGCCCTGAGCGCCCAGGATCGGCTGGAGGCGGCCGAGTCGGCCCAGCGGGAAGGGGACTGGTCTGGGTATGGCGTGGCGCTGGACGCCCTGCGGCTGGACCTGGAGCGGCTGAGCGAGCAGGCCGGTGACTTCGGTGCCGCGGAGGAGGTGCCGGAGGTGCCGTAGGGGAGTGGCCGCTCGGTCGAGTCCAGGCACCTGCCGAGGCCTCGTCCAGCAGCAGCCCCAGGTCCACGTCGCTCCCAGGCCGCTCGGTCCCCCGCGCGACCGAGCCGAAGGCCACGGCGAGTCGGACCGCCGGGTCGACGCTGAGGATCTCCAGGGCCTGCGCGAGGCCGTCCGGTGGGCTGGTGTCCTGAACGGGTCACGGTCTACCTTGGCGCTCAGGGCCCCCGTTCCTCGGTCTCACCTCGGCCGGCCCCTGACATCCCTGTCGCGGTTCCGGTCGCAGTCGGGACCACCGGAGGCTGACGTCGCCCCTGGCACGGTGTCTGCACAGGAGTGCGGACACCTTGGAGGATCCATGCGCGTTCAGATCATTGCCCTTCTCTCCCCCCTGCTGCTCCTCGCCTGCGAGCCGGAGACCGTCTGCGACGCCAGCGCGATGGCCTCGGTGACGATCTCGGTGACCGACCTGGACGGCGAGCCGCTGTCGCCGACGGCCCTGACCTACACGGTGGACGGCGGCCAGGCCCAGGACGCGGAGTGCATGAACGCCGACTGCTCCTCCGCGGTGGCGGGCTGGGAGCAGGCCGGCGCGTTCGCGATCACGGCGGTGCTGGACGAGGAGCTGGAGGGGGATCCCTGCTGCTGGTACCTGGACAGCCAGACCGTCGAGGTCGAGGTCACCCAGGGCGAGTGCCACGTGGACGGTCAGCAGGTGGAGATCCAGCTCGACCCGGACGCGCTCGTCTGCGCGGACAGCACCGAGGACTGTGGCTGAGCCGGACCGCGGTCGTAGCGGGCCCCGCGAAGCGGTATCTTCCCCGCATGGTGTCCCTGGCTCTGTCCCTGCTCCTCGCCTGCCCGGGTGATGGGTCCGACCTCGACGCCGCCCGGGGGGACTGCAACCCGGTCGACGACAGCCACTGCATGCTGCCCTTCCCGTCGAGCTTCTTCCTGGCGGTGGACCCGGTCCGGCCCACCGCCCTGCGGGTCGACTTCGGCGCCGGGAGCCTGCCCGAGAGCATCGACGGGGTGCCCACGGACCCGGCGCGCTGGAACAGCCTGGACGGCTTCCCGATCCTGGGACCGCTCTACGCGCTCTTCCCGGGGGTCGACCCCTCGGGGCTGGTGCCGCTGACGGACCTCGGGGCCTCGATCGGGCCTGACAGCACCTCGATCCTGCTGGACGTCGAGACCGGGGAGCGGGTGCCCCACTTCGCCGAGCTGGAGGCGGCCACCGCGGACGACCCGGACCGCCAGCTCCTGATCCTGCGGCCCGTGGCCCCGATGGCCCACGGTCACCGCCACGTCGTCGCCCTGCGGGGTCTGACCGCCGCCGACGGGGCCCTGCTCGCGGCACCGGACGGCTTCCGGGCGCTGCGCGACGAGGAGGAGACCGACGACCCGGACCTGGAGCGGCAGCGGGAGGCCTATGAGGACGGCATCTTCCCGGCGCTGGAGGCGGCCGGCTGGTCCCGCGACGAGCTGCAGCTCGCCTGGGACTTCACCACCGTGAGCGAGGACTGGTCCCTGCGCACGATGCGGCACGTCCGCGACGAGGCCCTGGCCTGGGCCGGAGAGGACGGCCCCCCGTACACCCTCACCGAGGTCGAGGACTTCGGCTGCGACGGGGGGCTGATCGGACGCCAGGTCGAGGGCACCCTGGAGGTGCCGCTCTTCCTCGAGTCCTGGGAGCCCGGTCACCAGCTTCGCTTTGGCGACGACGGCCTCCCGCTGGCCGAGGGCACGGTCGAGGTACCGTTCATGGCGCGGGTCCCCTGCGCCCTGCTCGACGACCCGCGCCCGGAGATCGCCCTCCAGTTCGGCCACGGCCTCTTCGGCGACCGCAAGGACGTGCGCAGCAGCGGACTGGATCGCATCGCCACCAGCCTGCCGGCGGTGGTGCTGGCGGTGGACTGGACGGGCATGAAGGACGACGACATCGCGCCCGTGACCCTCGCCGTGGCCACCGACGTCTCGGACTTCGCCATCGTGCCGGACCGGCTCCACCACGGCCACATGGAGACGCTGCTGGCAGCCCGGGCGCTGAAGGGGGCCCTGGGACGGGACGAGGCCTTCGCGGTGGACGGGGTCCCCCTCGTCGATCCGTCGGCGCTCTACTTCTACGGAAACAGCCAGGGGTCGGTGCTCGGTGGTGCCACCCTGGCCATGGGGGGAGAGCACCTGAGGGGCATCCTCGGCGTGCCCGGGGCCCCGTTCTCCCTGCTGCTGGCCCGTGCGCAGGGTTTCGTGCCCTTCCTGCTGCTGCTCCAGGCCGAGTTCGCCGACCCCGTCGACGTCTCGGTCCTCATCCCGCTGATGCAGATGCTCTGGGACCCGACGGAGAGTGGGGGCTGGGCCAACCTCCAGGAGACGCCGGTGCTGATGCAGGCGGTCATCGGGGACGCTTCGGTGACCACCCTGGGTGCCCACGTGCTGGCCCGCTCCTACGGGGCCTCGCTCGTGAGCCCGGAGACGCGGCCGATCTGGGGCCTGGAGGCGACGCCGCCGCCCTTCACCGGCTCGGCGCTGGTGGAGTTCGACTTCGGGGTCACGGAGCCGCTGGAGTCCGTGCCGGCGACGGACGAGGACCACGACCCCCACGACGACATCTTCGGCGACGTGGAGGCCCAGGCCCAGATCGTGCACTACCTCACGACCGGCGAGGTCGAGCACTTCTGCGAAGGACCCTGCGACCCGGACTGACACTGCTGACCGGCCCGCTGCGCCAAGACCGATCGACCGGTGTCGTTGTCCGGGCTCCCCCATCGCCGCCCGCCCCCCGCGCGAGCGAGGACGAGGGCGAGTGCGGGTGTGGATCCAGGACCGAGCCGGCCAAGCGGCCCGGTCGGAGATCCTCGACCCCAAGGACGAGCCTGGTCCGGTCCGGGGCCTCACAGAGGCCTGTGACCGGCTGGACCGGACACCTGGTCCGGTCCGGGGCCTCACAGAGGTCTGTGACCGGCTGAACCGGACACCTGGTCCGGTCCGGGGCCTCACAGAGGCCTGTGACCGACTGAACCGGACGCCTGGTCCGGTCCGGGGCCTCACAGAGGTCTGTGACCGGCTGAACCGGACGCCTGGTCCGGGAGGCGGCGGACCGGCTGGTCGACCCGCTCAGTTCCGTCGACAGACCCACGAGCACGAGCACGAGGACGAGGAGGAGGACGAGGAGGAGGACGAGGAGGAGGAGGACGATGACGAGGACGAGAACGAGCACGACGTCGCGTAGGAGTCAGGCCAGCCCGGGTCACGCCCTCCAGCCGCCTGCGGGGTCCATCCCCCCCTCCACTCC
>CAZCVP010000106.1:0-15680 GCA_964501915.1 uncultured Enterobacterales bacterium
AAGGGGGGGGGGGGGGGGGTCCCCGGGGGGGTTGGGGGGCCTGGGGCCCCCCCCGGCGGCGGGGGGGGGGCCCCGCGGGGGGTGGGGGGGGGGGGGGGGGGGTGGCCCCCCGAGGACCGCACCCCCTCAGGGCACCTCCACCTGCGAAGGCTCCCGCCCGGGGCGGGTCGCCACGAGCACGCCCACCAGCACCAGCACGCCACCGGCGACCTCGAGCCCTCCGGGGACCTCGGCGAACAGCGCCACGGCGAGCAGCGCGGCACCGACCGGCTCCAGCAGGATGAACGCGGCTGCGACCGAGGCCTTGACGTAGCGCACGCTGTAGTTGAAGCCGACGTGGCCCAGGAGCTGAGGACCCACGGTCAGGCCGAGCAGCGCCAGCCAGCTACCGGTGGGATAGCCGACCAGCGGCGCCTCCAGCACCAGGGCCAGGGGCAGCAGCACGGCGGCGGCGGCGGCCGACACCAGCCCGCCGTAGGTGGCGATGCCGACCCGCTGTCGCACCCGTCGCCCGACCAGCAGGTAGAGGGAGCCGAAGACACCGCCGAGCAGGGCCAGGCCGTCGCCGAGCAGCGTCGCCTCACCACCGACCCCGCCGCCGGCGAGCAGCAGCACCCCGGGGGCGGCGACACCGAGGCCGATCCAGTAGACGGGCCGGGGGCTCTCGCGCCAGGCCAGCCACTCCACGAGCGCCGTCCAGACGGGGTTCAAGGTGACGAGCAGCGTGGAGCGCATCACGGTGGTGTGGCCCAGGCTGGCGAACCAGGACCAGAAGTGCAGGGCGAGCAGCACCCCGGCGAGCCCGGTCAGGGCGGTGTCCCGGCGGGTCAGGGGCTTGAAGGCCGGGGCGAGGATCAGCGCCACCCCGAGGGTGCGCCAGGCGCCGATGGCCACCGGGTGCACACCCTCCGCCAGTCGCACGAGCGGGGCCGCGGCGCTGACGGCCAGCACCGCCACCGCCATCACCCCGATCACGTGCAGGGGCACGCCTGCGCCTACCTCCGGTGCAGGACGCACAGGACCTCGGCGTGGGGGGTCTGGGGGAACATGTCGAAGAGCTCGAGGCGAGCGATGTCATAGCCGCCGCGGAGAGGCTTCAGGTCCCGCGCCAGGGCGCGGGCGTCGCAGCTCACGTAGACGATGCCGCGCGGCCGGGTCAGGGCGAGCTCCGGGAGCACACCGGGGGCGCCGGCGCGGGGCGGGTCGAGCAGCAGGACGTCGAAGGCGTGCTCGCCCGCACGGAGGCGAACCACGTCGCGCTGGATCAGCGTCGGGCACAGCCCGGCCGCGGCCGCGGTGCGGCGGGCGTCGGTGACCGCCTCCGGGTGGGACTCGACGCTGGTGACCCGCACCCCGGTGGCGGCCAGGGGCAGGCCCAGGTTGCCGGCGCCGCTGTAGAGCTCGAGCACGGCTTCGGGCTCCAGGGCGTGCACGGCCCGGCTGACCGCGGCGACCAGGGCCTCGTTGACCTCCAGGTTGACCTGGAAGAAGGTGGTGGGGCCGAGAAGGTGCCGGATCCCGGCCACCTCCAGGTAGAGGTCGGTCTCGCCGGACACGGTCCGATCGGCCCGCGCGACGCCCGACCAGGGCCCCTCCAGCGCCTCCAGCGCGTCGCGGCGCCCGCCCTCGAAGGTGAGCACGACCCGGTCGCCGTCGGTGCGGAGCTCCACGGAGCGGGCGCCCTGGACCGGGGGCAGGGCCGCCAGGGCGGTCTGGAGCTCCGGGCGGGCGGTGGCGCAGGTGGTGACCGGGACCCGGTCGTGGGAGCGGGGCCGGGTGAAGGACCAGGCTCCCGAGGGGCCTCGCCGCAGCGTGATGCGAGCCCGGTAGCCGAGGGCCCGGGGAGACGGGTGCACCCGGTCGGGCTCCCGGCCCAGCAAGCCAGCGGTGCGAACCACCTTGGCGGCGAGCTGGTCCGCGGGCTCACGCGGCATCCAGGGACATCCGCCACAGGTGGCCTGGACGGGACAGGGGAGAGGGGCGGCCACGGTCACCTGGGTTAGCCTCCTGCTGTCGAGGAGGGCCGGTGGAGGCCGAGAACACCTATCCCGTCCAGGTCCACCTCCGGGTGCGCCAGCGCGACACGGGCCTGCAGGGCATCGTGGACGAGTCCATCTTCCTGACCTACTTCCAGGAGGCGCGCCGGGCCTACGTGGGGGCGCTGAACGCCCTGGAGGACGACTTCCACTTCCGGGTCTTCGATGCCCGGGTGTGCATGGAGCAGCTCGTCACCACCGACGACGAGCTGGCCGTGCGGGTCCGCTGCGACGAGCTGACCCAGAAGTCCTTCCGGCTCCAGTACCTGGTCTGGGACCGCCTGAGCCGGCAGCCCGTGGCCCGTGGCAGCTCGATCCTGATCCTGCTCGATGACCAGGGGCTGGACTGCTCCCTGCCGCGCGTCTTCCGCGAGCGCGTGGAGGCCCTGGAGGGGCGCCCCTTCCCGGAGCCGAGCTGAGCGGCGACGACGGTCGGCTGCTGCGCGAAGCGCCGCCGAGAGGCGCCTTGGGCCGACTGCGGCGGCGCCTGGAGGGCCTCGTGCGCTGGGTCCGCGATCCAGCGCAGTGGTCCGCCGACCACTACCGGCGCTCCAACGAGCTGTTCTTCGCCGCGGTGCGCCGGGAGGCCTGGCGCGAGCCGGGGGCGGAGGCGGAGGAGTGAGCCCGGTGGCCGGAGGAGCCGTGCCGGATAGATGCGCCTGGGGTGAGTCATGATCAGCTTTCGCAAGGCCAACGGTCTCCACGTGGTGGCCCGCAAGGAAGGCGCCATCATCGGGCGCTTCGACGACTTCCAGTTCGACCTGGAGAGCCGCGCCATCTACGGCTACCGGATCAAGGGGACCGGCATGTTCTCCAAGGCCGGTGGGGTGCCCGGGAGCTCGCTGGACCACATCGGACGCGACGTGGCCTTCGTCGACGAGGAGGGCGACGTCGAGTGGACCGGCGGCGGTCGCAACGTCGAGGACGGGCGGGCCTGGGCCAGCCAGTACCGCGGTACCCGGGTGATGAGCCGCAACGGCGTGTCCCTCGGTGCGGTCGAGGACTTCGTCTTCGACCCGGCCGCAGACAAGGTGCTCGGCCTGGTGCTCGACGGGGACCGCCTCGTCCAGCTCGGAAGCTCCGTCGCCACGGGCCCGGCCGCGGTGATCATCGAAGACGCCGGCATGCTCCAGTCCCTGCCCGCCGAGGAGCGCACCGGTCACGACGAGGCGGACTGGCGCAAGTGGTTCCGGTTCGGGCGGTCGGACGAGGAGGACTGAGCCTACGCCCCGGCGACCGTCGCGGTCAGTCGAGGTCGACCACCGGTCGCGGCACCCCACAAGCCGAACAAGCCGCCACCGCCGTGCCCTCGTCGTAGAAGCCCTCGTCCCAGCGATCGACCACCAGGAGCACCAGCGAGCGCTCGCCGCAGGCACAGGCCACGGCCTGGACATCGACCGGCTCCGAGGGCTCCCGTCCCTGGCGCACCGTGCCGAGCACGGTCTGGCGCGCCCCGCAGCTCGGGCACCGGGCCCAGAGCCGACCGTGGAAGTCGCCGGGCCGGTCCTGCTTGTGCCGCTCGACGGTCAGCTCCAGGGTGGGACCACCGCACTCGGAGCAGACGACCGGCCGGGTCCTGTGGCTGCAGTCCGGGTGCTTCTCCGCGGCGATGCGGTGCTCGCCGAAGGCCCGCAGGCGGGAGCGCAGGGCGCTGATCTCGGGACCGGTCATCGCTGCCCATCTTACGAGGCGATGCGGCCATCGCGCGGACATCGCCAACGAGACCGACCTGAGGCAGAATCGCGGTGAGGTAGGAAGATGCCCCGCTACGCCAAGATCCAGAACGACACCGAAGAGGGTCGCAGGACCCTGGAAGGCCTGCTGCGCCTCCGGGCTCAGCTCCGGCAGGACCTCCCCCGACGCGAGCTCTCCGCGAACCTGCTGCTCGCGACCTGGAACCTCCGCGAGTTCGACAGCTCCTCCTTCGGGACCCGACCGCGGGAGGCGATCGCCTACATCGCCGAGGTGATCTCCCACTTCGACCTCGTGGCCCTCCTACTTCCGGACCTACCAGATCAGCGACCACCTGCCGATGTGGGTCGAGCTGCGGATCGACCACACGGAGACCTACCTGCGGGGGCGCCTGGACGGGACGTACTGAGGGAGCGGGATCAGTAGGTCGGCATGCGCGGATCGATCTCCGCCGCCCACCCGAGGATTCCACCCTCCAGGTTCAGGCAGCGCTCGAAGCCGATCGCCGCCAGCGCGGCACAGGCCGTGGCCGAGCGCACGCCGGAGCGGCAGTGGATGAGCAGGTCCCGATCGCGCGGAAGCTCACCGGCGATGTCCAGCACGGTCTCGTGGGGGTGGAGCCGATCGGTGAACTCGAAGGCCACGATGTCCGCCTCGTGCGGCTTGCGCACGTCGAGCACGTAGGGCTTCCAGCCCGCCTGCATCCGGCGGGCGGCCTCGGTCAGGCCGATGCGGCCGAAGGCCTCGGCAGCGGGCTCCCCCGGGTAGGCGTCGGCTCCCGGGAAGCCACAGAACTGCTCGTAGTCGATGAGCTCGGTGATCGGCTTGCCCTCGGGGTCCTTGCGCAGCTTCAGCGTCCGGAAGGTCATGTGGAGGGCGTCGTAGAGCAGGAGCCGCCCGGAGAGGGTCTCGCCGGCGCCGAGCAGGATCTTGAGGGTCTCGGTGGCCTGGATGCAGCCGACCACGCCGGGCAGGATGCCGAGCACGCCGCCCTCGGCACAGGAGGGCACCAGGCCCGGGGGAGGAGGCTCCGGGTAGAGGTCCCGGTACTGGGGACCACCCCGGTAGTTGAAGACCGAGGCCTGCCCCTCGAACTTGAAGATCGAGCCGTAGACGTTGGGCTTGCCGAGGATGACGCAGGCGTCGTTGACGAGGTAGCGCGTGGGGAAGTTGTCGGTCCCGTCGACCACCACGTCGTAGGGCTCCAGGATGCGAAGGGCGTTGTCCGAGGTCAGGGCCTCCTCGTAGACGTCCAGCTGGATGTGGGGGTTGATGTCGGCGATGCGCTCCGCAGCGCTGATCACCTTGCGCACGCCCACCTGGGAGGTACCGTGCAGGATCTGGCGCTGGAGGTTGGACGCATCCACCACGTCGAAGTCGACCATCCCGATGCGGCCGACACCGGCCGCCGCCAGGTACATCAGCAGCGGAGAGCCGAGGCCGCCGGTGCCCACGCAGAGCACCGAGCCGGCCTTGAGCCGCCGCTGGCCCTCCATGCCGACCTCGTCGAGGATGAGGTGGCGGCTGTAGCGTGCGATCTCGGCGTTGTTCAGCTCGGGAAGCTCGCTCAACGAGCACCTCCGGCGATGGATGGCACGATGGTGAGCTCGGCCCCGTCGAAGAGCGCCGTGCCCTCCTGGTCCAGGAAGCGGATGTCCTCCTCGCCCAGGTAGACGTTCACGAAGCTACGTAGCCGACCCTGGGCATCGCGCAGGTGACGACTGAGATCCGGGTAGCGGGTCGTGAGATCCTGGAGCGCTTCGCCGACGGTCCGGCCCTGGGCCGCCACGGACGGCTGGCGATCGGTGAAGGCACGCAGCGGGGTGGGGATGCGGATGGTGATGGACATGGTCAGGACTCCTTCCAGACGTGGTCTTCGCTGAGGTAGCGCTCCCCGCCATCGGGGAACACGGTGACGACGGTGCCGGTCTCGAGGCGGCGGGCGACCTGCAGGGCTGCCCAGGTGGCCGCGCCGGCGGACACACCGGCGAGCAGGCCCTCCTCGCGGGCGAGGCGCCGCACCAGCTCCAGGCTCTCCTCGGTCGGTGCGCCGAGGTCCTCGTCGGCCAGTGTGGGGTCGTAGATCGCCGGCACGATCGCGGTCTCCATGTGCTTGAGGCCCTCCAGCCCGTGGAACGGGGAGTCGGGCTGGACGGAGACGCAGTGGACGCGCGGGTCGCGCTCCTTGAGGAAGCGCGTGGTGCCGGTGAAGTGCCCGAGGTGCCGAGGGTGGCGACGAAGTGGGTGACGCGCCCCCCGGTCTGGCGCCAGATCTCGGGGCCCGTGCCCTCGTAGTGGGCTCGCCAGTTGGCGTCGTTGCTGTACTGGTCGCAGTAGAAGAGGTCCGGGTCCTCCGCGGCGAGGCGCTGGGCCTCGATGATGGCCCCGTCGGAGCCCTCCAGCGGGTCGGTGAGGACCAGCTCCACGCCGTAGGCCTCCAGCGTGCGCTTGCGCTCGGCGTTGGCGTTGGCCGGCAGGCAGAGACGCACCGTGTAGCCGCGGCGGGCACCCACCATCGCGTAGGCGATGCCCGTGTTGCCGGAGGAGGCGTCGAGCAGGGTCATGCCCGGTCGCAGGCGTCCGCTGGCCTCGGCCTCGGCGATGATGCGGCTCGCGGCGCGGTCCTTGACGGAGCCCCCGGGGTTGAACCACTCCAGCTTGGCGAGGACCTCGACGTCCGGGGAGACCAGGTCTCGGGTCAGGGCCTCGAGGCGGACGAGGGGTGTGTCGCCGACCCGGTCCAGCAGGTCCGAGGCGCGCCGGGGCGTCGGGTGCGAGGCAGCAGAACCAGACACGCGGGGTCCATCGACTTCCGTTCTCAGCTCACCCGGGATGCCTGGGTGCGCTCGAGGTCACAGAGAACCTTCCAGATCACAGCCGGATCCGCAAGTCCTCCCTGACCCACGTCCCCGCAAGCGAGCTGCTTGTCGACTGGATCCACCAGCGTGTAGCGGCCCAGCGCCGCCAGCCACTCCAGGTTGCGCTGGACCACCGGATGGAACCACATCTCGGTGTTCATGGCCGGGGCCAGCAGCGACGGAGTGCCCCGGGGCAGGGCCATCCACAGGGTGGTGAGGGCGTCGTCGGCGAGGCCGCAGGCCAGCTTGCCCAGCACGTTGGCCGTGAGCGGGGCGATGGCGGTGATGGTCGGCCACTTCGCCCAGGCGATGTGGTCGATGGTGCCGCCCTGCCCGCCCTGGAAGGTGTCCAGGAGCACCGGGTGACCGGACAGGGTCTCGAAGGTCAGAGGTGCGACGAAGCGGGCGGCGTTGGCGGTCATCGCCACGCGGACCTCGGCACCGCCCTTGATCGCCAGGCGCACCAGCTCACAGGCCTTGTAGGCGGCGATGCCTCCGCTCACCCCCAGCAGCAGTCTCATCAGTCGCTCCCCAGCGTCGGTGTGCCGTCGTCCCGGGCCGTCGCCAGGAAGCCCTGGTAGAGCCGGGCGGCCGTGCTGTTGTCGAAGATCGCGTAGTGGTCGTCGTCCGGGTACTGCCCGAGCCCCGCGGTGATCGGCCGGCCGTCGTAGCCGACGGCGTTGCCCGTGGTCGCCAGGTCCTCGGTGGGGGGACCCATCAGGAGGTGGGCGTCGTCGAGGTGGGCCACGGGCTCGAGGATCGGCAGGCCACCGGCCGCGGCCATGGCCTCGGTGGTCATCGACGGCGTCTGCTCGTCGAGCAGCCCCTCGGTGGCCATGACGTGGACCGATCCCTCGGCGTAGAGGTGGTCCTCGAGGAACCAGTGGCGGGCGTAGTTCAGCGGGTCGGTGACCTCGCTCAGGAGCTGGACGAGGCCGGTGATCGGGTGGAGCTCGTCGAGCTCCTCGTCGTAGCCGAGGTCCAGCAGGTCGGCGATCATCGCCGCGATGTCCATGCCGTCCTTGCGGTGGACCAGGGTGTAGGACAGTCCGCCCCCCGCACCGGAGAGGGCGGCTGCGTCGACGAGGCCGCCGAGGAAGGGCGCCGCCAGAGCCCCGCTGATGCCGCCCTGGGAGTGGCCGAGGAAGGTGACCTCCTCCGGGTCCAGGGACACCGCGGTGCCGTCGGCGTCGAAGGTGTGGCTGCGCCCACGCAGCGCCATCGCCATGTAGACGTGGTCCAGGGCACCCTGGCGGAAGTTGTGCAGGACGGAGTCGGGGTTGAGGTAGTTGAAGGTGTGGAAGTCGGAGTCGGTGTCCGGGGTGGCGCGGTCGCCGTGCAGCGGCTGGGCGATGCCGAGGGTGGCGAACCCCGCCTTGGCGAGCATGGCGGCCGGCTCCAGGCCCGAGCCCGAGTCACAGCAGGTCCGGTGGTCGCCGCCGGTGCCGTGGGCGTAGAGGACGACCGGCCAGCCGGTCTCGGGCGGGTCCCCCTCCGCCGGCCAGGCCAGGGAGAAGGCGACGTCCTCCCAGACGGCGATCGCGGGCTCGCCCTCCGCGTCGCGCTGGAAGGCGCCGCCGTCGCTGAGGTAGGGACGCTCGCCGTGCTGCCAGAGGGGCACCTCGAGCTGCCCCTCCCAGACCTGGTAGTAGCCGTTGGCGTCGCGGGCGGTGAGCGCCTGGTCCCAGGTGGGCACCGGGAGGGCGTGGCGGGCCCGCCAGGCCCACTCGCCGGTCTCTCTGAGGGGGTCCTGGGTCGTGAAGACCGTGGCCACGGCCACGTCGCCCACGCTCACGCCGAGCTCGAAGAGGCCGTCCTGGACCGCCTGCCAGGCGGCGTGGTCCGGGTGGTCGGCGCTCCAGACCTCGGCGAAGAACGGGTGCTGGGAGGCCAGCTCCGTGGTGATCACCGCCACGTAGGTGGTGTCGTGGCGGAGCGGGACGCCGTGCAGCGGCGCCAGGGTCAGCAGGTTCGCGGCCTGGTAGGTGGTGGCCTCCTCCTGGAAGTCCCAGATCAGGGGGATCCGGGTGCCCCGGGAGGGGGATCGTGGATCGACGTCGAGGAGGAACACCGGGGCGCCGCGGGCCAGGGTCTTGCCGGGGGCGGGCAGGGCGTCGAGGTCCAGGGGCCCGTCGAAGCGGAAGGTGATGGTCGACGAGGTCCCCGCCCCGTCGAGCTCTCCGGCGACGGCGATGTACTCGTCGAGCAGCGGGTTGCTCGTGGGGTTGGGGAAGTCCGACAGGTCCGGACCGCCGGAGGCCGTGACCCGCGCATCGGACGGGAAGGGGGCGTCGAAGAAGCCTCCCTCCAGGTCGACCAGCGGCATCGGGCCCGCAGGGTTGCAGGCGGACAGTGCCAGCCAGGGCCAGATCAGGGTCACCCCACCTCTCTAATCGGCGCCCCGACACCTTGACAGTCCGGTGACCGGGTTGGCGGATAAGCTGGGGTTCCCCACGCCTCCTCCGAAGGTCACCATGCGCCACCCCATCGTCGCCGTCCTCGTCTTCGCCGGCCTGGCCGCCGGCGGCTGCAACAAGGGCAAGATCACCCTCGGGAGCGGCCCGGAGCCCGACGCCCGGCTCGTGGCCGACGTCTTCACCTGGGTCTGTGCCGACTTCGACAGCTACGGCAACATCGAGACCGAGTGGCTGGGGGTCCTGGCCTTCGAGGTCGCCCTGTCCTACGCCCCCGACGCCCTGGAGGCCGACGCCTTCCCCGCAGCCGGGGACTGCGCGGCGGACGTGGTGCTCTTCCCGTCCGACGCCGGCGAGAACGGCGAGTCGATCCCGGACCTGGACGACGAGCCGGACTGGTCCAGCGCCACCCGCAGCGGCGAGCTGGCGGACATGGGCGGCGGCTTCTACTCGGACAACGTGACCGAGGACTACCTCGGCTGCTCGGTCGCCGAGGAGGTGCTCTCCGAGGGCGTGACCCTGTCCGACGCCGGGCGCCTCGACGGCGCCTCCACCCCGCCGGCCGGAGAGCTCACCGAGGTGACCTTCGACCCCGACACGAGCGAAGGCCTCGAGTTCGGTGACGAGGTGGAGATCACCTGGGACGTGTCGGGCTGGGACACCACCTGGATCCAGATCCGACAGGAACGGGACGACGAGGCCTGGTACAGCGTGACCTGCAACACGACCGGCGAGGACAGCTACGTCGTGCCCGACGATGCCTGGGATCTCCTCAACGCCGACTTCAACTCCGACGTGATCAACCTCTACGTCGGCTTCCAGAACGAAGACGAGAGCGTGACCGAGCAGGATCAGAAGGTCTACGCCTATTCTCGGGCGATCCACGTCGCGGTCGTCGCCGAGGACTGACGGGCCACAGCGTCCCAGAGCTTGACACCGTGGCCGCTCCGGGCGAGCATGCGCCGCCGGTCTCCATCTCGGGGGGACGGTGAGCTGGGCGCATGGATCCGAAGACCGTCCTCGTCGTGCATCCGAACCCGGCCACCCACCGGAAGGTCGACGAGGCCCTCGCGCAGGCCGGCTACCCGGTGCTGCACGTGCGCGACGCCAGCGCCCTGACCGAGGTGCTCGACGGCGAGCAGGTCGACGTGGTGCTCAGCGCGATCACGCTGGACACCACCAACGGCTACGACCTGGCCCGCAGCCTCCGGGACCGCTTCCCGGCGGCCTTGATCTTCCTGCTGGCGGGCGGCTTCGAGGTCTACAACCGCCAGCGGGCGGACAGCGCCGGCGTCGACGGGCGCATCGGCGTGCCGTTCACCGCCATCAGCCTGCGGGCCGTCCTCGAGGAGAAGCTCGGCCCGCTGCCCCGACTGGAGGAGCTGCCCGCTGTCGGTCGCGGCGACGTGCCCGACTACGAGGGTGCCCTGCTGGCCGACGATCCATCCGTCGCGACCGTGGCGGTCCCACCGGTCGGTCCGCGGCCGGGGCCACCGGTGAGCGAGGAACGGCTCGCCAGCTTCCTCCCACGGGATCACCGTCCGCCCAAGGTGGTCTCGGTGGACCCGCTCGTGGTCGGACCGGCGCTGGAGCGCGCCATCCTCGAGGTGTTGCCGGAAGTGGTCGAAGGAGCCCTGCGCACGGCGCTGGCTTCCTCGCCCGACTTCCGGCAGGTGGTCACCGAGGCCGTCCAGGACGTCCTCCAGGCGCGGCTTCCGGAGATCACCGACCGGGTGATGGCCCGCGACAACCCCGAGGGTTGACGACCCTCGCGGCTTCCGGCCCCGCTCCGCATTAAGCCGGCTCCCCATCCTCTCGACGGAACAGGGCACTGCCATGTCCACACCCCGCACCTTCGACCCCGCCGATGCCGAGCAGCGCTACTACCGCTGGTGGGAGGAGAGCGGCTTCTTCGGCGCCTCCCCCGACGACGAGGGCGACCCCTACTGCATCGTGATCCCCCCGCCGAACGTGACGGGCTCGCTGCACATGGGCCACGCCATGGACAACACGCTCCAGGACGTGCTGATCCGCTACAAGCGCATGGACGGCTACAACACGCTGTGGGTGCCGGGCACCGACCACGCGGGCATCGCCACCGAGTGGGTCGTCACCCGCATGCTGCGCGAGCAGGGCATCGACCGGCTGGAGCTGGGTCGGGAGGCCTTCCTGGAGCGCGTCTGGGACTGGAAGGCCGAGTCCGGCGACATCATCACCAACCAGCTCCGCCGGCTCGGCGTGAGCTGTGACTGGACGCGCGAGCGCTTCACCATGGACGACGGCCTGTCCAGAGCCGTGCGACAGGTCTTCGTGAACCTCTACGAGCAGGGGCTCATCTACCAGGGTGAGCGCATGATCAACTGGGACCCGGTCGGTCGCACGGTGCTCTCGGACCTGGAGGTGGAGTACGACGACGACTACGCCAGCGAGCTGTGGTCCTTCGCCTACCCGCTGAGCGACGGCTCCGGCGAGATCGTGGTCGCCACCACCCGTCCGGAGACGATGCTCGGCGACACCGCCATCGCCGTGAACCCGTCCGACCCCCGCTACCAGCACCTGATCGGGCAGACGGTGACCCACCCGATCCTGGGGCGACAGATCCCGATCATCGGCGACGCCATCCTGGTGGACGTGGAGTTCGGGACCGGCGCGGTGAAGGTCACGCCCTCCCACGACCCCAACGACTACGAGGTCGGCAAGCGCCACGACCTGCCGTTCATCCCGATGCTCGACGAAGGCGGTCGGGTCAACGACAACGGCGGTCCCTTCGCCGGCCAGGACCGCATGGAGGCCCGCGAGAACGTGAAGGCACGGCTCACGGAGCTGGGGCTGTTCCGCGGTCGCGAGGACCACGTGATGAGCCTCGGGCGCTCCCAGCGCTCGGGCGCGGTGGTCGAGCCGATGGTGTCCAAGCAGTGGTTCGTGAAGATGCGTCCGCTGGCCGGGCCGGCGCTGGCCACCGTCGAGCACGGCTCGACCCGCTTCGTGCCCAAGCAGTGGGAGAACACCTACTTCACCTGGATGCGCAACATCCGGGACTGGTGCATCTCCCGCCAGCTCTGGTGGGGACACCGCATCCCGGCCTGGCACTGCGAGGACTGCGGCGAGATCAACGTCGCCACCGAGACCCCGGAGGCGTGCAGCTCCTGCGACGGCACCCGCCTGCGCCAGGACGAGGACGTGCTCGACACCTGGTTCTCCTCAGCCCTGTGGCCGTTCTCGGTCTTCGGCTGGCCGGAGCCCACGCCCGAGCTGGCGAAGTGGTACCCGACGTCGGTGCTGGTGACCGGCTTCGACATCATATTCTTCTGGGTGGCTCGGATGATCTTCAGCGGCGTGCACCACATGGGTGCGGCGCCCTTCGCCGACGTGTGCATCCACGGGCTCCTGCGCGACGAGCACGGCCAGAAGATGTCGAAGACCAAGGGCAACGTGGTCGATCCGCTGGAGGCCATCGACGCCTACGGCTGCGATGCCTTCCGGTTCACCCTGGTCCAGGCCACGGTCCAGGGCCGCGACCCGCACTGGAACCCGAGGCTGCCGGAGGCCAACGCCCGCTTCGTCAACAAGATCTGGCAGGCCTTCCGCTTCGCGTCGATGAACCTCGAGGACTACGACCCCGCGGCGGGTGGAGCAGCGGAGCCCTCGGTCTACGACCGCTGGATCCTCGCCCGCACCGGCGCCGCCGTCGCCCGGGTCCGGGAGGCTCTGGACAGCTACCGCTTCAACGAGGCGGCGACGGAGATCCACGCCTTCGTCTGGGGCGAGTTCTGCGACTGGTACCTGGAGCTCTCCAAGCCCGCCGTCTATGGGGGCGGGGACGCCCGGGCGGCCGCCCAGCACACCCTGGTGACCGTGCTCGGCGCCATCGCGCGGCTGATCCACCCGCTGATGCCGTTCTTGAGCGAGGAGATCTGGCAGCGCCTGCCGGAGGAGGCCCGCGGGGGTGTGGAGACGGTGATGCTCGCGGCCTACCCCAAGCCCTCGGACTTCCCCGAGGACGCCGCGATGCTGGCCGAGGTCGCCCTGCTCCAGCAGGCTGTCGTGAAGCTGCGCAAGCTCAAGGCCGACATGGAGCTCTCACCGCGGGCTGAGCTGGTGGTCCTCGCCCGGGGAGAGCACGTGGCGACGCTGATCGCCCACCAGAGCGGGCTGCACCACCTGGTCCGGGTGACCTCGGTGTCGGAGCGGGCGGACCGTCCGGCGGGCTCCGCGACCCTGGTGGTCCCGGGCACCGAGCTCTTCGTGCCCCTGGAGGGACTGGTGGACCTGGACGCCGAGCGCTCGCGGCTGGACAAGGAGCTGGGCAAGGTGGACCGGGACCTCGCGGATCTGTCCAAGCGCCTCGGCAACCCGGGCTTCGTCGATCGGGCGCCGGCACAGGTCGTCCAGAAGTTCCGCGACAAGCAGGTGCAGGCCCAGGCCCGCCGCGAGCACCTCGCCGCGGCTCGGGAGGCGCTGTCGTGACCCTGTCGGAGCTCGTCGCCCTCGCCCTCGCCGAGGACCTGGGGCCGGGCGATCGGACCTCGGAGGCGACGATCCGTCCCGAGGTGCGGGCCACGGCCCTGCTCCGGGCCAGGCAGGACCTGGTGCTCTCGGGGGTCGAGGCCGCCCGGGAGGCCTTCCGCCAGCGCGGCGCCCGGTACGTGCCGCTGGCCGACGACGGCGACGCCCTCCAGGACGGCGATCCGGTCGCCCGGATCGAGGGTCCGTTGCGGGGCATCCTGGAGGCGGAGCGGGTGGCGCTCAACTTCCTGATGCGGCTCTCGGGCGTCGCGACCCACACCGCCGCGGTCGTGGCGGCGTCGGGTGGCCTGCGGGTGGTGGACACGCGCAAGTCCACCCCGCTGCTGAGGTCCCTGGAGAAGGCCGCCGTGCGCCACGGGGGCGGGGGCAACCACCGCTTCGGCCTCTTCGACGGGGTGCTGATCAAGGAGAACCACATCGTCGGGGCCGGCGGGGTGACGGCCGCGGTCCGCCGCGCCCGGTCCAGCGTCCACCACCTGCTGAAGGTCCAGGTCGAGGTCGAGACCCTCTCCCAGCTCGAAGAGGCCATCGCGGCGGGGGTCGAGGCGGTGCTGCTGGACAACATGGGCGACGACGCCGTGCGGGCCGCCGCGAGGCTCGCCGATGGACGGGTGCTCCTGGAGGTCTCGGGCAACATGACGGCCGAGCGCGCCGCCCGTCTCGCCGACAGCGGCATCGACCAGGTCTCGATGGGAGGCCTCATCCACCAGGCGCGCTGGGTCGACCTCTCGCTGCGGGTCGAGCAGGCCTCGTGACCACGCCGCAGCGCGTGCTGGAGCGACTCGCGGAGGGTCCCTGCTCCGGCCAGGCGCTGGCGGACACGCTCGGCGTCTCCCGCACGGCGGTGTGGAAGGCGATCGAGCTGCTGCGGGGCGAGGGGATCGGGATCGAGGCGGCGGCCGGCCGGGGCTACGCGCTCGTGGACCCGGCGGGCTTCGGGACCCACACCCTGAGCTGGCGCTGCGGACGCCCGGTGCACTTCCACACCCGCTGCACCTCCACGAACCGACTGGCCCACGACCTGGGCCTCGCGGCCTGTCCCGGGGGGACCCTCGTGGTCGCCGAGGAGCAGACCGGGGGCCGGGGTCGCAAGGGCCGCTCCTGGGAGAGCGCGGCAGGGGCGAACCTGACCTTCTCCCTGGTGCTGCGGCCAGCCCTGCCACCGCGGGAGGCCCCGCTGCTCTGCCTGGCCGCCGCGGTGGCCGTCGCCGAGGTGCTCGGGCTCCGCCTGAAGTGGCCCAACGACGTGCTGGACCACGAGGGCCGCAAGGTCGCCGGCATCCTGGCCGAGGTCCACGCCGAGGTGGACTGGCTGCACTTCATCGTGCTCGGGGTCGGCCTGAACGTGAACCAGGAGCGCTTCGGCGAGGCGCTGCCCCAGGCAGCCTCCGTGAGCTGGACACACGGTCCCCAGGACCGGGCCGGGCTGCTGGGGCGCCTCGTGCCGGCCATCGAGCGACGCTGCGGCCAGGTCGCGGCTCGCAGGGACCGGGTCCTCGACGCCTGGCGGGAGCTGTCCTGGACCCTCGGCCAGCCCGTGCGCGTGCCGGAGTCCGGCCTGGAAGGGGTCGCGGTCTCCCTGCGGGACGACGGTGCCCTGATGGTGGAGACGAGCACGGGTGTCGTGCCGGTGCTGGCGGGAGACGTGGAGCTGATCGGATCGGCTGCCAGGTGGTGAGGGCGGGCCGGGGGCTTCGCTTCCTGTAGTCTGGTGCCATGTGGGCTCTGACCCTGGCGATGCTGGCGTGTGGCGAGGAGCAGCCCGTTGCCGACCCGAAGGTCGAAGCCACGCTCTTCCAGGTCCAGGTGTGGGCGGGTCGGGACGTGCAGGTCGAGCCCTGGCGCGAAGACCTGCCAGGCGGCCTGAGGACCTACCGCCTCGACGACGGGCACCGGGCCTGGGGGGCGGTCGTGGTGGAGGGGCAGCCCGTTCCCCTCGACGGGACCGCCGCCTACCGGGCCGTGATCGACCGCGTCGACCTGGACCTGGTCGACGATGTCCTGCTCGCCGGCTTCGCGATGCTCCTGCTGGAGCCGGGCAACCGCGTCGCGGGCGGCGTGCCCTGGGCCCGCCCCGGGCCGCAGGCCCGGCGGGTGCCGGCCCCGCCGGCGCGCGCCGCGCCCCCCCCGCGCGCGCCCAGGGCCCGCCCCGC
>CAZCVP010000106.1:15690-26448 GCA_964501915.1 uncultured Enterobacterales bacterium
GGGGGGGTGGCCGTGCCCCCGCGGGGGCCCTAGGCCGGGGGGGGCCCCGGCCCAGCAGGCGCTCGCCGAGCCGCCACGGCTCGAGCACAGGACCCTCACCTACTGGCACTGGCACGAGACCGAGCCGGACCTCGTGCGGTGCCGGGTCCAGCTCGACAGCCTGCACGTGGCCTGCGACAACGCGAAGGACCTCGTGGAGGACCGGCGCTCACCCGAGGACGTCGTCGCCCGGGCCCGGCGGGAGCTGGCGACCGAGGACGCCGACGCGCGGGTGGCGGGGGTCCAGCGGCTGGCGCGGGCGGACTCGGGGCTGGCGGGCAGCCTGCTCACCGAAGTGGTGCGCCTGGACACGAGTCCAGAGGTCCGGCTGGCCGCCGTGATCGCGCTGGCCCAGGTCAAGCCGACGGGCGTGGGCGATGTCTTCATGGCGCTGCTGCTGAACGACAGCGATCCGGACGTCCGGGCGGCGACGGCTCGGAGCCTGCCGGCCTTCCCCGTGGAGGGGCTGGAGCTCCAGCTCCAGGTGGCGGCTCGGGGGGATCCGGACGTTGGGGTACGTCAGGCGGCGGCGGAGGCCCTGCGCCGGGTGCAGGCGGGACGGTAGGGGAGGCTCAGCCCGCGGGGGGGAGGGTACCCGTCTGGCGACGCACGTCCTCGAAGAGGCTCTTGCGGATGCGACCCAGGGACCAGAGCAGACCGCCCATGAGCGAGATGGTCACGGTGACGACGGTGAGGACGGAGAAGGACATGGGGGACCTCGACTCGGCAGGCCGCAAACATAGGCCGCCGGGGGCCGATGGACAGGTCTTCCAGGCCCCGTTTTGCGAGTCGTAACACGCCGTTACAAGCGCAGCGAGCGGGCCGGGCGACCGCTCCTCGCTCAGCCGTAGCAGTCCGGCGACGGAAGCTCCCACTCCTCCCCCTGGTCGGTCCACCAGCTCGTGTCCTGGGAGTAGGGGCCGGCGTAGGGGTCGATGGAGGCCCCGTCGAGCTGGAGCTCGAAGTGGAGGTGGGGCTGGCTGGAGCGGCCGCTGCTGCCGACGATGCCCAGGACGTCGCCGCAGGCCACCTCCTCGCCGACCTCCACGGCGACGGAGTCCTTCATCATGTGCCAGTACCAGGTCTGGACCGTGCCGACGGGGGTCTGGTGCTCCACGATCACCGAGTTCGCGGTGCCGCTGTGGCCGTCGCAGGAGGAGTCGAAGGAGCCGAAGTCCCCGTGGCAGCGGTCGTAGTGCCCGTCCTCGGTCGAGACCACCACCCCGTCGGCGGCCGCCTGGATGGTGGCCGAGCCGGCGTCCATCTGCTCCCAGTCGCCGATCAACAGGTAGTCCGACCCGTCGTGCTCGTCGTAGCAGTTGGGGAAGGGCTCCCCGATGGAGTTGATGCAGATCGCCCGCTCGACCCCCTCGTAGACGTCCGGGTCGTGGTCCACACCCATCGGCGGCTCGAACAGCTCCCGCTCGGCGAGGGGGAAGGCGAAGCGCACCGGGGGATACCAGGAGACCCCGGAGGGTCCATCGGGATCCTCCTCCAGGCAGGCGACCAGGGCCACCGCGGCCGCCAGCAGCGCCGGGTTCGACGTGCGCACGGCCGGGAGCTTACCCGCGGGGATCAGAGACCGCTGAACTTGGAGATGATCTCCTTCATCACCTCGGAGGTGCCGCCGCCGATGGTGATGAGCCGCACGTCACGGAAGTGGCGGCAGACGTCGTACTCCTCCACGAAGCCGTAGCCGCCGTGGATCTGGAGGCAGTCATAGGCGACCTTCTGGGCCAGGTCGCCGGCGAAGAGCTTGGCCATCGAGATCTCGAGGGTGGCGTCGCCGGTGGCGTTGATCACGTCGACGGCGTGGTAGGTCAGCATCTTGGCCGCGCGGATGGCCGAGAGGTGCTCGGCGAAGCGGTGGCGCCAGACCTGGAACTTGGACACCGGTCGGCCGAAGGCCGAGCGCTCCTCGGCGTACTGCATGGACTCCTTCAGGGACATCTCCATGCCGCTGGTGGCCATCAGGGCCGCGACCAGCCGCTCCCCCTGGAAGTTCTGCATGATGTGAACGAAGCCGGCGTTGAGGTGACCGAGCAGGTAGCGCTGCGGGATCCGGCAGTTGTCGAAGTGGATCTCCGAGGAGTCCACGGAGCGGGTGCCGAGCTTGTCGAGCTTGCGACCGAGGCTGAAGCCCGGCGTGTCGGTCGGGAAGAGCACCAGGGAGATGCCCCCGAAGCCGTCCTCGCCGGTGCGCACGGCCAGGGTGATGAAGTCGGCGAAGCTGGCGTTGGTGATGAAGGTCTTGGCGCCGTTGATCACGAAGTCGCCGCCGTCCATGCGGGCTGTCGTGCGGATGCTCGCCACGTCGGAGCCGGCGCCGGGCTCGGTGACGCCGAGGGCGCCGATCTTCTCGCCGGTGATCAGCGGGGCGAGGAACTCCTCCTTCTGCTCCTCGGTGCCGATCTCGTCGATGACCGGAGTGGCCATGTCGGTGTTCACCAGGATCGACATGATCACGCCGGCGTTGCGACAGTGGGCCAGGGCCTCGACGTAGGCGACCGTGCTCCACCAGTCCAGGCCCATGCCCCCGTGCTCCTCGGAGAAGCGGATCCCCAACAGCCCGAGGTCCGCCATCTCCTTGAAGACCTCGCGGGCCGGCCACTGCTGGGCCTTGTCCCACTCCTCGCGGTGGGGAGCGAGGCGCTGCTCGCAGTACTCCCGCACGGTCCTGCGGATCATGTCGTGTTCTTCGGTCCAGGGAGGGAAGCTGGGGCCAGCCATGAGGACTCCGGTGGGGGGTGGGGAAGTTGTAGTCAGTGACTACAATCCGGCGCAACCCGGAAACCGACGTTGGGGACACCTCGATGGGTGAGATCAGGTCGGGATCAGGAACTCGGCCTTCCAGGCCTCGTCGGAGGCCTCGGCCACCATGGCGACGATCATGTAGAGCTTGTCGTCGTCCTTCTGCTCCAGCTCTCGGCCGACCACCCGGCTGGGCCCGTGGGTCTCGTCGTTGACCAGGTCGCCGACCCTGGGCATGAAGGGATGGTGCAGCGTGAGCACCAGGTCGGTGTCGTCTTCGCCCACCAGGGCCAGGGCCTCGCGGAACAGGAACATCTCGAAGAAGCTGACCAGCTCCTCGTCGCCGACCTCGCTCCGATCGGTGCCGTCCAGGTTCTTCAGCCACTCGAGGTAGGTGCGCTGGGCGTTGCGCTTCAGCTCGGCCTGGATGCGGACCGGGAAGGGGGTGCGGACCCGGTCGTTGTCGTGGAACCAGAAGTCGCACGCGGCTTCGATCAGGTCGTACTTCACATCGGTCTCGGGCATGGGATCACCTTCGGACGGATTACTGAGGTCGGGTGACGGCTCTACCGTTTCATCCGCTGGTCGTGCACCTCGCCATCGGCATGGCCGTGGCGGTGGGGGTCTTGGGTCCGGTGCTGTTGCTCAGTTGGGTCAAGGACCTATTGCCTCGGCGTAGCTGGTGGCTACTCGCGGTGCTCCAAGGGGTGCTGCTGGTCACGGCGGTGGTGGCGGTGCGTAGCGGAGAGTGGGCGGCCCTGGACGCCCGCGACTGGCTCGAGCTGGAGCGCATCCAGCACCACCAGGCGCTGGCGGTGGGGTTCACGGTCGTGGTCGGAGCGACCCTGCTGCTGAGTGTGGCTGGTGCCCTGCTCAGCGACGAGGCCCGGGCTCGCCGGGTCGCTGCGGTCGCCGTGGTCGGCACCCTGGTCCAGCTCGTCCTGGGCGTGCTCGTGGGCCACGCTGGCGGGGCGTTGGTGTGGGGGCCGGACGGCATCCTCGAGCGGGCCAGCCAGGACCAGCCGTCCCTCAGGACGAGGGAGTAGCGAGCCCGCCGTCCTCACCGAGGCTCTCCTCGATGAGGGCGAGGCAGCCAGGGGCGGTGCCCTCGAGGATCGCCTGTCCCGCGGCCCGGTACGCCCGCACCAGGTCGTCGGCCGCCCGGTCACGCTCTTCGCAGGCGAGGTGGACCTGGCCCTTGAGCCGGTGGGCCCAGGGATTGCCGAAGACCCCAGGGCTCCACATGGCGTCGGTGAGCACCTGGCGTGCCATGTTCCAGTTCTCGCGCGTCACCGCGACGTGCCCGAGCGCCAAGAGCGCCCACCCGGCGGCGTTCCAGCGACCGAGGGGCTCGGGGAGGTGCCGGAGCGCCTGGAGGAACTGCTCCTGGGCGTCGGATGGCTGGCGGTCGCGCATGTGCTGGATGCCGAGCTGACAGCAGTGCTCGATCTCGTTGAACAGCAGCTCGTCCAGGGTGTCGACCTCCGCCTCGTCGTCTCGTCTCCAGACGCCCAGCCCGTCCTGGACGCCGGAGCGGCGGTCCAGCACGGTCCGGGGGTAGGGCTCGATGCAGAACTGGGTCGGTGTCATGAGGGCCTCCTCGTGGCGCTCCGGGGGGTTCTCAGCAGGAGATCTCGGCGTTCTTGCGGGCGTAGTACCACCAGTTCAGCACCAGGCAGGTCGCGTAGTAGAAGGCGAAGCCGTAGAGCGCGTACTGGGGGGTGCCGGCCTGGATCTGGGTCGCGAAGATCTTGGGGATCAGGTAGGCGCCATAGGCGGCGATCGCCGAGGTCCAGCCCAGCACGGGACCGCGCTGGTCCTTGTCGAAGATCACGCCGATCATGCGGAAGGTCGACCCGTTGCCGATGCCCGTCGTGGCGAAGAGCACGATGAAGGTCAGCAGGAAGGGCATGAAGTACTGGGTCGGGTCCTCCGACACCATGGCCAGCGACACGAAGTACCCGGAGGCGACGGTGGAGATGATCATGACGATGGTGTCCCAGTGGGTCACCCGCGCACCGCCCAGCTTGTCGGAGAGCCAGCCGCCGAGGGGCCGGATGAGCGCCCCGACGCCGGCGCCGATCCAGATGAAGCCAGCGGAGGACAGCCCGGTGAGCTGACCGGCGTTGGCCCCCACGGCGTAGACGCCGAAGACGTCGTCGATGAGCTTGGGGAAGGCGTTGGCGTAGCCGATGAAGGAGCCGAAGGTCATGACGTAGAGGTAGGTCATGATCCAGTTGTGCTTCTCGCTGAAGATCGCGAACTGCTCCTTCAGCGGCTCCTGGATCGCCGCGGGCGTCAGGAAGCGCATGCCCCCGAGGGTCACGGCCACCGCCACGATCGCCACGATGAAGGTCTTCACCAGGACAGGGAAGCCACCCCAGGGCACGATCAAGAGCACGATGCCGGCCCAGGCCCCGACGAAGCCCAGGACCGTCAGCCACAGGTACTTGGCGACGGCCACAGGCGTCGAGCCGACCTTGTGGAAGGGCAGGTTGCTCATGAAGAAGAAGGCCAGCACCGCGAAGGTCGCCAGGATGGGCACCCACACCAGGCCGGCGTTCTGGACCCACATCTCGGCGGTGCCGCTGTCCTTGGCGTACTGGTAGGGGTCCCCCCCGAGGCCGCCGAACAGCCCGAAGGTGATCACCCACGGGATCAGGAACTGCATCACGCTGACGCCGAGGTTGCCGAGCCCGGCGTTGAGCCCCAGGGCCAGGCCCTGCATCTTCTTGGGGAAGAAGAAGCTGATGTTCGACATCGACGAGGCGAAGGCCCCACCCCCGACGCCCGAGAGCGACGCCAGGATGATGTAGATGTGGAACGGCGTCTCGTGGTTCTGCAGGGCGATGCCCGCGCCCAGCGCTGGCAGGACCAGCAGCGTCGTGGTCATGAACTTGACGTTGCGGCCGCCAGAGATCGCGATCATGAACGAGTTCGGGATGCGCAGCGTCGCCCCCGCCAGGCCGGCGACCGCGGGCAGCGTGAACAGCAGCGCCCGGTAGGCGGCGTCCTCGTAGGGCTGCCCGTCGTTCATGAAGGTGAAGTCGAACAGCTCGCCGCCGCTGCCGAAGTGCAGCTTCTGGATGTACTTGGCGACCATGCCCCAGTAGATCCAGACGGCGAAGCCGAGCAGCAGGTTGGGGATCGAGACCCAGAGGTTGCGGTTGGCGACCCGCTTGCCGGTGCGCGCCCAGAAGGACTCGTCCTCGGGGTCCCAGTGGTCGGGCCACTCGCGGTTGTCAGAGCTCATGTTTCATCCTCGGTTGTGTGCTTGTGGGCATCGGCGCCTCCCAGGACGCAGGAGCCTTCACAGGTGGGTGCTTCGCCCATGCCGCCCAGCAGCGAGCAGCCGGTCACGCGGGCGGCTGGATCGCTGCCCAGGCTGGCCATGACCTCGACCTCGGCCCTCACCCCGTGGACGGGGCAGGTCAACAGCAGCGGCAGGGGCATGTCGAGCTCGGGCGCCTCGATGCGGTGGGCGAGCTCGGGCGAGTGACGCACGGTCATCTTGCGGATCGTCCAGTGCATCCAGATGAGGCACGACGCCGCCAGGAGCGTGAAGAACATCCAGGTGGTGGTCCAGATGCCGGTGCCCTGCAACAGGTAGCCGAACACGATCGGGCAGACGAAGCCCCCGAGTCCGCCGATGACGCCGACGATCCCGCCCACGGTGCCGACGTCGTTGGGGTAGTACTCGGGGATGTGCTTGTAGACGGCCGCCTTGCCGATGCCCATGAGAATGCCGACGGCGAACACCAGCGCCGTGAACACCCAGATGTTGGCCTGGAAGTAGATGTGGGTGACGCCCCGGGCGAGCAGGCCCTTCTTGAGCACTGCGTCGCCGACCTCCACCACCGGCTCCTGGCCGAAGGTGCTGGTGGGCCAGATCAGCGTGCCCTCACGGCGGGGCCCCGTCTCCGGCATCGGCCTGATGGTGTGGCTGACCTCGTCGACGAAGATCGCGCTCGGCTCGACGGCCGTGACGGCCCCGGTGCGTGTGGACATGACGCCCTGGCCTGGCGAGGTGATGTCCATCCTGGGCACGATGAGCGCGGCGCTGCAGAGAGCGCAGCCGCCGAGCACCCAGTACATCACCACCCGGGCCCCGACTCTGTCGGAGAGCCAGCCTCCGAGGGCCCGGATGACACCGGACGGGAAGGAGAAGATCGAGGTGAGCAGACCGGCCATCACCACGGTGACGCCGTAGACGTTGACGTAGTAGGGGATCAGCCACTGGGCCAGGGCGACGAAGCCGCCGAAGACGAGGAAGTAGTAGAGGCCGAAGCGCCAGACCCGCACCCGCTTCAGGGGCTCCAGCCGCTGCGCCAGCGAGCGCCTCACGCCTTCCTGGGGTCGCCGGTTGGTCGTCATGACCCAGAACATGGCGGTCACGAGCAGCAGGCCCAGCGCGTAGAGCCGCGGCAGGCCCCGCCAGCCCTCGAGGTTCGTGCCCCCGTCGGTCAGCGCGTTCAGCAACCGCGGGGCTCCCAGCGCGGTCAGCGCCGCCCCGGCGTTGCCGGCGCCGAAGATGCCCAGGGCCGTGCCCTGCTGGTGCCTGGGGAACCAGACCGAGGTGAAGGCGATGCCCACCGCGAAGGTGGCGCCGGCCAGTCCGAAGCCCAGTCCGCCCGCCAGCAGGCCCCAGAAGCCGTCGGCGAAGCTGTAGAGGGCGGCCGCACCGGAGGTGAGCAGCATCAGGACGGTGAACACGGGCCGCCCGCCGAAGCGGTCGGTCAGCATGCCGGCCGGCAGGCGGCAGAGCGAGCCGGTGAGCACGGGGATGCCGATCAGCCACCCCATCTGGGGCTTGTCGAAGTCGTAGATGCCGTTGTCGACCAGGAAGGTGATCAGCACCCCGTTCATCATCCAGACGGCGAAGCACGCGGTGAAGGCCAGCGTGTTCGCCGTCAGGACGCTGAGCGCCTTCCCGCGATCCGTCATGGCAGGTTCCTACATTGAGGGCCGTGGGCCCTCAGTTGTTCTTCGGCCTCGCCGCGCTCCACGCGGTGTTCGGGTCCCGGATGGCCTTGCGGTCCCAGTGCCACATCACCTGCTGGTAGGGCCGGGTGATGTAGTGGAGCGGCGCCACGAAGATGTGGGCGAGGCGCGTGAAGGGCACCATGAAGATCAGCAGGAAGGCGCCGAAGATGTGCAGCTTGATGACCCAGGGCAGCGCGTAGACCGCCTCGGTCTCCGGGGTCAGCGTGAACAGCGACCAGAGGTAGGGCGTGAGGTCGGCCGCGAACCAGGAGGCGCCCCACCGGTAGCCGAGGGCCACCCAGCACCCGAGGATGATCTGGGCGAGCAGCAGCAGCTCGATGGCGACGTCCATCGGGGTGGTGACGATCTTGACCCGGACATCGGTGAAGCGGCGCCAGATCAGGGAGATCAGCCCCGCGAGCACGCTCAGTCCGAAGATGAAGGCGCTGACCTCCAGGATGATCAGCCGCACCGGATCGCCGTTCCAGGCCAGGATGGCCGAGGGCACCAGGAAGGCCAGGAGGTGCCCGGTCAGGATGACGAGCAGCCCGACGTGGAAGGGCACGATGCCCCAGAACAGCTTGCGACCTTCCAGGAACTGCGAGGACAGGCTGGAGATCGTGAAGCCACGGTTCCGGTAGCGCAGGGCCAGGCCGATGATGAAGACCAGGATCGCCGCGTAGGGGAAGCCGACGAAGAGAAAGGCGTTCAGCGAATTCACGTGCTCATCCTCCCGGGACCTGCGTGCTCACGCCTGGGCAGGCCGTTGCCGAGTTGTGCGGAGGGCCGGGCACCGGCCCCGCGGTCTTCGATCTCGAGCTCGCGCTTGATGGAGCGCAAGAAGTCGGTGGAGTGGTTGGGAAGCTCGGACTCCACGAAGCCGAAGTCGGCCTCGAGCGTCGTCGCGACCGCCACCAGCGTGTAGTGGAACATCGTCGCCCGCAGCACCGAGGACTCGATCAGGGTCTTGTGGTGCTTCTTGTAGAGCGCGTTGCGCTGGGCCATGCGCTGGGGGTCGAACTCGGCGATCATCTGCCGCACGGCCGGGGTCACGATCTGCTGGACCAGCTCCTGGGCCAGCGGCTCGTCGGTCCAGCGTGCGAGCAGGCGCAGCACGTTGGGCAGGTGGTCCGAGAGCTCGAAGCCGCAGTCCACGCCGACCCCGCGGTGCTCGCGGTTCAGGTTGACCAGCATCTCGGCCCGCTTGTAGTCGTCGCCAAAGCAGACGTAGCCGACGTCGAGGGTGGTGATGGCCTGGACCTCGAAGGATCGGGTGTAGATCTCCTGGAGCTCGTAGAGCGCCTCGAGACCCAGCCCCGTGCTGCCGTAGGGCGGCAGGAAGGAGATGAAGCAGTCCAGGGAAGCGGCGGCCTCCGGGTGGGAGGCCCGCAGGCCTTCGACGACGCGGACGGCCCGCTGCGGGTAGTCGGCGCTGGGGTAGACGAACAGGCTGGCGAGCAGCTCGTAGTGGGGGCGGAGCAGAGCCTGGGGGGCCACGATCAGGTCCCCCGGCTGGCGGTGCCGCCCTTGAAGCCGAAGCCGATGTTGCCCTTGACGTCGCCCGTGAACTCCATCATCTCGATGGCCTGCTCGCGGTGGGCCGCAGGCACGACGAAGCGATCGTCGAACTTGGCGAGCGCGGTCAGGTAGTAGATGTCGTCGGCCATCTGGGCGTCCAGGCCGGTCTCGGCGAAGACCTGGGCGACCTTCTCGGCCGAGATGTCCCCCACGGTGACGTGACGACGGTGGATGCGGACCGCCATGAGCTTCTTGAGGCGATCCGAGACCCAGGAGGTGTCACCGGCGCTGAACAGGTTGGCCAGGTACTCCAGCGGGAAGCGAGCCTGCTCGATGGTGCCCCAGAGCTCGTCGGTGCTGGTGTCGTAGAGCCAGTTGTCGGGCCAGTACTTGGCGATCTCGTGCATCTTCTCGGACTGCGCCGTGTTGTCCACCTGGGTGACGGTGGCCATGACCGGCAGCAGCGGGGGCACGTAGAAGAGCATCGGCAGCGTGCGGAACTCCGGATGGAGCGGCAGCGCGAGGCCCCAGGTCTTCACGAACTTGTAGGTGGGGGAGTACTGGGCCGCGTGGATGGTCGAGTCAGCGATGCCGTTGGCCTTGGCCGAGGCGATCACCTCGGGATCGAAGGGATCCTGGATGATGTCCATGTGCCGCCGCACGAGGTCACGCTCATCGCAGGACGCGACGTCTTCGATCTTGTCGGCGTCGTAGAGCACCACCCCGAGGTAGCGGATGCGCCCCACGCAGGAGTGCATGCACGCGGGGGCGTAGCCGGCCTCGATGCGCGGGTAGCAGAGGATGCACTTCTCGGACTTGCCGGAGTGCCAGTTGTAGTAGGACTTCTTGTAGGGACAGGCCGTCACGCACATGCGCCAGGCCCTGCAGACGTCCTGGTTGATGAGCACCACGCCGTCTTCGCCGCGCTTGTAGAGGGCGCCCGAGGGACAGGAGGCCACGCAGGCGGGGTTGAGGCAGTGGTTGCAGATGCGCGGCAGGTAGAAGAACGCCATGCGCTCGAGCTGGAACATCGCCTCCTGCTCGGCGGGGGAGAGCTTGACCAGGTTCGGGTCGTTGCGGGCGTAGTCGGGGGTGCCGCTGAGGTCGTCGTCCCAGTTGGGGCCCATCTTGATGTCCATGGGCTCGCCCGTGATCATCGAGATCGGCCGCGCGGTGGGCTGGTCGTCTCCAGCCGGCGCTTCGATCAGGTTCAGGTACTTGTAGGTGAACGGCTCGTAGTAGTCGTCGATCACCGGCATGTGGGGGTTGTGGAAGATGTTCGCCAGCCCCTTCTTCTTGCCGGCCCCCTTCAGGTCGATCGTGGTGCCGTTCTTCTCCCAGCCACCCTTGTAGATGTCCTGGTCTTCCCACTTGCCGGGATAGCCCGTGCCGGGCTTCGTCTCGACGTTGTTCCACCACATGTACTCAGCGCCCTTGCGGTCGGTCCAGATGTTCTTGCAGGCGATG
>CAZCVP010000107.1:0-26370 GCA_964501915.1 uncultured Enterobacterales bacterium
ACCGACACCGACACCGACACCGACACCGACACCGACACCGACACCGACACCGATGAGGACGGCGACGGCCACACCACGGCGACCGACTGCGACGACGACGATCCGGAGGTCCACCCCGACGCCAGCGAGGTCTGCGACAACGGCAAGGACGACGACTGCGACGGCACCGCCAACGGCTGCCAGCTCAGCGGCGACACGGTCCTCGACTCCCCCGACGTGCTCTCACTCCGAGGTCGCAGGGACCAGGACGGCTTCAGCCAGCGGGCGATGTTCGGGGACTTCGACGGGGACGGTTCGGAGGACGTGGCCGTGTCGGCCTTCGGCGGCGACCTCGGCGCCAGTGACGGCGGGTCCGTCCACGTGTTCTTCGGACCCATCGAGGCCGACCGGGACGTCGTCGACGCCGACCGCTCGCTGCTGGGCGAGACGGAGGGGGCCTGGGCGGGGTGGCACGCCGGGTCGGGGGACTTCGACGGCGACGGGGTCGACGACTTGATGGTGGCGGCACCCTGGAACTGGGCCTCCAACGACCACACCGGTCGGGGCTACCTGGTCCTCGGGGGTCCCAGCGGGACCTCCTCGCTCGCGGACGCCGACGGTGTCTGGAGACCGAACGAAGGCACCGAGGGGTTCGCCAGTGGCGCGGCGGTGGTCGGCGACGTCAACGGAGATGGACTCGCGGACGTCCTGTTCGCGTCCCAGCACGACGACACGTCGGGAACGAACATGGGCGCCGCCTGGCTGGTCCATGGGCCGGGGACAGGCCACCATGGCGCCGCAGAGGCGGACGGACGCCTCTATGGGACGGGAAGGGCCGGGGACTTCGGCAAGGCGGTCGGGCCCGCCGGGGATGTGAACGGGGACGGTCTGGCGGACTTCCTCGTCTTCGGCCGAACGGCCGATCGCGGCAAGCACGCCCTGCTGCTCTTCGAGGGGCCGGCCAGCGGCGCGGCCTACGCGGACGAGGCGGTCGCCGCGTTCGCTCGAGCCGATGGGGACCCGATCGTCGACGATCGCAGCCAGCTCCTGGGTTCGGATCTCGACGGAGACGGCTACAGCGATGTCGTGGCCGGCACGGTGTGGGACTGGCAGAATGAGTCGGGCGAGGTCTACATCTGGTACGCGCCCGCTCCCGGGCTCCACGACGACGTCCTGGCCGATGCGACCCTGCTCGGGGAGGACACCGGCGACACCTTCGGCTGGTGGACCTCGGCTCCGGGGGACCTCGACGGGGACGGCACCACAGAGCTGCTCATCGGCGCGCCCCAGGTGGCCCGCTACGGGACCGGATCGGGCGCGGACTACCTGGTCTACGGACCCTTCTCCGGGACCCGCACCGTGGGGGCCGACGACGCCCGCTTCTTCGGCAGCCGACAGGGCGCCACGGTCGGCTGGAGCAACGCCGGGGGAAGCGATGTCACCGGAGACGGCCTGCCCGACCTGCTCCTCGGTGCGACCTACGACCACGGCATGGAGGACGACTCCGGCGTGCTCTGGATCGTCTCCGGCTCGGGGATCTGAGCGGATCTCACTCCGCCACCACGGTCACCGAACCCCCCGAGTTGCCCGCCAAGTCCGTGCCCTCGCAGCTCAGCTCGCCGTCGATCGGGGCGGTGCCGAACCAGACCCCGCCGTCGGCGTCCACCAGGTCCACGGCCACGCCTCCCGCGGTGCAGGTCGGACCGTCGACCAGCTCCTCGCCGGGCACCACCCAGAGCCTGCGCACCGGCGCGAAGGGGCTCTCGATGGCGAGCACCTCGAAGCTCGGCGGGGAGCGGTCCAGGGCCACCAGGCCCGCGTCGGCCCGCAGGCGACCGTAGCCCCAGTCGTGGTCGTAGCTCGTGGACCCGGTCTCGCTGTCGCGGGCCGCACCCTCCTGGAGGGCGGCCTCCACCTCGGCGTGGGTGGCGCCGGGGTGCACGCCGCGGAGCAGGGCCGCCGCGCTGGCGACGTGGGGTCCCGCTGCCGAGGTGCCCCCGAAGAACGTCCAGGTGTTCTGGGGCGTGTTGACCGTCGAGTCCAGGGTGCGGATGTCGTAGTGACCGGGCGCGGCGAGGTCGACCAGATCCTCGCCGTCGATGCGCGGGCCCCGCCCGGAGAAGCCCGAGAGCGGCGCCGTCGGGTGGGCGGACTCGTCACCGCCGTAGACCGAGGTGCGGGTCTGGAAGGAGGTCAGGGCGATGCAGGCGTCGGAGGTGGAGGGCGAGGTGGCCGACGAGGTGGCGTCGGCCCAGCTCCACTCCTCCCCCCAGCCCCAGCTCGGCAGCCAGTTCACCAGGCCGCCCGACCAGCTCGACGCGTTGTCCGAGGTCCAGACGTGGACCTCGGCGGTCTGGGTCGGGTCGATGCCCAGGTAGCCGTAGCCCTCGATGGTGTCGTAGTTGGCCCCGTCCCAGCGGCTCCACTCGACCAGCAGCATCTTCGTGCCCCGGGTGGAGGTGTCGGCGGTGGCCTTGAACCAGTTGTTCTTGTTGTCGTTGCTCCACTCCCCGTCGGTGCGCACGTCGATCTGCTGGCCGCCCGAGCCGTCCTGCCAGGTGAGGGCCACGTCGGCCCCGCCCTGCCAGGTCACGGTGATGTAGGCGTAGGTGATGTCGTAGCCCTGGTCGGGACCGAGGGCGTAGAGCCCGGCGTGGCCCCCCTCGGGACCGACCTCCCGCAGGCCGTGCTTGCCGTTCTCGCCCACGTTGCCGGCGGGACAGACGTTGACCGCGTCCTCGGCGGCGTCTGTGACGGCCTGCTCGAAGAGCGAGGAGCCGTCCTGGAATTCCCCGGTGAAGTCGCCGACCTCGTAGAGCAGCACGTCGGGCCCCAGCGTGCGGGCTGTCTCGATGGCCGTGACCCAGTCGAAGAGCTCCCAGTCGGCGTAGTAGGAGAAGGCGGCCAGGTCGGCTCCGGGCGCCATCGACGCATAGGCCGACAGCCCGGGGTGGCCGGCGCCGAGGATGCTGGTGACCGAGGTCCCGTGGCCATGGGGGTCTCTCGGCGTCTGGAGCAGGTCCACGCCGCGCTCCAGCAGGCCGCCGCCCGCCGTCCAGCTCGCCGCCGTCTTGGGGGTGCCCAGCCGCACCAGCCACTCCCCGGAGGAGACCACCCCGTCGAGGTCCAGGTCCTCGGCCACGAACGTCGGCTCCCCGAGACCCGGCGTGTCCTCCCGGTCGGCCTGGTCCCGGACGCCGTCGCCGTTCAGATCGACGAAGAGCAGGTCCAGGTCGGGCTCGAAGTCGCGGCCGTAGCCGTGGGCGGAGGAGTCGTCCGTGCCCCAGGCGTCCCAGACCGCTCCCTGGAGCACCTCCAGGACGCCGAAGGCCCCGTCGACCTCGACCTCGTCGGTGCCGACCGTGAGCACCCCGTCGCCGTCGCTGTCCACCCAGTCGTAGAGGCCGCCGTCGAGGTGGTTCAGCAGGGGCTGGGACAGGTCGATGCCGGTGTCGAAGTCCACCACCAGGACCCGGTGACCCAGCGCCGGGGCGCCTCGATCCGCGGCCCGTCCCCGGACCTCGTCGACGCCGATCCAGGTGGCGGAGAGGTCCACGGGCGGGGTGAGGCCGAGGCTGCGTCCGAGCTCGATCCGGACCACGTCGGGCGACGCCGCCAGGTCCTGGAGAGCCTCGAAGGGGACCGAAGCGGCGTAGGTCAACGCCGTGTGGACGGGCTCGCCGTCCAGGGTGGCGAAGTCCCAGTGCCGCCCCGAGAGCCGGGCCAGGCCTTGGGGTGTGGGGGCGGCGTCGAAGCGGACCAGGACCCGGAGGCGGTCTCCCTGGAGCAGGAGGTCCTGCTCGGGGCCTCGCGGGCCTCCGTGCTCCCAGGTGTGGAGCAGGGTGCGGACCTCGGCGCTCAGCACCGGCGGACCGCCGAGTCCTTCGGCCGCGACGAGGGCGACGCCCGCCAGCCACAGGGCGCTCACGGGGTCACCTCGAGCTGCAGCAGGGCCGCGGTCACCCAGGCGCCGGCCGAGGTCCAGTCGCCCGGGTCCCAGGGACTCGGCGTCGCCAGGCCGAGCTCGGCCGCCCGCAGGCGGTAGGAGAGCACGTCGCCGCGGAGCAGGGCGGCCTGGGTGCGGAGGCGCCACATCTCCTCGGCATCGACGGGCGCGTGGTCGAAGGCGTAGTCGGGATCCGCCGCCAACACGGCGTAGGCCGCTGCCGAGGCGTCCTGGGGTCGTCCGGTCAGCTCGAGGGCGACGGCCAGGCTCGCCTGGGCGTCGGTCTCGTCGCCGGCGGCGCCGAAGTGGCTCACCGCCCCGTCCAGGTCGCCCTCGGCCAGGGCGCACCAGCCGCGCCCCAGGTCGTCGTCCTGGTCCTCGAAGCCCTCGCAGGCCGCGTCGGTGTCCCCCTGGTCCCAGAGCCCCCACGGGTCGGCCACCGGGGCCGTGTCCGTGGTGCTGCCGCCACCGCCGCCTCCCCCTCCTCCCGGCGGGGCGGGCAGCGGCGGGTCGGGGCGGCAAGCCATCAGGGCCCCGAGGGTGACCAGGAACATGGGTCGCTCCGTGAGAAGTCGAGGTGCCAGTCTGCCACGGGGGCCGGTCGGAGTTACCCGGGGGGCATGGCCGAGAACCTCGTCCAGGCCAGGGTCGATGCGATCCGCCGCCTCGCCAGGCGACGGGCCGCCGGACCCCTGTCCCGGTCGCTCGCCAAGTGCTCTCCGGCCGACGTCGCCGAAGCTGCTGCCCACCTCACCCGGCCCGAGACCCTCTTCCTCTTCGAGCACCTCGCCGACGAGGAGGCGGGGGACGCGCTCCTGGAGCTGAGGGACAACGACCTGGACCTCGTCACCCGGAAGATGCCGCTGGCGCGCCTCACCTCCTGGCTGGAGGCGATGGAGCCCGACGACGAGGCCGACCTCGTGGGCCGGCTGCCCGAGGACCTGCAGGAGCGCCTGCTCTCCCGGCTGGAAGACCAGGAGCGGGAGGACGTCGAGGAGCTGATGGCGTGGCCCGAGGACTCGGCCGGCGGCATCATGAGCCCGATCGCCTTCCGGGTCCACGAGGACACGACCTGCCGCGAGGCCATCGACGCCTTCCAGGAGCAGGCCGACATCGAGATGGTCTTCTATCTCTACGTCGAGAACGAGCAGGGCCAGCTCGTCGGTGTCACCTCGCTGCGCACACTGCTCATCAACTCCCCGAGCACCCGCCTGTCCGAGTTCATGGTCGGCGAGGTCATGTCCGTCACGCCGGAGACGGACCAGGAGGAGGTGGCGAGCATCGCCGCCCGCTATGACCTGCTCGCCGTGCCCGTCTGCGACGAGACCCACAAGCTGCTCGGCATCGTGACCATCGACGACGTGCTCGACGTCATCCAGGAGGAGGCCCACGAGGACCTCCTCCACATGGCCGGTGTCTCCGACGGGATCGATCCCTACGGCGAGTCCGCGGTCGACGCGGTGCGCTCGCGGTCCCGCTGGCTCCTGGTCACGCTCTTCGCCGGCATGGTCATGGCCGAGGTCATCACGCTCTTCGAGGGCACGCTGGAGCAGAACGCCGTGCTGGCCGGCTTCATCCCCGTGGTCATGGGGCTGAGCGGCAACGTCGGCATCCAGGCCGCCACGATCACCGTGCGCAACCTCGCCACCGGCCACGTCTCGCCGGGCGAGGGGGTGACGGCGCTGCTCTGGAAGGAGTCCCGGACCGGCGTGCTGCTGGGCCTGGCCTTCGGCATCCTGCTCTTCGGCTGGGGCGTGCTGCGCTTCAACGGCTGGGACGTCGGCGGGGCGGTGGGGGTGAGCATCGGCCTGGCGCTCGTCGTCGCGGCCGTGCTCGGCTCGGTCATCCCCCTGACCCTCGACCGCTTCGGCATCGACCCCGCCGTGGCGACCGGTCCCTTCGTGACGACCTCGATCGACCTCATCGCCATCGCGGTCTACTTCACGGTCTGCACCGCGCTCTTCGGCTTCTAGGAGGGTGAACGACTTTGCTCCCGTCGTCCGGCTTGCTCATGTGGTCCCAGGCACGTCCACTCCTCGGTCACGTGCTCACGCACGCTCCCTCGTCCTGCAAGCACCTGAAACCACGTCGCGGCGCCGGACTCGGTCCACAAAGCCGCTCACCCTCCTGACCATGGCGGGGCCCGTCGAGAGCCTCGGTGCGATCGTGGTCGGGCGGGTGGACTACGGTGAGGCCGATCGCATCGTGCGGCTGCTGACCGCAGAGCACGGGCGCATCGCGGTCATGGCCCGGGCGGCCCGCAAGAGCTCGCGGCGCTTCGGCGGTGCCCTGGACCTCGGCAACCGGGTCGAGATCCAGGTCGCCCGGGGTCGGGGCGACCTGTGGTCCCTGCGGGCCTGCCGCCTCGTCCAGGGGCACGCTCACGTGCGCTCGGACCTCGATCGCATGGCCCTGGTCGCCTACGCCTGCGAGCTGTGCGCGTCCTTGGCGCGGGAGCACCACCCGGAGCCGAGGCTCTTCGGGCTGCTGGAGGTCGCGCTGCTGGTCCTGGACGCCGCGACGGTGGCACCCAGCGACGTGTGGCGCTGGGGGCTGGAGGCCAAGGCGCTGACCTTCGCCGGGCTGACGCCGCGGCTGGGCACCTGCGGCGTGAGCGGCGAGCCCCTCGCCGGTCGGATGGCCGTCTACGACCTGGCGACCGGCGGCGTGGTCCTGCCGGAGCACGGTCAGGGCACACCGGTGCCGTCCGCCTGGGCGGCCCAGGTGGAGGCCGCCCGGCGCACGCCGCTGGCGGAGCTCATCGACGTGCCGCCGGAGCCGGGGCCCGTCTGGCAGCTCTACGATCACCTCCGGTGGCACACCCAGCGGGACCTGAGGTCCAAGCGCATGCTCGTGGACCTGCGGAGTCGGGACGGGGGGAGATAGGGTAGGGCGATGTGGTTCTCCGCGTTCGTCGCCTGCCAGTTCCTCACCGAGGTCCGGGAGCAGCCCAGCGAGGTCCGGTACGGCGGCTGGGTCTACGACGGCTACCTCACCGGCGTGGACGACGAGGTGCTGGCCGACGGCACGGTGGACTTCTTCGATCCCTCCGCGGATCCGGACGAGGACTGGGAGGCGCTCGAAGAGGACGGCCTGATGTGGCCCGGCGAGCAGCCCTACGAGGGCAGCCCCGGGTACTGGCGAGCCGTGGTGCCACCGGAGGCCGACGTGGTGGTTCGCCTCGCGGCCGAGGACAGCTACGACTCCGTCTGGCGCGGGCGCAGCGCCGAGTGGGACAGCATCTGGCTCGGCGGGGCGCTGTTCACCTGGGATCGCGAGTACACCGGCGCCTTCCTCGCCTCCCTCGCCGAGCAGCTCGGTGTGGACCTGCAGGACCTCGACGACGGCGGAGTGGTGCACCTCTGGGGCCGGACCTGGAGCGAGGAACACGCCGATCGCCTGGGCTCGTCGGGCATCACCATCACCGACGGGGTGGGGGCCGAGGCCCGCGTGTTCGCCTTCGAGCAGGACGATGAGGGCGTGCTCCACGAGAGCCTGGGGGCGCCGGTCGACCACTTCTTCGCCCTGAACCTCGCGCCGGGGGATATCAGCGTCGAGCTGGTGGGAACCGGCGGTGCCACGACGACCGTGACCTACCCGACCCTCGGAGGAGAGATGATCGGAGCCTGGTGGCTGGGGGTGCCCGAGTGATCACCCTGCTGTTGATGACGGCCTGCGACGAGCCCGTCCAGTTCGTGACGCTGTCGGGCACGGTGTTCGACGATCGCTACGAGACGGCCGACCCGGTCCCGGGGGCCGAGGTCCACACGGTCGGGCTGGACGGCGGCGAGGTCGACCGGGTCACCGCCGACGAGAACGGCTGGTTCGAGGCGACCATCCCCGCCGGGACGGCCTTCTTCGTCGGGGTGGACGCCGAGGGCTTCGTGCCCACGGGGTTCTCGGGCCAGTCCGCCCTGTCGGACTACCAGGTCTCGGACGGCCTCGTCTGGCTGCGTTCCGAGGAGGACAAGGCCGAGCTGGAGGGCCAGTTCGCCGGCTGCCCGGGCAACGACGAAGACGGCGGCATCGTCGAGGGCTGGGTCGGGGTGGCGCTGCCGGTCACCGACACCACCTACCGGGTGGACCTGGTCACCACGGCGTGGGTCACCGCCTACGCCGCCGACGGCACGGCGTACGAGACCTGCTACCTCGCCGACGACAACACCGACCCCGTCTACGACCCTGACGCCGAGCTCACCGGCATCACGGGGCGGTTCACCATCCTCGGCAGTCCCACGGGCCTGATGACGCTCGAGGCCGGCTACTGGATCTCCCAGGAGGACGACTACTACATGGAGCCGGTCTACTACGTGATCTACGTCCCACCGGGCGGGATCGCGCCGTTCTACCCGCTCTACGTGCCGGCGACGCTCTGACCGGGCGGGCTGAGGCCCACGACTCCCGGGGTGGCGACCCACCGCAGCCGTTGTGGGTCACTGGAGCCCACAACTCGGGGGGTGGTGACCCACCGGCGCCGTTGTGGGTCACTGGAGCCCACAACTCGGGGGGTGGTGACCCACCGGCGTCGTTGTGGGCCGGGCGGCCCCTCCGGCAGCGCTCCCCCCCGAAACCCCGGGGGTGCCTCCAGACCCCCGAGTGTGCCCCCAGACCCCCCAGTGCTGACGGAGGAGGCGGCGGTGCACAGGATGAGCGCCATGACACCGCGACACCTCACCTTCTCCAGCGACGGGCGCACGGCGCACCTCCCCTCCCAGGCGCACCGTCTCGCCGCCCTCCACACCCTCGTCCGCCTCGTGGGACCGCGGCTCTTCGGGTTCTGCCTGGTGGACGACCACCTCCACGTGGCGCCGCTGGCCACCGAGGGCGAGCTCCCCCAGGTCCGCCGGCGCCTGCTGATGGGGCTCGGCGCGGCGGGGGCCGGCGACCTGGATCCGGCCCACGTGCGCACCGTGGACACCCGCAGCTACCAGATCTGGCTGCTCGAGTACCTGCTGCTCCAGCCGGTCAAGCACGGCCTGTCCGTCCACCCGGCGCTCTGGGAGGGGTCCTTCTTCCAGGACCTGGTCGGCGCCCGCCACCTCCCGGGCCTCGCGCTCCAGGTCTGGGAGGTGCTGCCCCGCTTCCGGCTGCCGGCCGCCCCCCGGGGGGGGGGGGGGGGCCCCCCGCGCCGCGGGGCCGGCGCCCCCCCCCCGCGGCCCCCCCCCCCCGGAGCCGCTGGGCCCGGGCGATGGCGAGGTGCGGGCCCTGGCGGGCCCCGCGGCGATCGCGCGGGCCGCGGCCTCGGCGGTGGCGGCACCCGCCGAGCTCGCGGGCCGTTCGGCGCCCGTCGTGCGGGCCCGGCGGGCCACGGCCCGGCTCCTCTCCGAGTGTGGAGTCCCGAGGAGAACGATCCAGGACACCCTCGGCGCCTCCCGCACCGGCGTCCAGCACCTGCTCAGGGCCGGCGGCGATCCACAGGATCTCCTCGCGACCCGCACCCGCCTGGCGCTGGAGCAGGCGGTGGCTTCTTCGCTGCTCGGTAGCGCGGCCTGACGGGTAGCCTCAGAGCCAGCGCATCACCGGCAGGGCGGCCTCGCCGGCCAGCGCCTCGCCGGTCTCGTTGCGCACACGAGCCAGCAGCCACGCATCGAGCGCGCTCAGCGCCTGGAGCGTGAAGATCACCGGCGCGATCGCCATGCCCACCGCGTAGACCCCCGCCGCGGAGCCCCAGGCCACGGCGGCGTGGAGCAGGAGCAGCACGCCCAGCAGCTTGAGCCCCCGGGCCCACTGCCCCAGGTAGAGGTAGCCGAACCCCCCCGTCAGACAGACGAACTGGAGCAGGAAGGCGAACGTGGGGCGCTTCGGTGACAAGGGCGACGGCCGTTGACTCGGGGTGGGGTGGGGGATACCTCGCAGCGCCCCTGTAGCCAAGCGGGCGAGCCCACCGATGACCTTCCAGGAGCTGATCCTCGCCCTCCAGAACTACTGGGGCGAGCGTGGCTGCGCCATCCTCCAGCCCCTCGACATCGAAGTCGGAGCGGGGACCTTCCACCCCGCCACCTTCCTGCGCTCCCTGGGCCCGGAGCCCTGGTGCTGCGTCTACGTGCAGCCCTGTCGGCGTCCCGGGGACGCGCGCTATGGCGACAATCCGAACCGCCTGGGCCACTACTACCAGCTCCAGGTGATCCTCAAGCCGAGCCCGCTCGACATCCAGGACCTCTACCTGGGATCGCTGCGAGCGATCGGGATCGACCTCGATCGGCACGACGTGCGCTTCGTCGAGGACGACTGGGAGAGCCCCACCCTCGGCGCCTGGGGTCTGGGCTGGGAGGTCTGGCTCGATGGCATGGAGATCACCCAGTACACCTACTTCCAGCAGTGCGGCGGCCATGACCTGGATCCGATCCCCGTCGAGCTGACCTATGGCCTGGAGCGGCTGGCGATGTACCTCCAGGGCGTGGACTCGGTCTACGACCTCACCTGGGTCGAGGGCATCACCTACCGGGACGTCTTCCACCGCAACGAGCGGGAGCAGTCGGCCTTCAACTTCGAGGCGGCGGATCCAGCCGTGCTCTTCCAACTCTTCCAGATCGCCTTCGACGAGTGCGGGCGCCTGGTGGAGCTGGGCCTGGCGCTACCGGCCTACGACCAGTGCTGCAAGGCCAGCCACACCTTCAACCTGCTCGATGCCCGGGGGGCGATCTCCGTCGCCGAGCGGCAGCAGTACATCCGCCGGATCCGGGAGCTGGCCTGTGCCTGCGCCACGGCCTGGCTCGGCGAGAGAGGGGCATGACGATGGGGGGCGAGCTGCTCATCGAGGTCCGCTGTGAAGAGCTGCCGGCCTCAACCATCCAGCCGGCCCTGGCTGGGCTGCGGGACGGGGTGCTGGGGCTCTTGAAGGGCGTGCCCCACGGGGAGGTGTCGCTGTTCTCGACACCCCGGAGACTCGCCGTCGCGATCGCCGACGTGGCCCCGGCGCGACCCCAGGAGGTCAAGCTGGTGACGGGCCCCCCGCTGGCCGCCGCGAAGCGGGACGGCGAGTGGACCCGGGCGGCCCAGGGCTTCGCCCGGGGCAAGGGCGTGTCCGTCGATGAGCTGGAGGTGGTCGAAGGCCCGCGGGGCCAGGTCATCGCGGCTCGCACCACCTCGGGCGGGGAGCGCACGGCGGCGCTGCTGGCCGGGGGACTCGACCGCGTCCTGCGGAACCTGCCCTCCAAGAAGTCGATGCGCTGGGGCTCCGGCGACGTGCGCTTCGCCCGGCCGCTCCACCAGCTCCTGGCGGTGCTCGACGGCGAGCGCATACCCGCCACCGCCGCGACCCTCGAGACCACCACCGCGGTCGTCGGACACCGCCAGTCCCCGGCGGAGCCGGCCCCCGTGGCCACCGCCGAGCAGTACCTCGTGGCCCTCGAAGAGCGCTGGGTGCTGGCCCACCGCGACACCCGCCGGCAGTGCATCCTCGACGGCCTGCGCGACGCCGCGGCCGCCGAAGGGGTCGAGCTCCGCCTCGACGACGCCCTCGTCGAGGAGGTCACGGACCTCGTGGAGTGGCCGCTGGTGGTGGTCGGCCAGTTCGACGCCGACCTGCTCCAGCTCCCGGACCGGCTCCTCGAGGAGTCGATGCGGGTGCACCAGCGCACCTTCCCCACCTGGGACGGGGACGCCCTGAGCAACACCGTGCTCATCGTGTCCAACAACCCCACCGGGGACGCGGCGCTGATCGCCGAGGGCAACCGCCGGGTGCTCGCGGCCCGCTTCCTCGACGCGAAGTTCTTCCTCGCGGAGGACGGCAGGAAGCGCCTGGAGGACCACGGAGCCGGGCTCCAGGCGATGCGCTGGGTCCGCGACCTCGGCACGATGGCCGACAAGCAGGTCCGGATCGCCGCCCTGGCCCGGACCCTGGCGCCTCAGCTCGGCGGCGACCCGGTCCTGGCCGAGCGCACCGGGCTCCTGTGCAAGGCCGACCTCTGCAGCCAGATGGTCGGCGAGTTCCCCAAGCTCCAGGGCCACATGGGGCGGCTCTATGCGGCCGCCCAGGGCGAGCCCGAGGTCGTCTGCCAGGCCATCGAGGACCACTACCTGCCCCGCCACGCCACCGACGACCTGCCGAGCACGGGCACCGGCGCTGCCGTCGCCCTGGCCGATCGCCTCGACAGCCTCGCCGGCTGCTTCGGCTCCGGCCTGATCCCCAAGGGCTCCAACGACCCCCAGGCCCTGCGCCGGGCAGCGATCGGGGTCCTGAGCCTCGTGGAGGCCCGGGGGGCGGACTCCAGCCTGGAGGACCTCTTCCAGCGGGCCCTGGACGGCTTCGCCCTTGCCGACGACGTCGACACCGCCGCCGTGCGCGGTCAGCTCGTGGACTTCGCCCTCGGGAGGTTGCGGTCACTGCTGCTGGGCGCCGGCCACCGGACCGACGTCGTCGACGCCGTGCTCGCGGTCGGCGGCAGCCATCCCCGCCGGATCCGCGCCGCCGTCGTCGCTCTCGGTCGCCTGGCGGGCACCGCCGAGTTCGGCGAGCTGATGGTCGCCTTCAAGCGCGTGCTGAACATCTCTCGTGACCACACCGAGACCACCTTCGACCGCGCGTCCTTCGTGGAGCCGGCCGAGCACGCCCTGGCCGATGCGGCCGAGCAGGCGGCGGGTGTGGTCGCCGAGGCCGCGGCTCAGCTCGACTTCGACGCCGCCCTGGCGGCCGCCGTGGCGCTCAAGCCCCGGATCGACGGCTACTTCGACGCCGTGATGGTCAACGCCGACGACCCGGCGGTCCGCGCCGCCCGCCTCGGTCTCGTGCGCAGCGTCTCCGAGCTCTTCCTCGCGGTGGCGGACTTCCGCCGCATCGCAACCGACTGACGACTGGAGTTTCCATGGGTTCCGACAGCACCTGGGTTTTTGGATTTGGCGGCGGAGAGGCCGACGGGTCCGCGACGGACAAGCAGCTCCTGGGTGGCAAGGGGGCCAACCTCGCCGAGATGACGCTCTTGGGGCTCCCGGTGCCTCCGGGCTTCACGATCACCACCACGGCCTGCAACCACAGCTTCGCGCAGGGTGGCCGGTGGCCCGAGGGCATGGAGGCCCAGGTCCGGGCCGGTGTCGCCAAGGTCGAGGCGCAGACGGGCAAGACCTTCGGCGATCCGAGCCGCCCCCTGCTCTTCAGCGTGCGTTCCGGCGCCCCGGTCTCGATGCCCGGCATGATGGACACCGTCCTGAACCTGGGGCTCAACGAGGAGACGGTCGCCGGCCTCGCGGCTCGGACCGAGAACGAGCGCTTCGCCTGGGACAGCTTCCGCCGCTTCCTCTACATGTTCGGCGACGTGGTCCTCGAGATCCATGCGACCCACTTCCGCCGCGCCCGCAAGGAGGCCTTCGGCGACAAGGAGCCGGAGGACCTGGACCTCGACCAGCTCAAGCAGCTCTGCCGCGAGTGGCAGAAGGTCATCGAGCGGCGTCACGGGCACTTCCCGAGCGACCCCTGGGAGCAGCTCTCCGGCGCGATCGACGCCGTGTTCCGCAGCTTCAACACCAAGCGGGCCCGCTACTACCGCAAGAGCCACGGCATCGCCGAGGACATCGGCACCGGCGTCAACGTCCAGGCGATGGTGTTCGGCAACATGGGCGAGACCTCGGCCACCGGCGTGGCCTTCACCCGCGACCCGTCCACCGGAGACTCGTACTTCTTCGGCGAGTGGCTGGTCAACGCCCAGGGCGAGGACGTCGTCGCCGGCACCCACACCCCGCGGGCTCTGAACCAGCAGAAGGACCCCGACGCCACCGACACCCTCGAGCGCTGGATGCCGCCGGTCTACGCCGAGCTCGACGAGATGCGCCTGAAGCTCGAGTCCCACTTCAGGGACATGCAGGACATCGAGTTCACCATCGAGGACGCCCGGCTCTACCTGCTCCAGACCCGCACGGGCAAGCGCACGCCGGCTGCGGCGGTGCGCATCGCGGTGGACATGGCCGCCGAAGGGCTCATCACCGAGGAGGAGGCCCTGCGGCGCATTCCCGCCGAGAGCCTCGAGTCCGTGCTCCGGCCGGTGCTCGACCCGACCGCCAAGCGTCGTGTGATCGGCAAGGGCCTGCCGGCTTCGCCGGGTGCCGCCAGCGGTGTGGTCGTCTTCCACTCCGAGGAGGCCCAGGAGCTGCACGATCGCGGCGAGAAGGTCGTGCTCGTGCGCCAGGAGACCTCTCCCGAGGACATCCAGGGCATGACGGTCGCCGAGGGCATCCTCACGAGTCGTGGGGGCCAGACCTCCCACGCGGCGGTGGTCGCTCGCGGCATGGGCAAGCCCTGTGTGGTCGGCGCCACGGAGCTGCTGGTGGACTACGGTCGCAAGGTCTTCTACGCCGGCGACGCGGTCGTGCGCTACGGCGACTGGATCACCATCGACGGCGCCTCCGGCGAGATCATGGAGGGCAAGGTCCCGACCCTGCCGCCGGCCACCGACTCCGGCGCCATGGGCCAGCTCCTGGAGTGGGCCGACGCGCGGGCCCGGCTCAAGGTGCGGGCCAACGCCGACAACGCCAAGGACGCCACCAGGGCCCGCGAGCTGGGCGCCATCGGCATCGGGCTGTGTCGGACCGAGCACATGTTCTTCGAGCCCCGGGCGCTGCGGGCCATGCGGCAGCTCATCCTGGCCTCGGACCGCAAGGCCCGGGTGAGGGCCCTGGCCCAGGTGCTGCCGCTGCAGCGCACCGCCTTCGTGGAGATCTTCCGTGCCATGGACGGGCTGCCGGTCACCATCCGGCTGCTCGACCCCCCGCTGCACGAGTTCCTGCCGGCCACGGCCCCGGACATCTCGGCGGTGGGCGAGGACCTCGGCGTGCGCCCGGCCCTGCTCGAGGAGCGCCTCGGCCAGCTCCACGAGTCCAACCCGATGATGGGCCACCGCGGCTGCCGTCTCGGCATCACCAGCCCGGAGATCTACGCCACCCAGGTCCGCGCCATCCTGGAGGCGGCTGTCCTGGCCGCCGACGAGGGCATCTCGGTCCAGCCGGAGATCATGATCCCCCTGGTGGCGATGCCGGCGGAGCTGGAGCGGCTCCGCGCCGAGGTCGAGGAGACCGCCGAGGCGGTGCTCTCCGAGAGCTCCGGCCGGGTCGACTACCGGATCGGTACGATGATCGAGCTGCCTCGCGCGGCGCTGCTCGCCGACCGGATCGCCGCCTTCGCCGACTTCTTCAGCTTCGGCACCAACGACCTGACCCAGATGACCTACGGCTTCAGCCGGGACGACATGGGCAAGTTCTTCAACGGCTACCTGACGGACGGCCTGCTCAAGGACAGCCCCCTGGCGACCTTCGACGTCGAAGGGGTCGGCCAGCTCGTGGAGCTGGGGACCCGCAAGGGGCGGGAGGCCAAGGCCGGTCTCAAGGTCGGCGTGTGCGGCGAGCACGGCGGCGATCCCGTGGGGGTGGGCTTCTTCCACCGCGCCGGGCTCGACTACGTGAGCTGCAGCCCCTACCGGGTTCCGGTGGCTCGGCTGGCCGCGGCGCACGCCGCGCTCGGCATTCTGTAGAGGAACTCCCGCGACCCTGGATGACTCCCCCGGGGTCAGGTGATAGGGACACGGCCCCCAACCCGCGGCCCGGTTGTCGTCCTGCTGCTGCTCTTCGCGTTCTCCTGCATCTCCGACGCCCCGCGGCCATTCGTGGGGGACTGCGCGGACTACCCGGACGGGACCTACGACTACGGCCAGATCGGTGTCGGGAGCTGCCTCGCGGGCCCCGTCGACCTGCGCTGGTTCGAGTCCGGAGGCGAGACCTGGCTGGCCGTCACCAACTCCAACCCCTTCCTGGACTTCGCCTCCTCCTCGGTCGCGACCCTGCCCCTGGGCGGGCTGCCGCTGGACGGTGGCGAGCTCACCATGTCCGAGGCTGGCGCCGCCGGGGTCGAGATCCCGAATTTCGCGGCGTCTGCGGCCTGGTCCGAGGACCAGGGCCTGCTCGTGGTGCCCAGCCGCTTCTCGGACGAGGGGCGCCTGCGGGAGGAGAACGACGACGTCTGGTTCGTCAGCCTCTCCGATCCCGCCCAGCCGGCCCTGGCCGGCGTCGCCGAGGACGGCGCCAGCTTCCTGCGGGTCCAGGAGGATCCCACCCCGGCGATCCACGATCCGGCCAGTGGGCTGACGTTTGTGGGCAACTCCTCGGCGGAGTCGATCTCGGTGATCGATCTGTTGGCCTCGCCGGTGGAGGTCATCGACGCCGTCTCCGAGGCCGAGGCCACCGGCGCCCGGGTCTTCGACGTGGATCGTTCCGGCTCGCGGATCGAGGTCGCCGACCTCGGGGTCGAGCGAGCCACGCTGGTCCCCGACGAGGACTGGACCCTCACCTACACCCTGGGCACCTTCCGGGCCTGGGTCCCGTCGGGTGACGGGGTGCGGCGGATCACCTCCTACGGCCGGGAGTCCTGGGACGGCTCGGCGGTCGGCGTCGAGCTGGACGCCGGAGACTCCGCAGGCGCGATCTCCGAGGTCTTCGATCCCCAGATCTGGAGCAGCGACAACGGCGTCCGCATGGCGTTTGGCGATGTCGGCAGCGGTCGGCTGATGTCCGCGGTGAACACCGGCTCGCTCTCCGACTGGGCCTTCGAGGTCGACCCGATGCTCGAGCCCCGGGCCGATGACTGGGACGCCTTCCTCGGCGGGCCGATGGCGCTGGAGGCCGACGGCGTCGAGGTGCTCTTCTACGACGGCGTCGATGCGCCCGGGACCGCTGGCTTCGGCGGCATCGGCATGGCCACGAGCCGCGATGGCCTGGACTGGGACCGGGCGATCGAGGGCATGCTCATCGCACCGGGCAACGGCACCCACGACCTGCTGCGGGCGGCCGACCCCTACGTCTTCTATGACCCCCAGGCCCGCCACTGGCGCATGTACTACAGCGCTTTCGACGGCACGGCCTGGACCATCGGTCACGCCAGCTCGTTGGACCTGGCGGAGTGGGAGGTCGAGACGTCGCCGGTCTTCGTCGCCACCGAGGGCACCCACGCCGCTGCGCCGGTGCTCGCCTACGCCGGGGGCTGGTACCGGATGTGGACTACCCGCGAGGACACGGCGGGCGATGAGTGGCTCGGCCTGGCGCTCTCTCGCGACGGCTGGACCTGGGAGGACCAGGGCCTGGTCACGCCGCTGGACGGCACCGCTTCGAGCCTGGACGAGCCGCGCGGCGTCGGTCTCCAGCCGGCCGCCGCCGAGACCTGGTCGGTGACCGGCGAGACCACCGGGGCCGCCGGTGTGAGCTTCATGGGCAGCGAGGGCCTGGTCTCCGAGGCCTTCGGCTGGTCGCTCCGGCTGTCGACGGGGTGGTGGATCGGTCCTGACGGCGCCTTCGACGAGGCCGCCAACGGCGTCGAGGTCGGCAGCTTCGTGCCGGAGCTGGACCGCCTCTACGTGACCCTCACCGGTGACGACGGCATCCGGCGCATCGGCTCGGCGACCTGGAACGATGGCCAGCCGGTGCTCGACGACCTGGTGCTGCTCGAGGGAGGGCGCGGCTCGTTCGACGCCGACGGGGTCTCCTCCCCGGTGGTCTTCCCCCTGACCGGGGGCTGGGGCATGGTCTACGCGGGCCACAGCGGCGCCCTGACCCAGGTCGGGCTGGCCACCTCGACGGACGGTGTGGCCTGGGCCACCTCCCACGACGCCGTGCTCGAGGTGGGCAGCGAGTGGGACTCGATCGAGGTCGTGCCCGGCTCGGTCGTCGTCGATGGCGGTGACCTGGTGCTCTACTACACCGGATCCGATGGCGAGGGCCGCCGGATCGGTGTGGCCGTGTCCGCCGACGACGGGGCGAGCTGGACCCGCCAGGAAGGGGAGCGGGACCCCTGGACCTTCGACGAAGGGGCCCCTGGCGAGTTCGACGATAACATGGTCCAGGACCCGTGGGTCCTGCGTGACGATGCGGCCGGGGTCGAGCGCCTCTTCTACGCCGGCAACGACGGCGCCAACTGGCGCATCGGTCTCGCGGAGCGAGCCCTCGGCGACACCGGCTGGGACCGCCTGGAGGACCCGCTCAACGAGGAGACCGTGGTGCTGCTCCAGGGGGCCGCGGGGTCCTTCGACGTCGCGGGCGCTCTGCGGCCCGTGGTCGTCCAGGAGGACGACGGCACCTACACCATGCTCTACAACGGCGAGGACTCCCCGGTGCGGCGCGTCGGCGTGGCCCGCGGGTCCACGCCGGAGAACTTCTACCGCGAGCCGCGTTCCCCGAGCACCGGCGACACCGTCGAGTTCGTGACCCGCTCGGGCGACAGCGGCAGCCGCAAGACCATCCCCCTGGATCGTCTCGTCGACGGCTACAACGTCTCGGGCACCGCCCTGTCGGCCTTCGCCCTGGACGAGGCGAGGGGCGTGCTCCTGCTGGCGAGTTCGTCGAACTCCTATGTGCTGGCCATCGACATCCGCGACGACAGCGAGCCCTGGTTCGAGGACAACCCCTTCGCCATCGAGGCCGTGCTCGATGCCCGCACCAACTCGGGCGCCAAGGGCTTCCGCAGCCTCCAGGTCGACGGGGACAGGCTCTACGCCCTGAACGACTCGCCGGAGTCGGTGATGGTCTTCGACCTCGACGTCCTCGAGGACGACCACCGCGGCACCTACGTCGCCGAAGCGGTGGGTGGCTACCTCGTGACCCCGCGCGGAGCCGAGCAGGACCAGGGCTCGGACACCTCGGCCAGCGTCGGCCCCTCCGGCCTGGCGCTCAACGGCAGCCGCCTCTACGTGACCAACTTCAACGAGAACAGCGTCGGGGTCTACGACCTCGGACTGGGGGTCTACGGCTCGCTGATCGACGAGATCGCCAACGTCGGCGAGAACCCCCACGCCGTGGCGCTCTCGCCCGACGGCACCCTGCTCGCCGTGGCCAACATCGTCGGCGACACCCGCTCGGGCAGCGCGGCCTCCAGCCTGGTCATCATCGACGTCGACCAGGCCAGCCCGACCTACCTCGACGTGCTGGCGCGGGTGACGAACCAATGACCTTCGCCTCCTGGCTCCTGCTGGTCGGCTGCGCCGACGATGAGCCGATCACGCTCGATCCAGCGCACTTCGACGGACCCTCGGGCGTGGCCATCCTGGACCCGTCCCGCGGCGGTCCCTACAGCGGCGTGGTCGGGTTCGTCAGCTCGTCCCGTAGCGGGCGCATCCACGCCTTCGACGCCGAGCACGGCTGGCTGCTCTCCGACGACCTGTCGAGCCCCTTCGTGACCGCCGAGGGCATCGGCCTGGGGCAGCGCCGCCAGCTCGGAGAGCTGGCCGTGGTGGCCCCGAGTGACGACACGGTCACGCTGTTCGTCGCCGACGGCTTCACGCGCACGCTGGTCGAGGCCCCCTTCGTGGTCGGCGTCTCGGGGAACGCCCCGGAGGGCCCCCAGCCGGTGGCGGGCGACCCCGTGTTCACCGACGTCGACGGGAGCGGGGACAGCGCCGAGATCGACGGCGTCCACGTCCAGCCCGCGGCGGCGACCGAGACCTGGACCCTCTCCTTCGACGGGGAGGCCTGGGACGTCGAGGGCTCCCGCTCCGGTCGCCAGGCGCTCCAGGCTCGCCCCACCTTGCCCTTCCGGAGCGACGACGGCACCGTGGAGCTCACCGTCTTCGGCACCGCGACGGCCGGCGACCTCCTGGAGTTCGCCGTCGACGGCGGCGTGGTGGAGCACGACCTCGGGGGCTTCATCCAGGCGCTGCTCCACCTCGAGGACCTGGGCCTGTTGCTGGCCTCGGTCTACGAAGAGGGCACAGGCCTCGGCTCCCTCGTCGTGTTCGACCTCGACGCCCGGATCGAGCTGGGCACCGTCCCGCTCCCGGCGGAGGCCGTGCCCTTCCGCCTGGCGGCCGACTCCGGGGCGGCGCGGATCTGGGTGACCGACACGGCGGCCGACCGCCTCTTCGAGATCGACCTCGACGCGGTCGACCCGTCCCTGTCCGCAGTGACCGAGCTGTCGATGCCGGGGCTCGTGGCCGACCTCGCCTGGCAGGGCGACGGCACCTACGACCACCTCTTCGTGGCCCTGGCCTCGCAGAACCGCCTCGATCTCTACGACCTCGACAGCGGGGCCTTCGTCGACGTCAACCCGGTCACGGTCGAGGTCGACGGCATCCGCTTCGACTCACCGATCGTGGGGCTGGCCTCCTCCCACGACGCCGTCGAGCTGGACCACACCACCTCCTGGGGAGGGGTCACCCACGAGCGGGTCGTGGCGGTCGCCACCTTCGCCGGGGACCTCTGGGTCGCGGAGGGGCCGACGGGCTGCCTGGCGCGGGACGCCACGGGGCCCTTCGCCATCGCTTCGGCGTCTCTCGACGAGGACGCGGGCTCGCTGTCCAACCCGACCATGGACGACACCGGCTCCACCGGGCGACCGGTCCAGGTGAGCCCCTGCGGCGGCGTCGTGCGCGACGAGGAGTGGCGGGTCACCTACCTCGAGTCCCAGGGTCACTGGGTGGTCGAGGGGGCGCTCTCGGGCCTCCAGGACAACGTCGCTCATGAAGACGAGCGCTACGTCTCGGACAGCGGCGCCATCTCCTTCCTCATCCGCGCCGGCACCCAGCCCAGCACCGACGGCGACCAGTTCTCCTTCGAGACCGTGGCCGGGCTCGTCGTGGCCGACGGCGACGTGACCCAGGACGGCCGGAGGGACATCGACCTGGAGCTGCCGGGACGCCCGGTGACCTACGAGATGCCCGACGCCGAGCGCGAGACCGGCTGGGAGGAGACCCTGCGGCCCCAACACGTGGCCTGGCCGATCCTCAACAGCGACACGGTGCTCAAGGTCGACCTGTCGACCGGTGAGCTCGACGCGTTGATGGAATAGGGCCTCGGAGCCGCTGGGGGGGCGCCGCCGGCACCACCACCCCCTCCACCACCACCACCCGATCCGGCCAGGTCCAGACCAGCGCGTCCCCCACCACCGTGACCGTCACCGGTGAGGTGTCCTTCTTGGAGTGGATCAGCCGCAGGTGACAGCACCGGCACAGGGTGATCTGTAGCTCCACCCGGTCGTCGCCCCCCTTGGAGCACCACCACAGGTGGTGGGCCTCCACCGTGACGCCGCGGGTCCCGCACTCCGGGTTCTGACAGGTGTGGTGGTCGCGCCGCTTGACCTCCCCCGACACCCCCCTGCCCCCGGGCTCCGGCACCGTGTCCAGGAACCACCGGGCGGCCTCCGGCAGGTCCGGATCCACCAGCAGGTGCGGGATGGTCTTGCGCACCCGGCGCTCCGCCTCGGCGCGGCCCAGGTCCTCGTAGGCGACCCGGATCGGGGGACCGTCGGTTTCTGTCGGCTCGGGCTCCGAGGCGGCCTCGGCCGGCACCGGAGGCCCGCCGTGCTCCGCGTTCGAAGCGGCCCGAGCCAGCGCCGGAGCCCCGGCGATCCGACGCCGCAGCTCCGCCAGGACCTTGCGCGGTCCCTGGTCGATGACCCGGTCCTCCACCTCCTGCAACATGCGGGCACCCAGGGACCGGCACACCTCCAGCCAGTCCCGGGCCTCGGCGCTGGTCTCCGACAACCGGCTCACGAAGCAGGCCCGGTCCGGATCGAGCCCCCCGCTGACGGCCTCCTGGATCTCGGGGTGCACGTCCAGGGTCCAACCGAGCAGGCGGTAGCGCTCCAGGGTGCGGGCGCTGATGCCCAGCACCTCGCTGGCGAACTGCTCGACCGTGTCGTAGCCGAGGTCCAGGTGGACCCTCTCCCAGACGACCGCCTCGCAGAGCTGTCCCAGGGCAGCGATGCGGCCGTTGCGCACGGCGACCAGGGCGTCCACCCGTTCCAGCGCCTGCCAGGGGTCACCGGGCTCCACCCAAGGCCCGAGCAACGCCGTCGCCGGGTCGGGGAGGACACCCCAGGGCGGGGTGGGGGCTGGCGGGGGCCGGGGCTTGCGGGCGTCGGCGCAGATCGAGGCCACCGTGCGCTTCTTGCGCCAGCAGTCGAGCAGGTAGCGGTCGACCTCGCCGGCGGGGAGGTGGGCGCCGAGGTAGGCGCGAGCCCGCTCCCGGGCCAGCAGGATGTCCTCGACCTCCTCGCCGAAGACGAGGACTCGGAAGTCGTCCTCCTGGTCGCCCTGGATGCCGGTGGGACAGCGCCGGGTGACGGCGCCGGCGATGACCCTGGCGATCCAGGCGAGCTGGTCGTCGGGCTCCACCTTGCCCGGGGCGAGCAGGGCCTTGGTCAGGGAGATGAGCCCCGAGGAGGCGGCCTCCTTCACCAGCTCGAGGTCGCTCTGGACGAGGCGGAGCATGCTGCCGAGCTGGGTGGCCCCCCAGGGGATGCGCTCGCGGCGAAAGGCGCTGAGGTTCGAGTAGCCGAGCTGGGTGACGCCGGCGTCGCGGATCCAGGAGACGAGCCGCGCGAGGCGGAGGTCGATGGCGGCGCCCTCGGTGGAGAGCGCCTCGACGGCTCGCCGCAGCTCGGCGAGGCGGTCGGGCGAGGGCCGGAGCGGCCAGTGCACGAGCGCCGCCTCGAGGAGCGGTGCGGGCAGCAGCGGGGCAGCCGGGCCCTGGGGGGGGTCTGCGTGCATCACGAGCCAGCCTATGCACCGGGCAGGCCCCGGGAAGGTCACGAATTGTCGGGGGGCCAGAAACTGTCCGGGGTGCGGGGCCTCCGAGGTGAGCCCCACCGGGCTGCCCCCGCGACACAGGGCAGCCAGCACCGCCGCTCGCGCTCCTTCGGTCGGGGCCGGCGCCGGCATCCCACCACCACCGCCAGCAGCACCCAACTGCCCGCACCCGTCCGACGCGCGCTCCCACACCCACACACCGCCCCGGGGTCCTCCGGGGCGCCCGTGTCCTCGGGCTCGCCGCTGTCCGGCAGCTCGGTCACGATGTGCAGCTCGACCTCGACCGTGGCCGAGAGCTCCCCGTCGTCGACCCGCACCTCCAGGCTGTCGAGCCCCTTTGCGTCCTCGTCGGCGGTGAAGGTGACGACGCCCGTGCTGCCCACCTGTGCCTCGCCCAGCACGGGGCTGCGCACCAGGGTGAAGGTGTGGCTGTCGTACACGTCCGGGTCCCGCGGCTCCACCGTCGTCGCTCCGGAGGTCCCGGGCGCCACCACGATGGGCTCCGCGTGGGGCTCGGGGGCGCGGTTCACCGCCGGCTCGCAGGTCGGCTCCCGCAGCGACACGCCCGCGCTGTCCTCGATCCAGTCGACCACGGCGTCGACCCGGACGTAGATGCCGCCGGTGTCGCAAGGAGCCCCCTCGGCGTCGGCGCCTCGGCTGGTGATGCCGGCGAGCGCGGGGACGCCGTAGGAGGTCCAGAGGAAGAGCGGCCCTCCGGAGTCCCGGTAGCAGGTGTCGGTGCCGCCGCCGCCCGCGACCAGCTCGCCGCCGGGGCTGATGGTGCCCTCGCAGCCCCGGTCGAGGTCGTCGCAGTCGGCGTCGTGGATCGTGACCGGAGCCTCCTGGAGATGGTCCGTGTAGCGGGTGCCGTAGACGTCGGTCGCGCCGTAGCCGACGATCTGGCCCTGGGCCCCGTCGACCAGCTCCTCCAGGGCGCAGCCGGAGGCGACCTCCGGAGGCGTCACGGCCGACGGCGTGGCCAGCACCAGCAGCCCCACGTCGTAGCTGTCCCAGTACTCGGGGTAGGGCACGGTCTCGACCACCTCCAGCCACTCCCCCTCGCCGAGATCGGAGAGGTCGTTGCCGCCGAGGTAGACGGCCTCCACCGCGCTCGAGGTGCAGTGGCCGGCGGTGAGCACCAGGCTGGGGGCCACCAGCACCCCCGTGCAGCCCACGTCGCCCCGCTCGTAGACCGCCGCCACCTCGGCCCAGCGCCCGTCCGGCACGTCGGAGCCGCCCACGATGGGAGGCGGGGTCGCCAGGGCGAGCGTGGTCAACAGGCTCAGCACGGTCCTCAGGATGTCCCGGAAGGACCCGCCCTGCTGCCTTCTTCGAAGACCGCCGTCACGGCGCCGAGCAGGAGCTGGAGTTCCTCGATGCGGCCGACGTCCGTGCCGGTGCGCTCCAGGGCGAGCAGGTGGGTGAGGGCCCGCCGGGTCGTGGCGAGGTCGCCGACGCGGGCCGCTTCGCCGAGGGCCCGGGCATAGAGCTTCGAGGCCTCGACCCGGCGCCCCGCGGCCGCGGAGACGTCGCCCTGGACGCGGATCGCGGCGGCCGCGGCGGCCCGCTCGCCGAGCCGGAACAGGGTGTTGGAGGTCTCCTCGAGCAGCTTCCAGGCCTCGTCCTGGCGACCCTGCCGCAGCAGGAGCTCCGCTCGCCGCCGCCTCACGAGGGCCTGGGTGAGGGGACTGCCGCTGCCGGCGTGACGGGCCTCTTCGAGCAGGCGCTCCGCCTCCGTGAGCTCTCCCCGGGCGATCGCCAGGGCCGCCTGGCCGAGCCGGAGGTTGGCCAGCTCCAGCCGCGCCCGGGGTCGGCCCTCCAGCGTGGCGGCGGCCTGGTCGAAGAGGGCACCGGCGGCGACCACCTCTCCGGCGGCGACGGCCACGTCGGCCACACCGCGCAGGGTCGCCGCCACGGCGACCGCGTCACCGGAGTTCCGGTGGAGCGTGCGGGCCCGTGTGTAGAGGGACTCGGCCTCGCGCAGGTGCCCGCGGGTCAGGACCCGGTCGGCCTGCCGGCGCAGCAGGGTGCCCGCCAGGTCCGGGTCCTTCACGTCGCCCAGGCGCTCGACGGCGAGACCATGACAGAGCCGGGCCTCCCCCTCCAGGCCCGTGTCCAGCAGGACGTCGCCCTCGGCCCACAGGAGCAGGGCCTCCTCTCGCAGGGGCAGGCGCCGCAGGGACCGGAAGGCCTCGAGCGCTGCGAGGCCCTCCTCGGGCTGGCCGGTGGCGGCCAGGACCCGGGCCAGGGCGGAGACCTGGAGGGCGGCATCGCCGGTGTCGGAGAGGTGCTCGGCGAGCAGCCGCAGCAGCAGGATCTCGGCCTGGGTGGGCGGGGCGCAGGACCCACCTGTCGCCAGCGGCAGGAAGCGGTTGGCGAGGTGGGCGACCCGGCGGGCCACCCGCTCGGGGGGGATCGGCCGGTGCAGGCGGACCTCGGTGGCAACCCGGGGTTGGATCGCCATCAGGTCGGCGGGGGTGCGGGCCCGGGCGCTCTCCGGGAGGGCCTGGACCGTGTCGACGGGCAGACCGGCCGGGAGGTGGGCCAGGACCTCGACCGAGGGAGGCAGGGCGTCGACCTGGGCGCCGCTGATCTGCGGGCTCGCCCACTCGGCAGGTGGCTCCAGGTCGGCGTCGGGGACCAGGGGCCGGCCGCCGGTGGCGAGGAAGATGGCGCGGGGGGCGTAGGCCGCGCAGATCCGGATCGCGTCGAGGGTGTCGGGGGCATCGGCCTCGTCCAGCACCACCAGGACCTCGCCCCGCTCGCCCAGGGCAGCCCCCACCCGGGCGGCCTCGCCGGGCAGCGGCACGTCGAGGACGTAGCCCAGGGCGCGGGTGACGTCGGCGGCGTTGCGACAGCCGGAGAGACGCACGCCGAGAGACGGGCCCGTGTGGCGGGCGGCGATCGCCGCGGCGGCTCGTGTGCGGCCCGAGCCGGGGGGGCCGGCGATCGTCACGGGATCGCGGCAGGTCAGGATCCGGCGCCTGGCTTCGTCCACCCAGGTGTGGGAGGTCACCTCTCGGCCCGGAGCCGCCATCCAAGGGGGCGAAGCCATGTGGTGCTCGGAAGGAGTTGGGTTAGGGCGAGGCCCCGATCCTCCCACACCAGGGGCACCCCAATGTCCGACGCCATCCACTCCGTAGGCGTCGTCGGGGCCGGTCAGATGGGCAACGGCATCGCTCATGTGGCGGCTCTCGCCGGCTACGACGTCACCCTCACCGACATCTCCTCGGCCGCTCTAGAGCGGGCGCTGGGCGCGGTCCAGAAGAACCTGGGGCGCATGATCAGGAAGGAGAAGATCACCGAAGACGAGGCCCGGGAGGCGGTGGCACGCATCCGCATGGGCACCGAGCTGAGCATCCACGAGGGCTCCCAGCTCGTCATCGAGGCCGCCACCGAGAACGTGGACCTGAAGTACCGGCTCTTCGAGCAGCTCGCCCAGGCCACACCGTCGGAGACCCTGCTGGCCACCAACACCTCCTCGATCTCGATCACGGCCATCGCCGCCCACACCGACCGTCCCGACAAGGTCGTGGGCATGCACTTCATGAACCCGGTCCCGGTCATGAAGCTGGTGGAGCTGATCCGCGGTCTGGCCACCTCGGACCAGACCTTCGCAGCCGTCGAGGCGGCGGCCCAGAAGATGGGCAAGACCACGGTCGAGGCGCGGGACATGCCCGGCTTCATCGTGAACCGCGTGCTCATGCCCTACATCAACGAGGCGGCCTACGCGATCTACGAAGGCATCGGCACCGTCGAGGACATCGACGTCGCCATGAAGCTCGGCACCAACGTGCCGATGGGACCGCTGACCCTGGCGGACTTCATCGGCCTGGACACCTGCCTGGCGATCATGGAGGTGCTCCACGGCGGCCTCGGAGGCGACAGCAAGTACCGGCCCTGCCCGCTGCTGCGCAAGTACGTCGAGGCGGGCTGGCTGGGCCGCAAGGCGGG
>CAZCVP010000108.1:0-26291 GCA_964501915.1 uncultured Enterobacterales bacterium
GGGGCCCCCGTCTAGCCCCATGTGGTCACGCGGGGCGGTCTCCGGCACGTTTCCCACCCCGCCTCGGTGTTAGTCACCCCCCCGATGTGGCTCACGACCCTGGCGCTCGCGACCGCCGCGAACCCGAAGATCATCAACGGGGAGGAGGAGCCCGGCTGGCCCGCGGTGGTCTCCCTGGGCGCTGGCGCCGGCGAGCACGCCTACTCGGCCTGCACCGGCACGATCATCACGCCGCGCCTCGTGCTCAGCGCCGGCCACTGCGGCGACGGCATCCCGGTCGAGACCATCGTCGCCCTCGGCTCGGCCTACGTCGGCACCTGGGTCGGCGAGCCCGAGCACCAGCTCTCCTTCGACGACCACCGCATCCACCCGGACTATCGCCCCCTGGAGAGCTCGCCGGTCGGCGACAGTGACCTCGGCGCCTACGACATCTCGGTCTTCCTGCTCACCGAGCCGTCCCCCATCGCACCGCTGCGCTTCCTCACCGAGCCCCTCGACGAGACCTTCGAGGGCACGGAGGTCCTCAGTGTCGGCTATGGTCGCACCGAGTCCGGCGGGTCCGGGGTGAAGCACTCTGCCGTGCTCACGGTCGACGAGCTGGACGAGATGTTCCTGCTGGCCCGGATGGACACCTCGGCCGGCGACTCCAACATCTGCAGCGGCGACAGCGGTGGCCCCCAGCTCCTGGTGCCCGACGACGGTCCGCCCGTCGTCGTGGGCGTGCACTCCTGGGGCGACTCGGGCTGCACCTCCCGCGCCGGGTCGACCCGGGTCGACGTGGCGACGCCCTGGATCCTGGAGCAGGTGCTCGACGTGCACGGCAGCCTCGACCTCTGCCACGCCTCCGACCGCTACGGAGACGGCGTCTGCGACGAGGACTGCCTGGCCATCGACCCGGACTGCATGGAGGAGGACACCTCGCCGCTGGCCTGCTCGGCCGCGTCGGCGCCCGGAGGCACCTGGCTGCTGGTCCTGCTCGCCACCCTGCCGCTCCGACGGGTCAGTCGCTCATCCACCGCTCCGGCGTGCGCACCTCACCGTCCCTGACGGTCCAGGGTCAGCACGGTCCTACACGCCCTGCGCGGCGAAGAGCGCCTTCACCTCTTCCAGGCGCTCTCGGGGGAACATCACCTCCACCGTGTCACCGGCGGTGAGCTTGATGGCGGCGGAGGGCTGGGGCTGCCAGGGCTCTTCGCCGCTGCGGTGGGCCACCACGGTGAGGCGGTGGGCGCCGACCAGCTCGCTGATGCGGGCTCCGACGATGGGGGACCCTTCGCCGAGCTCACCGCGGAGCACCACCAGCACCTGCTCTCCGAGCCGATGCGCGCCGACGACGGCGGGGTCCAGGGCGGCCGCCGCGAAGAGTGGGGCCGCGAGCTGCGAGGTGGACACCGTGACCTGGAAGCCCAGGCTGGCCTGGACCTTGCGGGCCAGGCGCTGGTCGAAGAGCCGCAGCACGATCGGCACGTCCTTGCGGGCCTCCCGCACGTCCATCGCCACCTCCAGGTTCGCCAGGTCGTCGTCGGTGCAGACGATGACCGCCTTGGCGCCGGCGATGTGGAGGGTCTCCAGGGCGTTCTCGCTGCGGGCGTCACCGATGTAGACGTGGGCGCCGGCCTGGCGGGCCCGCTCGACGAAGGGTCCGTCGGGGTCGGTCTCGATCGCGAAGACCTGCTCGCCGAGCCCGGCGAGCTCCTCGAGGACCCGGAAGCCGACGCTGCCGAGACCACACAACAGGATGTGGTCGCGGGTCGAGGTGGCGAGGATCTCCATCCATGTCTCCTGGTGGTCCTCCTTGCGGAAGACGGTGAGGCCCAGCTTGATGACCCCCTCGGCGAGGAGGAAGACGCCGAAGAGGGGCTGGAGGTACTGGATCGCGACCCCGGCCGGGTGGGCGGGCAGCGGTGCGATGTGCTCGAGGAAGAGCAGGTTGTAGGAGACGAAGAAGGCTTCGCTCCAGGTCGGGAGGGCTGCGCCCGGCGCAGCGCCGAAGAAGTGGTGGGCCAAGGCGCCCAGCACCCAGACCACGGCCAGGCCGATCACGGGACGGAGCAGCACCCGGAGGGCGTAGGCGTGGAAGCGGAGCTCGGCCCAGGCTCGGCGGAGCTTGAGCTCGGGGGTGCGCATCACCCCGGGGGTCTACCACGACGGGGCGAGCTCAGAACCAGCCGTGCAGCCACCAGTCCCCGGTCTCCCGATCGAGGAAGATCCAGGGCTGTCGTCCGTCGGCGAGGGCCACCCGGTAGTAGTCGCGCTCGAAGGGGTCCGAGGTCCACCACTCGCCGGCGAGCCGCTCCGGGCCTTCGGTGCTCCAGGTCCGGCGCCAGCGCCCCTCGACCTCCACGGCCTCCGGCTGGCTTCGCGGGTCGAGCTGGACCCGCACGGGACGCGGGTCGGGCAGCATCAGCGCCGGACGCGCCGAGGTGGCGAGCCGCACGGGGCGACCTCCCGAGAGCAGCTCAGAGGGTCCGTGGACGGTGAAGGTGGCGGCCTCCCAGCCCGCCTCGGGGCGGTGGACGTCGGCCTCGACCGCTCGCAACAGGCTCTGCTCGCCCAGAGCGTCCTCCAGCCGCGCCAGCAGCTCGTCCAGGGGTTCGAGCGCCTCGGAGCGGTCGAGCAGCCCGTGCTGGCGACCGTGGTAGGGGCAGCTCTCCAGGATCTCCAGGCCGACTTCGACCACCGGAGCCTCCATGCGCAGGTCCTCCAGGCGGCGCCGCACGAGGGTGCCCAGCGTGGCTGGGTCCCGGCGCGGTCGCCCCAGGCGGATGGACAGCAGCACGTCGGCGGCGTCTTCGAGCACCAGCCGAAGCTGGATGCGGACGGCCGCCTGCTCGGTGGCCTGCAGCGCCAGGCAGAGACGCTCCAGGAGTCGGTCCAGGACCGCGTGGACCGCGTCGGTACACACGGCCGGAGCCGGTAGCTGCACCCGGGCCGAGGGACCGTCAGTGGCCTCCCGCTCCGAGGGCTCGAAGGTGTCGGAGAGGGCCCGGCTCGGGTCCGCACGGGCGAGCTGCAGCAGCTCCAGCCCCTCGGAGCCATAGCGGCAGGCGACGGAGGCTCCCGAGAGCCGGGCGAGCTGCCCCAGGGTGCGCACCCCGACGGCTCGCAGGCCCTCCTCGAGGCGCAGGGTGGGCCGCAGGGTCTCGATCGGCAGGACCGACAGGGCTGGAGCCAGTCCCCCCGGCTCGATGACCTGGTGGCGGTCGTGGTGGCAGGCGAGGGCGCGGGCCGCTCGATCGGCACCCACCCGGTCGCCGTCGACGATCACCACGCGGCTCCGATGTCCCACGTCTCCCAGGACGTGCACGACGCGGTCCAGGCAGGCGGCCTCGCCCCCCAGCAGCTCGAGGGTGTCGCTCAGGTCCACGGCGATGGCGTCGCGGTGGTCGGTCAGCGGCCAGACCCTCGGGGAGAGCACCCGCAGCAGCCGACTGAGCTCCGTGAGGTCCTCGACCTCGTCGGCCGGCTCCCGCTCCTCGAAGACCTCGAAGGCGATCTCGGGAACCAGGGCACGGGCCTCTGCGGCGCCCATGCCACGGCGGATGCCGAGCTTGCTCGCCCCCGGGGTGAGGGCCTGGACCCGCATCGCGTTCTTCTCCGGGGCGACCAGGGCCACCTTGTCCCGGGCCTCCCAGCCGCAGCGCTCCAGGCGAAAGGCGGGGAGCCAGGCCACCAGGAGGCGCTGGGGCCTCGTCGTGCGCTCGGGAGCGACCGCAGCGGTGGCGGCGCGGGTCCCGCCCGGGGAGATGTCGACCGCAGAGGACATGCCTTACCTGTACGGGTGTTCAGTAGTTCTACTGTAGCCCATCTCCGGGCGCACCCCGGTCAGAAGCTGTCCAACCCGCTCAGGGAGCGCCCGTGTCCCCCGCTTCGAGTCGTCGGTAGACGTAGAGCGGCTGCTCCGAGCGCTCGCTCACGGTCAGGTAGTCGCGCCCGTTGGCGGCGAAGCCGACGGCCTCCCCCTGGGGCTCCGACGCCACCGGCACCGGGCAGGGAGGCTCCTCGAAGGCCGTGTAGAGCGGTCGCTCCAGGTCTCGGCGCCAGAGGTAGAGCGAGGAGTAGGTCCGGATCAGGATCCAGCGCCCGTCGGCGCTGGCGTCCGAGCCGGTGGTCAGGGCGGACCCGTAGAGCGGCGCCTCGCCGAAGAGCAGCGAGGCGACCTCCTCCATGCGGATCGGCAGCTCGCCCCCGAAGGGTGCCACCACCCGGTAGACGCCACTGATCCCGGTGATGTCCTTGACGATCACGTAGAGGTCGCCGTTCAGCGGGTCGATCAGGATCGACTCCGAGTTCCGGGCCACGTCGTCGGGGTAGGTCAGCTCGATGACGTCCGGCTCCACGATGGCCACCACGGGCTCCGTGGCGTGGGGGTCCACGATCGGCTCTTCGAAGCGGAGGATCCGGATCTCGTCCCTGGACTCGGCGTTGTCCCCCACGTCTCCGAGGTAGAGCCAGTCGGGCTCCCCGTCGGGGCCGTAGCCGAGGGCGAGGTCCTCGAGATCCCGAGGCTTCTTGCCGTCGATCGTCCAGGTGCCCAGGGTCGCGCCCGTCGCCGACAGGGCCCAGAAGCGCTCCGTGTCCCCCGAGTCGTTGTGGACCCAGTAGACCCCGGGCGTGCGGCGGCTCTCCACGATGCCGGAGGCCTCCTTGATGTCCGGGTCTTCGACCACCCCGAGCTCTTCGCCCTCGGCGTAGGAGGGGCACCAGGCCGGGGGCTCCGTGTCCACGGTGCCGCTGTCCCCGGTCTCGCTGTCGCCGCTGTCCGCGCTGTCGTCGCCGGTCGTCGAGGTGTCGAAGCCGGTCTCCACTCCGCTGTCGCTGGAGTCGGTCCCGAGCTGCGGGTCCTCCACCGGCGGGTCCGGATCGTCGGTACAGGCGAGGATCAGCAGGAGGGGGAGCATCCTGGCCCCAGGGTGGCACGGACCGCGGAGGGAAGATGTCTGGATGCTATCCAGCTGGGATATGAGCCGGAGGTGCTGACCCTTCTCCTGCTCGCCCCCGCGTCCGCCGGCCGCCTCGTCGCCGTGGGGGACCTGCACGGCGACCTCGACAACGCCCTGGCGGTGCTCCAGCTCGCGGGGGTCGTCGACACCGAGGGCCACTGGTCCGGCGGCACGACCACCCTGGTCCAGACCGGCGACGTGACGGATCGCGGGCCCGACTCCCGCGAGCTCATCGAGCTGCTGGCGGTGCTGGAGCGGGAGGCCGCCGAGGCCGGAGGCGAGGTCGTGGCCCTGCTCGGGAACCACGAGGTGATGAACCTCATGGGGGACCTGCGCTACGTGCACCCGGGGGACACGGCGAAGTTCGGCACGGCCGAGGCCCGGGCCGCGGCCTTCTCCTCCGAGGGGGCCCTCGGCCAGCGCCTGCGCACGCTCGGCGTCGTGGCGATCGAGGACGACATCGTCTTCTGCCACGGGGGCATCGCGCCCACCTACGCGGCCATGGGCATCGACGACCTCAACGCCATGGCAGCGGGCGTGGTCGCCGGCCAGGTGCCCCCTTCGGCCCTCGGCCAGCAGTCGCCGATCTGGTACCGGGGCTACCTCCTGGACCCCGAGGTCGAGGCCTGCGCCACCCTGGACGAGGCGCTCGCCGCCCTGGGGGCCGAGCGCATGGTCGTCGGCCACACGACCCAGCGCAGCGGCCAGCTCGCCGTGCGCTGCGGCGGCCGGCTGATCGGCGTCGACATCGGGATCGCCGATCACTACGGGGCCCACCTGGGCGTCCTGGAGGTCGTCGATGGCGACGCACGGGCACTCTATCCGGCCGGGTCGGTGGACCTGCCGGACCCCCCGAAGGGGGCCACTCCCTGACCGCAGACGTTGACGGCGGGCCGATCCGCGTTAGACGGGCGCCCCCTCACTCCAGGAGCCGTCATGACCGCACCCAAGTCCGAGAACATCACCTTCCACGGTGCTGAAGTGACCCGCGAGGAGCGTGAGCTGATCCGGGGCCAGAAGGGCTGCATCGTCTGGTGCACGGGACTCAGCGGATCCGGCAAGAGCACCGTCGCCCGCCGCGTCGAGCAGCTCCTGCTCAAGGCCGGCCACCAGGCCTATGTGCTCGATGGCGACAACGTGCGCTTCGGCCTCAACAAGGACCTCGGCTTCTCCCCCGAGGACCGGACCGAGAACATCCGCCGCATCGGCGAGGTCGCCAAGCTCTTCGCCGACAGCGCCACCATCACCGTGACCGCGTTCATCTCGCCCTACCGCAAGGACCGCGACGCCGTGCGCGAGATCATGCCCGAGGGTCGCTTCATCGAGGCGATCATCGACGCCCCCCTCGAGGTCTGCGAAGCCCGCGACCCCAAGGGCCTCTACAAGAAGGCTCGCAGCGGCGTCATCCCGAACTTCACCGGCATCTCCGCCCCCTACGAGGCGCCGCTGAACCCGGAGCTGACCGTGCTCACCGACAACAAGACGGTGGACGAGTCCGCCCGGCAGGTCCTCGACTACCTCCAGGCGAACGGCTTCATCAGCTAGGTGTGGCTGCCCTGGTTCCTCCTCGCCGCCCTGGTGGGGGCCGAGGAGGTCGACGAGGAGAGCTCGCGGAGGGTCCGCGGGTACGCGATCCCCAACGTCGCCTTCGACACCGACGACGGCCTCGGCTTCGGCGGTCGGGTCGATCTGAACTTCGAGGAGGAGGGCCACGAGCCCTACAAGACGGGCCTGGTGCTCCAGGCCTACTGGTCCTTGCGGGGCTACCACCACCACCGCATCCGCCTGGACCGGGTGGGCTTCGGTCCCCAGGACCGGCTGCGCTTCACGGCCCACTTCGCCTTCCGGGCCTGGATGAACGACGGCTACTGGGGCATCGGCCCCGGGACCCTGCGCGAGTCGGCCTATGCCTACGACTTCGACGCCGACGACCCGCGTCGCAAGCGCTACCGCTACAGCCTGATCCAGCCCTTCTCGCACCTCGTGTTGCGGGCTCGGCTCGAGGGGCCCTGGCTGGCCTACGGCGCCGCGGACCTGCGCTGGACCCAGGTCCGGACCTGGCCCGGCAGCCTGCTGGAGGAGCAGCAGCCCTATGGCATGGACGGGGGCTGGACGCCGCTGCTCACCCTCGGCGTGCTGCGCGACACCCGGCAGCCCGAGGTCTCCCCTCGCGAGGGCACCCTCGCCGAGCTCTCCCTGCGGGCGGCGCCGCCGATGCCCGGTGGTGCTGGCGCCTATGTCGGCGTCTTCGGCGCCCTGCGCTGGTTCCAGGCCGTGGGCGATCGAGGCGTCGTGGCGACGCGGCTGATGGTGGACTGGCTCTTCGGCCAGGTCCCCTTCTACGAGATGGTCCACTGGGGCGGGCTCGACCCGATCGCCGGCTACGGTGGCGCCGCCACCCTCCGCGGCCTGCCCTTCGGACGCTTCCACGCCCCCGCCAAGGCCCTGCTGAACGTCGAGGCCCGGATCGACACGATCACCCACGGGGCGCTCGGCAAGCCCCTGCTGTGGCAGGTCACCCCCTTCGTCGACCTGGGCGTGGTCTGGGGCGACGAGGGCACGGGGCCCCGGCTGCCGGCGCTGCCGGTCCATCCCAGCATCGGCCTGGGTCTACGGCCCACCTGGGACGAGGACTTCGTCGGTCGCATCGACCTCGCCATCGGCCCCGATCCGGTGGAGGGGCCGAACGGGACGGTCATCCTGGAGCCCTACGTGGGCTTCTACCTGATGTTCGAGCACCTCTACTGAGCGCCGCTGTCAGTCGCAGCGGTAGTCGCGGTCCTTGTGGCGGGGCTCGCAGTAGCGGATGTGCAGGTGGTTGTCGTGGCCCGAGGCCCGCTCGGTGAGGCCCTCGCGGATCAGCGCCGGGTCGTTGAAGTAGATCAGCTTCACGTGGTCCGGCGCCCGGGCGCGCACCGCTCGCACGAAGCGGCGGGTGGCCGCCCGGTCGTAGGTGGACCAGGACCACCAGGTCTTCTCGCTGCACTGACGCCCGTCCTTGCGGAAGGGGCGGACGTCGACGTCCAGGCCGACCTCGTGGGTCGAGTGGTTGGCGATGTCGCCGCCGTGTTCCCGGCTGAGATCGCCCACGGCGACCCGGCCCCGGCCACCGGCTCCCTTCCAGCTCGCGGCCGCGGCCTGGAGCTGGCCGACAGCGTTGGAGGTGCCCCACATCTCGTAGCTCTTGGAGCGGCCGTCGCCATAGGCGCACAGGGTGTCGTCCTGTGGCACCTGAACGAAGTGACCGAGCAGGTTGGACCAGGTGCCGGCGCCGGCGACGCCGTCCTTGCTGAGCTGGGCGTGGGCCTGGAAGCTCCGCACCGCCCGCTGGGTGGCGGGGCCGTAGTGGCCGTCGACCTCCATCGGGGTGCGCCGCTTGGACACGAGCTGCGCCTGCAGCGCCCTCACGGGCTCGCCCCTGGCGCCGACCTCGAGGTTCTCCAGCAGGGCCTCCCAGGTCGAGCCGCCGACCACGCCGTCGGCCCGCAGGCCGGCCCGGGACTGGACCCCCCTCACCGCCGCGCCGGTCTGGGGCCCGTAGACCCCGTCCACCGAGACCTCCTGGCCCTGGGCCAGCAGCAGGTGCTGCAGGGCGAGCACGTCATCGCCCCGGTTGCCCTCGCTCAGCAGCGGCGGTGCCGCGGCGAGGCGGGCCTCGGCGGTGGGGGTGGCGGAGATCAGGCAGAGCACGGCGACGATCAACGTCAGCGCCACGGAGACCTGGAGGTGGTGCCTCTCCACGGGACTTTGGACACCGGAGGAGGCCCGACTAGTCCGCCAGCGCCGCCCCGGCGAGCATCCTGTACATGCTCTCTCCTGTCCGATCCCGGCCCTGGGGGTCAACCGACCACAGCGTTCGGGGTGGTTAGGCGGCTGTTCGCGCTTGCTCAGGGAGTGGAAGAAGTTGACCTCGCTCATGCTGTCCCTTGTCCTGGGGGTCTACGCCCAAGAGCCCGTTCCCGCCGACGAGACCCCGGACGCCACCGAGCAGGAGGCCCCGGCGGAGGAGGCCCCTGAGCCCGAGCCCGCCCCCGAGCCCGATCCCGCCCCCGAGCCCGAGCCCGAGCCCGAGCCCGAGCCGGCCCCTGCTCCCGACCTGGAGGGCGCCAGCCCGGAAGCGGGCGAAGGCCCCTCGCGATTTTAGGTGACCGTACGGCCCGAGCCCGAGCCCGCCCCCGTCCACGACGCCCACTTCAAGGCCGGCAAGGGGCTGAAGATCACCAGCGCCGACGGCAACTGGGCTCTCAACACCCACCTCCGCGGCCAGCTCCGCCTCACGCTGAGTGGCAGCGACGACGGACCGGTCCCGACCTTCGCCCTGCACCGCGCCCGGGTGACCTGGAGCGGTCACCTCGTGAACGAGGACATCGCCTACAAGGTGCAGCTCGGGGTGTCCCCCAAGGACCTGGGCACCAAGGACGGCACGGTCACCACCAGTCCCGTGATGGACTGGCTGGTCGACTTCAGGCGCTTCGACGCCGCCAACGTGCGCCTCGGCCAGTACAAGGTGCCCTACAACCGCGAGCACCTCATCTCCTCCTCAGCCCTGAGCCTCGTCGACCGCTCGCTGACGCACGGGGAGTTCACCCTCGACCGCGACCTCGGCTTCGACGTGCACGCCTCCGAGCTCTGGGACGGCAAGGCGCGCTACCACGCGGGGGTGTTCGCCGGCGAGGGGCGCAACACCAACACCGCCAGCGACTGGGGCTTCCTCTACGTCGCCCGCGTCGAGGTCTCGCCCCTGGGCCGGTTCGAGGACACCAAGCAGGCGGACTTCGCCCGCTCCGCCGACCCCCGCCTCGCCCTCGGGGCCGCGGTCGCCTTCCTCGACGAAGCCAAGCGTGACGAGGGCATCAAGGGCAGCACCCCGGCCGACGGCGGCACCACCGACACCTGGAACGCCACCGGCGACGTGGTCTTCAAGCTGCGCGGACTGACCCTGCTCACCCAGCTCAACTGGCGCCAAGGGACCCGCAACCCCGGCGTCGAGCTGCAGGACGACGGGACCTACGTGGTCGACGCCCCCCGCAACGGCTGGGGCTGGCTGGGCCAGGTCGGCTACCTGCTGCCGGGCCAGGACGTGGGATTCTCCGGTCGGGCCTCGCTCGTGCGCGGCACGGGCGACACCAGCCTCGACGAAGCCAACGAGCTCGCGGCCGGCGCGAGCTGGTACCTCGCCGGCCACAGCCTCAAGGCCCAGGCCGACGTCTTCCGGACCTGGGGCACCGATGGCTGGTCCTCCGGCGTCACCCAGGCCCGGCTCCAGCTCCAGGTGGCCTACTGAGCTACCGGGCCGCCGCGCAGAGGGCCTCGGTCTGGTCGTCCCAGTCGGCCATGCCGTCCAGGGTGGTGCTCGCCACCCCGTCGTTGTCCATGTCCAGGCCCCCCAGGTCGAGCTGACGCCAGAAGCCGTAGAGGTGCCACAGCGTGCCGGGCTGGGGCTCGATCCAGGCCTCGACCTGGTAGTCCTGGCTCCAGGAGCGGCTGTCGTCCTCGAAGACCGCCGGCTCGGGGATCCAGGTCCAGGCCACCAACGCCGGCCCGCCCTGCTCCTCCGGGACTCGGCGCAGGCCGCCGACGAGGTCCTCGGTGTAGGCCACGGCCATCAGCTCCGCCGAGGCCGTGACCTCCCAGGTGATGCGGTTCGCCTCTCCTGACGTGAACATCGACAGATCGGAGGAATAGCGGCGGTCGTAGGCGGTGTAGGCGTCGGGGTACTGGGTGTCCTGGTCCAGGGCGTAGAGGATCGGGGCCAGGATCTCGAGGGTGCACGCGAAGGGCCTGGCCAGCATCAGCCCCCGGGCCAGCGCCGGGTCCTGCTCGCTGTAGTCCTCGGTCTGCTCTCCGCTGAGGTCCGTGAGGTCCCCGGTGATCGCCTCGTCCAACGGATCGAGCGCCTCGAAGAGGTTGTCGAGGGCCTCCTCGAAGCCCGGGTCCTCCTCGTCGGCGTGGTGGTCCCAGAGCCAGTGCACCAGGCCGTCCAGGTCCTCGGGGGCCGGGTCGACGGTGCAGGAGGCCAGCAGGGCGAGCAGCACGAGACGAGTGTCTTAAGGGGCCGCACGATGATCTGGTGGCTGACCATCGCCGGGGCCCTGGCCGACCCGCTCGCCGACCTGGACTGGGAGGCGGCGGGCCTGGAGACCGCCGAGCTGCTCTCGACCTACCTCCAGCTCGACACGGTGAACCCGCCGGGCAACGAGTCCCTGGGAGCCGAGCTCCTGGGACGGGTGCTGGAGGCCGAGGGCATCGCCTACGAGGTGCACGAGTTCGCGCCCGGTCGAGGGTCCTTGGTGGCCCGGATCGAAGGCAACGGTGAGGCCCCGCCCCTGTGCCTGCTCTCCCACATCGACGTCGCCACCGCCGAGCCGGAGCGCTGGCCGGAGGGCCGCGGGCCCCTGTCCGGCACCATCGACGAGGCCGGTCGAATCTGGGGCCGCGGGGCCCTCGACATGAAGGGCATGGGTGCCCTGGAGCTGATGACCCTGGTCCAGGTCCAGCGCCTCGGCATCCCCCTGGACCGGGACCTGGTGCTGCTGGCGGTCGCCGACGAGGAGATCGACAACCAGGGCATGAGCCTCCTGGTCGATGAGCACTGGGACGCGCTGGGCTGCGGCCACGTGATCAACGAGGGCGGCATCGGGCTGGAGGACCTGCTCTTCGACGGCCAGACGGTCTTCGCGATCTCGGTGGGCGAGAAAGGCGTGCTCTGGCTGCGCATGACCGCCCACGGTGAGCCGGGCCACGGCTCCACGCCGCTGCCGGGCGAGGCCCCCGACGTGCTCGTCCAGGCCCTGGCGAAGCTGAGGACCTGGGACCCGGAGCCCCAGGTCCACCCGGCGCTCTTCGAGCTGCTGGCGACCGCCTCCGCCGGCGCCTCGGGCCTGGAGCGCTTCGTGCTCACCCGGCCCGCCCTCGCCGGTCCCATCGTCGCGCGGCAGCTCATGGCCGAGCCCCTGACCCGGGCCGGCATCACGGACACGGTCCACATCACCGGTCTCGAGGGAGCCAACGCACCCAACGTCGTGCCTTCGCAGGCGTCGGCGCTGCTGGACTGCCGGCTGCTGCCGGGCACCGAGCCCGAGGAGCTGCTGGCCCGGATCGAGGCCCTGGTGGACGACCCTCGGATCACCTTCGAGGTCCTGTCGGCCAAGGCCGCGACCGTGAGCGAGTGGCAGGGCGACGAGGTCTACGACGCCCTCGTGCACCAGGTCACCGCCGGTCGGGACGACGCCGTGGCCGGTCCGGTGATCTCCGTCGGCTACACGGACTCGATCGCGGTGCGCCCCCTCGGCGCCCGGGCCTATGGCCTGGTGCCCTTCGAGGTCAGCGGCGAGGAGGCGGCGACGATGCACGGCGACGGGGAGTACGTCACCGTGGAGAACGTCACCCGGGGCTTGGAGGTGCTGCTGCGGGTGGTGGTCGAGGTCGCCGGGCAGGAGTGAGCCTCGATCCGGTCACCTTGCTCGCCCTGGCGCTCATCGTGCTGCTCGCCTACGCCGCGGAGGCGGCCCTGGGGTTCGGCTGCAACGTGCTCGCCCTGACCCTGGCCAGCCCGCTGTTGCCCCTCGAAGAGCTGCTGCCGGTGCTGGTCGGCCTGAACCTGGTGGTCTCGGTGGTCATCCTGGTCCGCCACCACCCCGAAGTGGACCGTCGTGCCCTGCTGCGGCGGATCCTGCCGCTGGCCGGCCTCGGCCTGCCGGTGGGCATGCTGGTCTTCGCCCTGGCTCCGGGGCCGCTGCTGGTCCGCGGCTTCGGGGCCTTCGTGCTGGTGCTGGCGCTCGCCGAGGGGGTGCGGAGCTTCGCCGGCGAGGCGGTGGAGCGCCCGCCGCCGGGCGGGGGTGTCGGGGCCGCCTCCCTGGTCGGCTCGGGCTTCTTCCACGGGCTCTACGCCTCCGGAGGGCCGCTGCTGGTGTGGTGGGCCAGCCGGGTCCTGCCCGACAAGGCCTCCTTCCGCGCCACGCTGACGGCGGTCTGGCTGCTGCTGAACCTGCCGCTGATGGGCGGCTACGCCTGGGCCGGAGCCCTGGACGGCACGGCGGGCCTGCGCTGGCTCGCCCTGCTCCCGGCTACGGCCCTGGGCATCGCCCTCGGCGAGTGGGCCCACGGCCGCCTCCGGGAGCGCACCTTCCTGCGGATCGTCTACGTCCTGCTCGCGCTGGGAGGCCTCACGCTCCTGGCCGGCTCGTAGACTCCCGGGGTGGATCCCCCCGCTGGCCGCGCCCGCCTGGACGCCGTCGACGCCCTGCGCGGTCTGGCCGCGGTGGCCGTCGTCGCCTTCCACGTAGGCTTCGCCACCAACGGCGAGTGGCTGGCCCCGCGGCCTCTCCCCGGGGACCTGGACTTCGGCGTGGCCGGGGCCTGGCGCCTGCTCAACGCCGGCTCGACGGGGGTCCACCTCTTCTTCGTGGTGAGCGGCTTCTGTCTCCACCTGCCCTGGGCGCGGGACCCGGATCGGCCCTTCCCCGCGGGCCCCTTCCTGCTGCGGCGGGCCCTGCGCATCCTGCCGCTCTACTGGGCGATCCTCGCCGTGGCCGTGGCCCTGGACCCGGGACGCTCGGTCGCGCTGCACGCGGTGATGCTGCACAACCTGCTGTTCCCGGAGCTCTTCGACTACATCCCGCCGATGTGGTCGCTGCCGGTGGAGGTCCAGCTCTACGGCCTCTACGTGCTGCTGCGGGTCGCCGGGGTGCGCCGCTGGACCCGGGCCTGGGCGGTGTCGGTGGTCGTGGCCATCGCCTGGGGGACCTGGGCGGTGGGCCAGGGGGCCTCTCCGATCGGGGTGGACGAGAACGTGTCGGCGCTCTTCGCCTGGCCCCAGGCCCGGGCCTCGGAGTTCCTCGCCGGGGCGGTGCTGGCGGAGTGGTGGGCCCGCGGGCGCCGACCGCCGCCCTTGATCGTGGCCCTCGCGGTCCTGGTCCTCGGCCAGCTCGCCGCCGAGTGGACCTGGGCCTGGCCGGCGCGGGACCCCCTGCACGGGCTCGGCTACGCGCTGCTGGTCGGCTGGTGCCTGGGCCACTGGCACCCGGGACGTCTGCTGGTCTGGGTCGGACAGCGCTCCTACAGCCTCTACCTCGTCCACTTCCCCCTGCTGCTGCCGGGGGCCTGGCTGGGCCTGAAGATCTGGACGCCGGCTGGCTGGTGGGGCACGGCGCTGGTGATGTTCACCGGGTGCCTGGTCCTGTCGCTGGTGCTGTCGGCGGTGCTCTACCGGGTGCTGGAGCGGCCGTCGCACCAGTGGGGGCGGGCGCTGACGCGGGAGGCGTTCGCGCGACGAGGTCACTGACCCACACCCACCCTCCGCATCGCACGACGCTCCCGGGATACGAGGCCGAACCCCCCATCTCCGTGTCCAGGAGGCCCCATGCGCCATGCCCTCGGCGTGCTGCTCGCCCTCACCGTCGTCGCTGCTGCTGCCGACGACGCCCACGCCCGCAAGGACCGCGACGAGCCCGCTCCCGCCCCGGTCGGTGTGGCCCACGTCGTCGATGGTGACCAGGCCCCCACCCACGTCATCGCCGGCGGCCTCGGCCTGGCCCAGCTCCTCGTCAACGAGACCAGTGGAGCCCCCGACGTCGCGCTCTCCGTGCTCACCCTGGCCCCCGGCGCCGCGGTGCCGGAGCACACCCACGAGACCAGCAGCGAGACCTTGTTCGTCGAGACCGGCCGGGTCGAGATGGTCATCGACGGCGTGAGCTTCTCCGCCGGTGCTGGCGACGCGATCCACATCCCGGCCGGGGCGCTGCACTCCGCCGTCGTGGTCGGCGGCGCCGAGTCCCTGCGGGCGGTCCAGGTCTACGTCGGACCCGGCCCCGAGCAGCGCTTCGCCGCGGGCCCCCTCGTCACCTCCGAGGACTAGCATGCTCCAACGTCTCGGCGCCGGCTTCGCCCGCTTCGCCCAGCGCTACGTGCCCGACCCCTTCGTGCTGGCGGTGCTGCTCACCCTGGTGTCCTTCGCCGCCGCCCTGGTGACCGTCGGCGGCGACGTGGAGGCCGTGCTGGACGCCTGGGCGGGCACCGGTGGCGGCAAGGGCTTCTGGGGTCTGTTGACCTTCGGCATGCAGATGTGCCTGATCCTGGTGACCGGGCACGCCCTCGCCGAGAGCCCGCCCGCGGCCCGGCTGATCCACGCCCTGGCCGACCGCACCCGCGGGCCGGCGGGCGCCATCGCGATCGTCGCCGTGGCCTCGATGCTGCTGGGCCTGGTGAACTGGGGGCTGGGGCTGATCGCCGGGGCCCTGTTGGCCCGCAAGGTCGGCCAGCGTGCCCGGGAGCGCGGCATCGAGGTGCACTACCCGCTGGTTGTGGCGGCCGGGTACACGGGCCTGCTCGTCTGGCACGGCGGGCTGTCGGGCTCGGCACCGCTCAAGGTGACCGGTGCGACGGACCTGGCGGAGGTCCTCGGCGCCCAGACCGCGGCGGCGGTGGGCGCGATCCCCCTGTCGTCGACCCTGGGCTCGGTCTCGAACCTGATCACCAACGCGCTCCTGCTGCTGCTGGTCCCGCTGGTGCTGGTCCGGATGCTCCCCAAGGACGCGAGCGAGCGCATCGGACCGCCGGACCTGTCCGCCGACGAGGCCGAGGCCGTCACCGACCCAGGCGTCACGACCCCCGCCGAGCGCATCGAGCGCTCGCCCTGGCTGATGCTGGCGATCGTCCTGCCGGGCCTGGCGGCCTTCGGGATGATCGTCGCCGACAAGGGGCTGGCTCGGCTGGACCTGAACACGATCAACCTCGGCTTCCTCTTCCTGGGCCTGCTGCTGCACGGCTCCACGCGCTCCTACGTGGAGGCGGTCTCCGACGGGGCCCGCGGCTGCGCCGGCATCATCCTCCAGTTCCCCTTCTACGCCGGCATCATGGGCGTGCTCGCTGGCAGCGGTCTGTTGGCGGAGATGGCCACGGCGCTGGCCTCGCTCGGAGGGACGGTGCTCCCGGCCGCTGGCTTCTACATGGCGGGCCTGGTGAACCTCTTCGTGCCCAGCGGCGGCGGCCAGTGGGCCGTCCAGGGACCGCTCTTCATCGAGGCCGCCCTGGAGGCGGGCGTCGACCCGGCCCGCATGGTCATGGCCCTCGCCTACGGCGATCAGTGGACCAACATGCTCCAGCCTTTCTGGGCCCTGCCCCTGCTCGCGATCACGAAAGTGCGCGCTCGCGACATCATCGGCTACACGGCGGTGCTGCTGGTGTTGGCCCAGGTCCCCTTCCTGCTGGGGCTCTACCTCCCCTTCTGACCCATGGATCCGGCGCCTCCGACCCTATAGGGGTTGAACCCCTGGCCCTGTTGGAGGTTCGCGTGAACGACGTCGTCATCCTGTCCGCTGCCCGCACGCCCATCGGCAGCTTCCTCGGTTCCCTGTCCAGCGTGTCCGCCCCACGGCTCGGCGCCGCCGCGATCGCCGCGGCGGTCGAGCGTGCCGGCATCGAGGCCGGCTCGGTGGACCAGGTGATCATGGGCAACGTGCTCCAGGCCGGCATCGGCCAGGCCCCGGCCCGCCAGGCCGCCATCTACGGCGGCATCCCCAAGGCCGCCGGCGCCATCACCCTGCACAAGGTCTGCGGCTCCGGCCTGAGGGCGGTCATGGACGCCACCAACGCCATCCGCGTCGGCGAGTGGAGCACGGTCGTCGCCGGCGGCATGGAGAACATGTCGCTCGTGCCCCACCTGCTCAAGAAGTCGCGCGGCGGCTTCCGCATGGGTGACGTGAAGCTGGCCGACGGCATGATCCACGACGGCCTGTGGGACCCCTACGGCGACAAGCACATGGGCAACTGCGCCGAGACCTGTGCCCGCGAGTACGGCATCAGCCGCGAGGAGCAGGACGCCTTCGCGATCGAGTCCTACGAGCGGGCCCAGGCGGCGATGAACGCCGGGCTGTTCGACGCCGAGCTGACCCCGGTGTCGGTGCCCCAGCGCCGGCGGGACCCGATCCTGGTCGACAAGGACGAAGAGCCCTTCGCCGCGAAGCTGGAGAAGATGCCCAAGCTGCGGCCGGCCTTCGACCGCGAGGGCACCATCACCGCGGCCAACGCGTCGAAGATCAACGACGGCGCCGCCGCCCTGGTGGTCTCCTCGGCCGACGCCGCCAGCGCCGCCGGCGCGAAGCCCCTGGCGCGGATCCTCGCCCACGCCAGCTTCGCCCAGGAGCCCGAGTGGTTCACCACCGCTCCGGCCTCGGCGGCGAAGCTCGCCCTGGAGCGCGCCGGTCTGGGCCGTGACGACGTGGGCCGTTGGGAGATCAACGAGGCCTTCGCCGTGGTCGCCCTGGCGGCCCTGCGGGACCTGGAGCTGGACCCGGCCAGGGTCAACACCCACGGCGGTGCGGTGGCCCTCGGCCACCCGATCGGCTGCTCCGGTGCCCGGATCCTCGCCACCCTGGTCCACACCCTGATCCAGGACGGCGAGCGCTATGGCTGCGCCGCCATCTGCATCGGCGGCGGCGAGGCCGTCTCCGTCGTCATAGAGAACGCCACCCTGTAGGCACGGTACGGAACCATGATCAACAAGCTGGTCGCGAGCGCAGCGGACGCCGTCGCCGACATCGAGGACGGCAGCACCATCCTCGTCGGCGGCTTCGGCCTCTGCGGCATTCCCGAGAACCTCATCCGCGCCCTGGTCGACCGGGGCACGAAGGACCTCACCGCGGTGTCGAACAACGCCGGGGTCGACGACTTCGGCCTGGGCCTGCTCCTGCAGACCCGCCAGATCGTGAAGATGGTCTCCTCCTACGTCGGCGAGAACTCCGAGTTCGCTCGCCAGTTCCTCGAGGGAGAGCTGGAGGTGGAGTTCAACCCCCAGGGCACCCTCGGCGAGCGGCTGCGGGCCGGTGGCGTCGGCGTGGCGGGGTTCTACACCCCCACCGGCGTCGGCACCCAGATCGCCGAGGGCAAGGAGGTCCGGGTGTTCAACGGACGCAAGTACCTCTTGGAGACGGGCATCCGGGGCGACTTCGCGCTGGTGAAGGCCTGGAAGGGGGACCGCCAGGGCAACCTGGTCTTCCGCAAGGCCGCCCGCAATTTCAACCCTCTCTGCGCCATGGCCGGCAAGGTGTGCATCGCCGAGGTCGAACAGCTCGTCGAGGTCGGCGAGCTGCACCCCGACCAGATCCACACCCCGGGCATCTTCGTGCACCGCATCATCCAGGGCGAGCACTACGAGAAGCGCATCGAACAGCGAACCGTGCGCCCCCGCGCCTGACAGGAGACGTCATGCCACTGGACCGCGAAGGGATCGTCCGTCGGGCCGCCAAGGAGCTCCGGGACGGGTACTACATCAACCTCGGCATCGGCCTGCCCACCCGGGTGGCCAACTACATCCCCGAGGGCATGGAGGTGGTCTTCCACTCCGAGAACGGGATCCTCTGCTACGGCGAGTTCCCGCTCGAGGGCGAAGAAGACGCCGACCTGATCAACGCCGGCAAGCAGACCGTGACCGAGCTGCCCGGCGCCTCGTACTTCGACTCCGCGTTCTCCTTCGGGATGATCCGCGGTGGCCACATCGACCTGGCGATCCTCGGCGCGATGCAGGTCGACGAGCGCGGCAACCTCGCCAACTGGATGATCCCCGGCAAGATGATCAAGGGCATGGGCGGCGCGATGGACCTCGTCGCTGGCGCCAAGCGCGTGCTGGTGATCATGGAGCACTGCACGCGCAAGGGCGGCCTGAAGATGCTGGAGAGCTGCACCCTGCCGCTGACCGGTGTCGGCGTGGTGGACCGGATCATCACCGACTACGGCGTCTTCGATGTCGGCGAGGACGGCCTGGTGCTCGTCGAGAAGCCGGCCGACGTGACGGTCGACCAGATCCGCGAGGTCACGGCCGCCAAGATGACGGTCTCCCCGGACCTCTGCGACATCGCTGGATAGCGCTCACCCCCGCAGCCGCGCCCCGAGCTGTCGCAGGGCGTCCTTGCGGCGCTCGAAGGCGGCCGAGCCGTGCCCGTCGACCAGGCAGCAGGTGGTCTCCAGGGACCCGATCACGTTGCCGAACACCAGCTCCGAGCCGGTCCGCCGGAGCTGGCTGCGGCAGGTGGCGACGAGCTGCTCGGCGCCGGTGTTCGGTCCGGCGGCCTTGAAGGTCACCAGGGTGCAGGTGGGGTCCCAGGTCTTGATGTGGTCGGCGATCTTGGGCGCCCTGCGCAGGCGGATCACCAGCTCGTCGAGGCCCGACGGGAGCTTGCCGGGGTGGGGGTCCGCCTCGTAGTCGCCGACGGCCGCGGCGTGCACCACGACCGAGCCGGTGTGGGCAGTGATCCAGGCCTCCATGCGGGTCATCAGGTCCCGGGTGGAGCCGAAGACCTGGGTGGCACAGGTGCCCTCGACCCGCAGGCAGGCCTCCGGGGAGCCCAGGAGCAGGACCTCGTGGTCCTGGGCCAGGGCCTCGGCGATGGCCACACCCGTGCGACCGGAGGAGGTTGCCGCGAGGTAGCGCATCGCGTCGATGGGGTTCCGCGTGGCGCCCGCGGTGACCAGACAAGGACGGGACACGACCCCTCCGTCTTCGCATTAGCTTGAGGCACCTCCAGGGAGGTACCGGTGCTGTCTCCTATCTGGTCGCTTGGTCTCCTGCTGGGCATGGCCCCGGTGGAAGCGCCCGTCCAGGTCGGTGAAGACGCCCCTCGACTCGCCCGCACGCCCGAGACCCAGCTCCGCTTCGGTCTCACGCCGAGGGCGATGGACTTCCAGCGGCGGTGGGGCTCGCACCACGTGCGCTGGGACGAGCGCAATGGCACCCCGCGGGCGCTGCTGGGGCCGGGACTGCCGGCCAGCGTGACCCTGGAGCTCGTGGCCGCCATCGCTCGTCTGGGCGCCGTCAGGCCCGACAGCCTCGTGCTCGAGGAGGTCCGGTCCCGTGGCGAGCGCGAGACCTGGGTCTTCACCCAGCACCACCTGGGGGCACCGATCACCGGGGGTGGGGTGGTGGTCCACGTCCGCAGCGGGCGCATCGGCCTGGTCATGGCCTCGCTGCACCTGCCCAAGGAGACCGGACACCCGGAGGCCGGCGAGGAGCTGCTCCCGGCCAACGACCCGGACACCCTGGGCTACACGTGGGTCCGCCGACAGGAGCAGGGCGACCTCGTCCGCTTCGTGGACCGCGCCGGCGCCGAGGTCCACGCCTGGACCACCCGCATGCACCTGGACCTGACCACCGAGGAGCGCACCGTCGGCGACCCGCTGATCCAGGTCCCCGTGCGGCAGGTCTTCCTCCAGGACGCCGAGGCCCGTGAGCTGACCGACGACGACGGACTGCACAGCCGCACGCCCCCCTACGACGTGATGCTGGAGGGACCGTCGCTGCTCGTGCGGCTGGACAAGACCCCGATCGAGCTCACCGGCATCGAGGACGAGCTGCTGGACTGGGAGGTGGACCTCAGCCCGGCGGCCAGCACCGTCCAGCACCACTTCCACGTGGCGTGGGACTGGCTGCGCGACCGGCGCCCCGACCACCCGTGGCTCGACCGCCAGGTCACGGCCTCGGTGGAGGTCCCGGGCGAGTGCAACGCCTTCTACACCAACGGGACGATCAACTTCTACCAGGGCGGGGACCGCTGCGAGGACTTCGGCCGCATCGCCGACGTCGTCTACCACGAGCTGGGCCATGGCTTCCACCACTACGTGATCGAGGAGGGCACCTTCGCCGGCGACATCAGCGAGGGCAGCTCGGACTTCGTCTCGGCGACCCTGCTCGACGACCCGGTCCTGGCCCCGGGTGCCACGGGGGAGGGGAGCTACATCCGCGAGATCGACACCGACCGCATCTACCCCGACGACGTCCGCGACGAGACCCACGCCGACGGGCTGATCTGGGCGTCGATGTTCTGGAACCTCCGCGAGCGGTGGATCGACACCTACGGCGCCGAGGACGGCACCCGCATGGTGGACGAGCTGCTGCTGGAGGCCCTGTCCTACGGTCCCACCCTGACCGATGCCTTCGAGGCGGTCATCGCGGCCGACGACGACGACGGGGACCTCTCCAACAGCACCCCCCACGCCTGCGAGCTCATCGAGCTGCTCAACCACCACGGCCTGGGCCCTGGGTCGCTGGGCCTGGTGCGCCTCGACCACGAGCCGGTGGGGGCCCAGGGCTCGTTCGTGCCCGGCTACGCGGTCGACTTCAGCCTCACCGAGCTGACCCCGGAGTGTGGCTCGCTGGACACCGACAGCGTCCGCCTCCACTACACGGTGGACCTCCCGCGCGACGTCCTGGACCTGGAGACCACCAGCTTCGTCGAGGTCGTGCCCGACCGGGACGGCGAGGACTACGCCACCACGATCCCTCGCCAGCTCCCCGGGTCCGAGGTCAGCTACGCCCTGTCCTGGGCCAGCGGCGACGGCCTGACCGCCTTCAGCACCCACTTCGGGGACGCGTCCCGCCTGTGGCGGTTCTGGGTCGGGGACCGCGAGGCGCTGTGGTGCGAGACCTTCGAGCGGGGCTTCGCCGGCTTCGTCGGCGAGGCGCGGGTCTTCGGCCGTCCGCCCCAGGAGGAGTGGTCCTCGGAGTGGGAGGTGGACACTCCGTTGGGGCAGGACTGGAACCCCACCGGCCCCTGGGCTGGCCGCAACGTCGTCGGCACCGCGGTGACGGGCGAGGGACTCTACGGCTCGGGCAACGGGCAGCGCCTCGTCAGCACGGACGTCCCGCTCCATGGGGCCAGTCCGCGCCTGTTGCTGCTGAGCGCCCAGCGCTGGCTCACGGTGGAGGACGCGCGCTACGACGAGGCCCAGGTCTGGGTCGCTGCGGGCGGCGATCCACTGAAGCTCTGGGGCAACTCCGCCAGCGAAGGCGGCAGCGAGCACACCCTCGACACCGCCTGGACCCCTTTCGACCTCGACCTCCGGCAGCTCGTCGACGAGCCCGATCCCCTGGTGTTCTCCTTCACGCTCCAGAGCGACGGCGGGCTCGAATTCGGGGGCTGGGCGCTGGACGACCTCTGCGTCGTCACCCTGGCCGACGAGGTCGGGCACTACCGGGTGCGAGACCTCGTGGCGACCGACGACGAGCCGGAGGTCCGCATCTCCTGGACCCAGCCGATGATCGAGCCGCTGGAGGCCACCGTCCTGGTGCGCAAGCAGGGGGGCTGGCCCGAGCACGCCGAGGACGGCCTCATCGTCGACCTGGATCTCGCGCCGGTGCCCGGCGCCGCCCTCAGCGTCGTCGACCCCGAGACCGACCAGGGCGTGGTCTACCACTACGCCCTGTTCGCAGCGCCGGCCGGGGACACCTTCTTCAGTGACGTGATCGAGGGCGACAACGCCGACCTCGGGGGGGCGCCCCCACCGGTGGTCGTCGACAGCGGTGACACGGCCGACTCGGGCCTGGGGGACACCGCGACGGACACGGAGGAGGAGGACGACCGCGTGCGCCCGCCGCCGGGGGTCGTTCCCGTCGAGGACGGGCCCTGTGGGTGTGCCACGAGGGGGTCCTCCTGGGGCGGGTCCGGCTGGCTGCTCGCCCTCGCCCTCTGGCGGCGGCGGCGCTCGCGTTAGACTCCGGCCGTGCGTTCCCGATGAGCGGGTTGACCTCTACACCTCTCGAGCTGGCCAGACAGCTCATTCTCGAGCGCTGCGGTGCTCCTCCTTCGACGGCGATCGTGCTCGGCAGCGGCCTGTCGGGCTTGGTCGATCGCCTCACGGATCCCTTGCGCATCCCCTTCGCGGACGTCGGGCTGCCCGCTGTCGGGGTGGCCGGCCACACCGGTGCCCTGGTCGTCGGACGCCTCGACGGCGTCAAGGTGGCCATGCTGGCCGGGCGGGTCCACGTCTACGAGGGTCGGGAGGCCGAAGAGGTCGTGCGTGCGGTGCGCGCCATGGCGGCCTGGGGCGTGGAGCGGGTGGTGCTCACCAACGCCGTGGGCGCCGTGGACCCCAGCCTGAGCCCCGGCAGCCTGGTGGCGGCGAGCGACCACATCAACATGATGGGCATGAACCCCCTGGTGGGCCCACCGCCGGAGACCGGGGAGCGCTTCCCGGACCTGTCCGAGGCCTACACGCCTGCCCTGCGCGCCGAGGCCATCGAGGTCGCCGCGGGTCTGGGCATCGAGCTGCGCGAGGGGATCTTCGCGGCCATGCGTGGGCCCAGCTACGAGACGCCGGCCGAGATCCGGATGCTCGGCCTCGCGGGCGCCAGCACGGTGGGCATGTCCACCGTCCCCGAGGTCATCGCGCTCTGCCAGCTCGGCGTCCCGGTGCTCGTGATCAACATGGTCTCGAACCTGGCGGCGGGCCACGCCACCGAGCCCCTGACCCACGAGGAGGTCACCGAGACGGCGGCCAGGGCGGGGGAGGGGCTCGCCCGCCTGATCGAAGCCCTGGTCCTGCGATGGGGATGACCGCAGCCCAGCGGAAGGCCCTGCTGGACGCTGCGCGATCCGCGCGCGACTCGGCCCACGCCCCCTACTCGGGCTTCAGCGTGGGCGCCGCGGTCCTGGGGGCGGACGGGCGGCTCTTTCCCGGCTGCAACGTCGAGGTCTCCAGCTACAGCCACACCTGCTGCGCTGAGCGGGTGGCCGTCTTTCGCGCCGTGAGCGAGGGCTGCACCGAGCTGGTCGCGTGCGCCGTGGTCACCGACACCTCGCCTCCGGCCTCGCCCTGCGGCGCCTGTCGGCAGGTCCTCAGCGACTTCGGCCGCGACATGGTCATGCTGCTCGCGGATCTGGAGGGTGGGGTCGACGAGGTCCCCCTCGCTGAGCTGCTGCCGAGGGCCTTCGGACCGAGCCAGGTGCTCAGTACGATCCGGGCCCGCCACGGCGGCACGGAGTAACCTCGGTTTCGGGAGGCACAGACGATGGGAACCATCGAACAGGACCTCGCTGCGTGTCGACTGTTCCGCAAGCTGGACCTCACCGCGCTGCGCGGCACGGCCAGCCACTGGTCCGCCAGGACGCTGTCCGAGGGGGAGGTCCTCTGGCGAGACGGCACCCACGCCGACGAGCTGGCGGTGGTGGTCGCCGGTGAGCTGGCGGTCGAGACGTGGAGCCAGGAGGTCGGGCGCATTCCGGCGGGGCAGCTCGCCGGCGAAGGGACGGCCTTCACACCGGGTGAGCCACGCACGGCGACCGTCCGCGCCGCGACCGACGCGCGCCTGTTGCTCCTGGGGTCGGCTTCACTGCTGGCCCTGCGAGAGGAGAGTCCGCCCGTCTACGACTTCCTGCTCGACTGTGCCCTGCGCAGCATGGCCGAGCGGGTGGGGGAGACGGCGCTGCGCATCGCTCGGCTCTCCGCGGGGGCCGAGGAGGCGCCGTCGCGCAAGGCTGCGAGCGGAGGTGCCTTCAAGTCCATCTGGAAGCGGGCCAAGGCGATCGCCGGGGGCGGTGCCCCGCCGGTGGACCAGGCCCTGCTCTTCCTCCCGGGCCTGGACCAGGTCGACGCGCGCCACGTCTCCGCCATCGGGGAGGCGATGCGGCCCAAGCACGTCCCCGAGGGCCGGGCCCTGTTCCTGGAGGGAGACGTCGGCGACGCGGTCTACCTGGTCGCCGAGGGCGTCGTGGACGTGCTGCGCAACACGGGTCGGGGCCGCGCCGAGCAGCTCGCTTCGCTCCACATGGGATCCCTGTTCGGCACCGGAGCCCTGCTGCTCGGCAAGCGCCGCAACGCCTCCTGCGTGGCTCGGGAGGACGCCTGGATCTACGAGCTGGACCGCGGCCAGCACGACGGGCTGCGCGGTGAGGCGGGCCGAGTCTGGCGAGAGGTGCTCATCGCCGCCCTCGGTTTCCAGATCCGCAAGGCCGACGCGATGATCGCCCGGCTCCGGGTCCACGCCGAGCAGCGGAGCGAGGCGGACTTCGAGGTGCTCGAGCAGGCCGCCGGCACCCTCGTCGCCTACACCGTGGAGGACGACGACGAGTCCGTCAGCGACGAGGTCTCCGACAACGAGGACTTCCTCTCGGGCTGACGCGGAGACAGCGACCCGTTGATCCGGGCGGTGGCCTCCGTTACCGTGCCCTGCTGCTGACGTTGATGCTGGACACCCCGCTGGTGATGATCGAAGACGCCGAGGCCCTCGCCGAGGCGTGCCAGGGCTTCGCCGCCGAGCCGGTCCTCGGAGTCGACACCGAGTCCGACTCCATGCACCACTACCGGGAGAAGGTCTGCCTGATCCAGGTGAGCGATCGCGAGCGGGACTACATCATCGACCCGCTGGCCATCGGCGACCTCGCCCCCCTGGGGGCGATCTTCGCCGATCCGGGCATCGTGAAGGTCTTCCACGGCGCCGACTACGACGTGGTCTGCATGCAGCGGGACTACGGCTTCGCGGTCCGCAACCTCTTCGACACGATGATCAGCGCCCAGCTCCTGGACCTGCCCAAGGTCGGCCTCGCCGATCTGTGTGGGCAGTTCTTCGGCGCCGAGATGGACAAGAAGTACCAGCGCTACGACTGGTCCCGGCGTCCCCTGCTCGCCGAGCACCTGGAGTATGCGCGCGGCGACACCCACTACCTGCTCGCCCTGCGGGAGATCCTGCTCCACAAGCTGGACCGGGGCGAGCGGCTCGACGCCGCGCAGGAGGAGTTCCGGGTCATCGAGCAGCGTGAGTGGAGCGGGCGCGCCTTCGATCCCGATGGCTGGGTGCGCATGAAGCGCATCTCCGGGCTCGATGGGTCGAGCCGTATCGCGCTGCGGCACCTGTGGCGCTACCGGGACGGCCAGGCCCGCGAGCTCGACAGGCCCCCCTACAAGGTCATCCCGGACCAGGTCCTGATCCTGCTGGCCCAGCGGCGCCCCACCAGCGCCGACGACCTGGGGCGACACGTGCGCCTGAGGTCCACCATGGTCCGCCGCCACGGGGAGGCCATGCTCGCGGCGATCGCCGAGGCTGCGGTCGACGAGGTCCCCCTGCCCGTCTCCGGTCCCAAGGTCCGGGAGACCCCGCGAGCCCCGTACCGCGGTCGGGAGGTCGACCGCCTCTGGAGTCGGCTCAAGCGCTGGCGCACCGAGGTCGTCGAGGAGCGAGGGGTCCCCGTGGCCCTGGTGGCGTCCAACGCCCAGCTCAAGAACATCGCGTCGTGGCGCCCCCGGAGCGAGGCGGCCCTCACCGGGATCCCCGACGTGCGGGCCTGGCAGGTCCGGCGCTACGCCAGCGAGTGGATCGCGCTGGTGGAGGCCTTCGAGGTAGAGCTCGAAGCCCGGCGCGGCCAGCCCGAGGCGACCCCGTCGCGCCGCCGTCGTCGTCGTCGTCGTCGCAGGAAGTCCTCCGAGGAGGGCTGATCCAGGGGCTGATCAGACAGGAGGACCGGCCCGCTACGCCGAGACCGATCAGCCGGTGTCGTCGTCCGGGCTCCCCCATCGCCGCCCGCCCCCCGCTGTCCTCGGGGGGGGCGAGGGCGAGGACGAGGGCGGATCCAGGACTGAGTCGGC
>CAZCVP010000109.1:0-25929 GCA_964501915.1 uncultured Enterobacterales bacterium
CTCTTCAAGAACCTGACCTCCATCGCGGCCCCCAGCATCTCCCAGCTGGCGGTGGGCGCCAACCAGGGCGCCCGCGGGCCCCCGCCCCCCCCCCCCCCCCGGCGCCCACGGCGAAGGCCATGCCGATGCGGTGGGCCCCGACGCCCTGGACGGTGCCGCCCGTCAGCTCCCCGCCGGCCACGACGAAGCCGTCCGGGCGCTCCTCGGCGGCGATGCCGAGGGCCCTCAGCCCGGCCACGGTGGTGGCGATGCGGTCGGACTCCTTGACCCGCAGCTCGCTCGCCCCCGTCAGGACGGTCTCCCCCTGGGCGCAGGCGGCGGCGACGGCGAGCACCGGGAACTCGTCGATGGCCCGCGGCACCAGGGCGCCGCCCCAGCGGGCCGCGGTCAGCTCAGCGGCCCGCACGTGGAGGTCCGCCACGGGCTCTCCGGAGACCACCCGCGGATCCTCGAGGGTGATGTCGGCCCCCATCGCGGCCAGAGCGTCGAGCACGCCGGTGCGGGTGGGGTTCACGCCGACCCCCTCCAGGACGAGGTCCGAGCCGGGCACGATGCTGGCCGCCACCAGGAAGAAGGCCGCCGAGGAGATGTCGCCGGGCACGTCGACGTCCCGCGCCTCGGGGACCTGGCCGCCGGGCACGACCAGCCGGTCGCCGTCACGCTCCAGCTCGATGCCCATCGCTCCGAGCATGCGCTCGCTGTGGTCCCGGCTGGTGTGGGGCTCCCGGAAGCGGAGGGTGCCCTGCGCACCCAGCGCCGCCAGCACCAGGCAGCTCTTCACCTGGGCCGAGGCCACCGGGTTGTCCCAGGAGATGGCCTCCAGGCCCCCGCCGCGCACGACCAGCGGCGGCAGGCGCCCCCCCTCGCGGCCGTCGAGCCTCGCGCCCATGCGTCCCAGGGGCGCTGCGATGCGTCCCATCGGCCGCTCTCGGAGGCTGGCGTCCCCGGTGAGCACCACCAGCATGTCCTGGGCGGCGACCGCCCCGGCGAGCAGGCGCATCGCCGTGCCCGAGTTGCCGCAGTCCAGGGGCTCCGAAGGCTCGACGAAGGCGCCCGCGCGGCCCACGACCACGACTTCGTCGCCCTGGCGGCGGACCTCGACGCCGAGCTGCTCCAGGCAGGCGGCCGTGCTCCGGACGTCCCCCGCCTCCAGCAGTCCGCGGATGCGGGCCGTGCCGCGAGCGAGCCCGTTGAACAGGAGCGCCCGGTGGGAGATCGACTTGTCCCCCGGCATGCGGAGGCGCCCGCTGAGCGGGCCGGCGGGTCCGAGGGTGAGGGTGTCGGTCACGAACGCGCGACAGCGCCCAGGCGGCGAAAGCGGTCGTAGCGGTCCTGCACCAGGGCCTCGGGGACCAGGGCGAGCAGGGCCGTCAGGTGGCGGTCGAGGGCTTCGTCCAGGGCGGCCGCGGTGACCTCGTGGTCCCGGTGGGCGCCGCAGGCCGGCTCGGTGATGACCTCGTCGGCGATGCCGTGGGAGAGGCAGTCCTCGGCGGTGATGCGCAGCGCGGCGGCCGCCCGCGGGCCCTCGGCCCGATCCCGCCACAGGATGGCGGCGCAGCCCTCCGGCGAGATGACGCTGTAGATGCTGTTCTCCAGCATCAGCACCCGGTTGCCGACGCCGACGGCCAGGGCCCCGCCGGAGCCGCCCTCGCCGATGACGACGCAGACCACCGGCACCCGGAGCTGGCTCATCTCGAGGATGTTGCGGGCGATGGCCTCGGCCTGGCCGCGGGCCTCGGCGTCGATGCCCGGGTAGGCGCCGGGGGTGTCGATGAAGGTGATGACCGGCCGGCCGAAGCGCTCGGAGAGCTTCATGATGCGCAGGGCCTTGCGGTAGCCCTCCGGGCGCGGCATGCCGAAGTTCCGCTCCAGGTTCTCCCGGGTGTTGCGGCCCTTCTGGTGGCCGATGACGGTGACGGCGCGGCCCTTGTACCGGGCCACGCCCGTCACGACGGCGCGGTCGGCGTGGCCGGCCCGGTCCCCTTCGAGCTCGACGAAGTCCGTGAACAGTCGCTCGACGTAGTCCAGGGTGTAGGGCCGCCGTGGGTGGCGCGAGAGCTGGGTCCGCTGCCAGGGGGTCAGGGCGCTGAAGATCTGTCGCTGCAGGCGCTCGGCTCGGCTCTGGAGCTGGGAGATCGACGCGGAGAGGTCCGTGCCCTCGGACTCCTGGATCTCCACCAGCGACGCGATGCGCTTCTGGAGCTCGATGAGCGGTCGCTCGAAGTCGAGGACGAGTTCCATGCCGTCGCCCTAACAGGCTGATGGACAAGGCGAACCTGGCCAGCAACGGCCCCTCCTCGTCGCCGACACCGAGTCCCTTCACATTGCCGCCCAGGCCTTGTTCTCCTCCGGCCTGCGTCCCGGTCGGACGGAATTCCAAGCGCTTACAGCTGACGACGATCGCGGAACGACCCCAGGGCGGCAATTCGAGAGGACTCGGTGTGTCGGGACGGCGAACTGAGGGGACTCGGTGCGAGCCCAGAGAGCTCGTGACCGATCACGGCGCGTCCTCGAAGGCCCGGTTCGCGGCGGCCAGGACCGCGGCGCGGTCCCGGGCGTCGATGCGCTCGAAGCCCCCGAGGGACCGCAGCAGCGACCGCTGGCGGCGGGCGAACCTGCGGGTGTCCCGCTGGGTGAGGCGCACGGCCTCGTCCAGGGAGAGCCCGCCCCAGAGGTGGGCGACGAAGTGGCGATAGCCCAGCGATCGCATCGGCTTGCAGTCCCGGTCCACGCCGGAGTCGAGGGCCCGCCGGACCTCCTCGACCAGCCCGGCGGTGACCATCGCCAGCACCCGGGCGTCGATGCGAGCGTCGAGGTCCTCCCGGTCGAGCCAGAGGCGCACCGCCGGGTGGCGCTCGTCCTGGACGTGGGCGGCGTGCAGCTCGGAGAGCCGCTGGCCGCTGCTCCGGAAGACCTCGAGTCCTCGGAGCAGGCGCACCCGGTCGTTGGGGTGGAGGCGAGCGGCGAGCTCCGGGTCGACCCGGGTCAGCTCGGCGTGGGGGTCCTCGAGCTGCTCGAGCTCCGCCCGCAGGGCGGGATCCGGCTCGGGGGTCGCCACCAGGCCGGTCAGCAGCGCCCGCAGGTACAGCCCCGTGCCCCCGACGACCACCACCGGACCGCCGGCGGCGATCAGCGCGTCGGCGTCGCGGGCGAAGTCGGCGGCGCTGTAGTCCTCGTGGGGATCGCGGAGGTCGAGGCCGGCGTGGGGATGGCGGGCGAGGACCTCGGGCTCGGGCTTGCCCGTGCCGATGTCGAGCCCCCGGTAGACCTGCATCGCATCGGCGCTGATCAGCCTCGCCCCGTGCGCCTCCTGCACGGCGATGGCGGCGTCGGTCTTGCCGGCCGCGGTCGGTCCTCCGAGCACCAGCAGGGCCATGAGATCAGCCGGACCGGTGGAAGCGCTTCTCGAGCTCGGCCTCCGACACCCGGATGGCCACGGGGCGGCCGTGGGCGCAGACCTCGAAGTCCACCTGGTCGAGCTGCTTGAGCAGCTCCCGCATCAGGTAGGGGCTGAGCTCCTGCTGGGCCCGGATGGAGTTGTGGCAGGCCATGGTCGCCAGCATGTGCTCGGTGAGGTCGCGTCCGGCGAGGCCCCGGCCCCCTTCGGCGAGGTCGTCGGCGATGTCGACGAGCAGCGCCTTCAGGTCGACGCTCTCCAGGGCCTGCGGCACCGCGCGGATGGCGAAGGTGCCGGCGTCGAAGGCCTCGACCTCCAGGTTTAGCGACCCCAGCACCTCCAGGTTGTCGGCCAGGATCTCGGCCCGTCCCCGGGCCAGCTCCACGACCTGGGGGGTCAGCAGCCGCTGGGCGGCACCGATGCGCTCGCTGGCGTCCTGGCGCAGGCGGTGGAGCTGGATGCGCTCGTGGGCGGCGTGCTGGTCGATGAGCACCAGCTCCCCTCCCCCCTCGCACAACAGGTACGTGAGCGCGAACTGGCCGATGATCCGCAGGTCCGCAAAACGAGGCACCGGCAGCAGGGCCGCGGGGTCGAGGGCCGGCTCGGGCCGCGGCGGCGCGACCTGGGCCACCCCTTCTGGGGTCCGGTCCTCGGGCCAGCTCGGGGCCGGGCCTTCGGCCGCCATGGACGGCTCCCGCGGCGGCGGATCGGTGAGCGGCAGGTCCTCGGGGAGGGCCGGCAGCGGCGGCAGCTCGTAGATGCGCTCGGGCAGGGGCCGGCGGATGCCCTGGCCCTCAAGGGCCTCGCGCAGGCCCTCGGCGACCGCCCGCTCCAGGTCCCGGGCGTGGCGGAAGCGGACCTGGATCTTGGTCGGGTGCACGTTGACGTCGACGTGGTCCGGCGGCAGGCCCACGCCGAGCACCACCACCGGGTAGCGGCCCTTGGGCACGACCTGGCGGTAGGCCTCCCGCACCGCCCGCCGCAGCACGCCGTCGGTCACGAAGCGCCCGTTGACGTAGAGATACTGGGCCCGGATCGGGCTCGCCTGGTGCACGCCGACGGGGCTGAGCAGGGCCCGGACCGCCAGGGGTCCGTGGGACCAGTCGGCTTCGAAGAGCGCCTTGCCGTGGTCGCCCAGCAGGTCGGCCGCCCGGTCGAGCCGGTCCGCGGCCCGCGGCGCCCGGATCAGGACCCGGCCGTCGTGCTCCACCGTCACGTCCACGTCGGGCCGGATCAGCACCTGGCGCACCACCGCCTCCACGCAGTGGCCCAGCTCGGTGGGCACGGTGCGCAGGAACTTGCGGCGGGCGGGCACGTTGAAGAAGAGCTGCCGCACCGCGATCCGCGTCCCGGCGGGGCAGGCGGCCGGCTCCGGCGCGTCGAGCTTGCCCCCCTGCAGCACGATGCGGGTGCCGACCTCGTCCTCGGCCCGCCGGGTCACCAGCTCGAAGCGACTCACCGCGGCGATCGAAGGCAGGGCCTCGCCGCGGAAGCCGAGGGTCGCGACCCCGGCCAGGTCTTCGGCCGTGCGGATCTTGGAGGTGCCGTGGCGCTCGAGGCACATCAGGGCGTCGTCGCGATCCATGCCGCGCCCGTCGTCCTGGACCTGGACGAGCTGGCGGCCGCCCCCCTTGAGCCGCACGGTCAGGGTCCGGGCGCCGGCGTCCAGGGCGTTCTCCACCAGCTCCTTCACCACCGCGGCCGGCCGCTCGATGACCTCTCCGGCGGCGATCTGGTTGACCAGGTGGTCTTCGAGGATCCGGACGTCGCCCATGCCTCAGGGGACCTCTTCGTGGGGCTCCCCGGGTCGACGCTTCCTCTTGAAGTGCATGCGGACCGGGGTGCCGGTCAGGTCGTAGAGGTCGCGGAGCCGGTTCACCAGGTAGCGCTGGTAGGCGGGCTGGATGGCGTCGGGCGAGTTCGACCAGACCGTGAACGTCGGCGGCCGCACCCGCACCTGGGTCATGTAGTTCAGCCGCACCGGGCGGTGGTGCTTCTGCGGCGGGCTGTGGGCCTCGATGGCGGCTTCGAGGAAGCGGTTGCACTCCGCCGTGGAGATGCGGGAGTCGAAGCACCGGTAGACGGTGTGCACCAGGTCCAGGATCCGCGACACGCCCTTGCCGGTCTTGGCGGAGATGTAGAGCACCGGCGCCCAGGGGGCGTGGGGCAGCTTGCGCCACAGCTCGTCCTCGATGTCCCGGGAGCCCCGCTCGGGGTCCGGCTTGACCAGGTCCCACTTGTTGATCAGCAGGATCAGGGCCCGGCCCCGCGAGGCGACGAGCGCCGCGAGCCGCGCGTCCTGGTCCGTCGGTCCCTCGGTGCCATCGATCATCAGCAGCGACACGTGGCAGCGCTCGATGCTGCGGATCGCCCTCGACACCGCGAAGCCCTCGACCTGGTCGGAGATGCGGCGCTTCTTGCGCACGCCGGCGGTGTCCACCAGCACGTAGCGCCGGCCGTCGACCTCGAAGGGGCTGTCGACGGAGTCCATGGTGGTGCCCGGGGCGTCGTGCACCACGTGGCGCTCCTCGCCCACCATCCGGTTGACCAGGGTGCTCTTGCCGATGTTCGGCCGGCCGATGACGGCGATGCGCATCTCGCCGGTGGTCTCCTCGGGGTCGGGCTCTCCGGCGCCCGTCTCCTCGGGCAGCAGCTCCAGGGCCCGGTCCATCAGGTCCGTCACGCCGCGGTTGTGCTCGGCGGCGATGGTCCACAGCTCGTGCATGCCCACCGCGTGGAACTCCAGGGCGTCGGCTTCGAGGCGCTGGTGGTCGACCTTGTTGGCGACCAGCAGGACCGGCGTCGGAGAGGTGCGCAGGATCTCGGCCACCTGGTGGTCCAGCGGCGTGAGCCCGGCGCGAGCGTCGACCAGCCAGAGCACCACGTCGGCCTCCTCGACGGCGGCGAGGCTCTGGACGCGCATCGAGGCGAAGAGGTCGTCGTCGGGGTCCGGCTCCAGGCCACCGGTGTCGATGAACAGGACCTCGCGGTCGCCCCAGCGATCCGTGGTCTCGTAGTGGCGGTCGCGGGTGATGCCGGGGCGGTCGTGCACGATCGCGGCGCGGCCGCCGACGAGGCGGTTGAAGAGGGTCGACTTGCCGACGTTGGGGCGGCCGACGATGGCGATGATCGGGAGGGGAGACATGGTGGAGGGGGCCTCTTAGCCCGATGGGGGGGGGTGGGCGCGTCGCGCCCGCCGGCGGACGGGCTTCCTGGGGGCGGATCAGTAGTTGGGGCCACTGGACCGGCCCAGGACCAGGTAGGCGGCGCCGGGGGAGCGCCCCTCCGCGTTCTCGGCTCCGTAGGCGCCGACCAGGAGGTCGCCGAACCCGTCGTCGTCGACGTCTCCGGCCGCCGCGACGGCGAAGCCGGCGCGGGCATCGCCCGCCTCGCCGGTGAGCTCCAGGTCGGCCTCGGCCAGCGACGACACGCCGCTGACGGGGCCGTAGACGAGGTAGGCCGAGCCTCGTCCATCGTCCGCCCCGGGAGCACCGACGAGCAGGTCGTGGTGCCCGTCGCTGTCGACATCCCCCGCCGAGGCGACCGCCTGCCCCGCTCCGTGGGCCTCGCCGTCGCCATCGAACCTGGCCACCGCGTTCGACAGGGAGAGCTGGCCGACGCCCGGGCCGAGGTAGAGGTAGGCGGCCCCGGAATTGCGGCCGCCGGTGGCCTCACCCGGAGCGCCGACGAGCAGGTCGCCATGGCCGTCCCCGTCCACGTCACCCGCCATGGCCACCGAGGTCCCGGCCTGGTCTCCAGCCGCCCGGCCCCGCAGCCGGAGGTCGGCCTCCTCGGCCCGGATCTCCCCCGTCACCGGACCGTAGAGGAGGTAGGCGCTCCCCGTGTCCTCGCCGCCCCCGTTCCACCCCTGGGCGCCGACGAAGAGGTCCGCGTGGCCGTCCCCGTCGATCTCGCCAGCCCCCGCGACCGAGCACCCCAGGCGGTCCTCCGTGCTCTCCGGCACCAGCGTGGCGTCGGCCTCGGCCAGCGACAGCTCCTCCACCACCGGGCCCAGCACGAGGTAGGCCGCCCCCACCACGCCCGGACCGGCCGCGCCGGCGCCCACCCGGACCTCGTCGAAGCCGTCACCCACGACCACACCCCCCCCGCGGCCCTCGCTGGTGGTTGGGCGCCCCCAGCAGGCCGGCCACGGCCAGGGGGGCGCCGACGAGGAGGTCGTCGAAGCCGTCACCGTCGACGTCTCCGGCACCGGCGACCGAGACACCGGCGCCGTCCCCGGACGACGCGCCGTGGAGCCCCAGCCCCCGGCGGGACAGGGCGTGCTCCCCGCTCGCCGGCCCGTAGACCAGGTAGGCGGCCCCGGCCCCCCTCGCCGCGTCGTCGACCCTCGGCGCCCCGACGAGCAGGTCCGGGCACCCGTCCTGGTCGATGTCTCCCGCTCCCGCGACCGCCAGGCCCGCCCGGTCCCCGCTGGACTGCCCCACGAGCTGGGCCTCCGCGTCCCCCGTGAGGACCTCCCCTCCCAGGGGACCGTGGAACACGTAGGCCACCCCCTCGCCCTCCTCCGGCGCACCCACCAACACGTCGGCGAACCCGTCCCCGTCGAGGTCCCCAGCGGGCGCCACCGCCGTGCCCGCCTCTCCCCCTTGGCGCTCGCCCGTCAGCCGCCCGTCGGCCTCGGCCAGCGACATCGTCCCGGCGAGGGCACAGGCGTCGATCGCCTCCTCCTCCGTGCTGCCGCAGTCGTTCACGATGCCGTCGCCGCACGTCTCCCCGGCGCCGGGGTAGGCACGTGACTCGCCGTCGTCGCAGTCCGACCCACCGGCGATGGGGTCGCCGTCCCAGCCCCACCGATCCACGACGCAGGCCACGTGGCCGTCACCGTCCTCGTCGGACTCCTCGGCCGGGAGCACAGCGTCGCAGTCGTTGTCGAGCCCGTCGCACCGCTCCCTCGCGCCCGGGTACACGCTGTCGTCGGCGTCGTCGCAGTCCTCGAAGCCCATGCTGCCGAAGCCGTCCCAGCCCCCGGGGTCCCCGGCGCACTCCACGTGGTCGTCGCCGTCCCCGTCCGTCTCCTCAACCGGGAGGTGACCATCGCAGTCGTTGTCCTGGCCGTCGCAGAGCTCGGCGGCCCCGGGCGCCACCGTGGCGTCGCCGTCGTCGCAGTCCTCGCCGAAGGCACCGAAGCCGTCGGTGGGGTAGGCCGGGGTCTGGTGGCCGTCCCGGTGGGCGTCGAAGTCCCCGTCGCCGGCGGCCAGGGCGTCCACGCCGTCGTACCAGCGCTCCTGGGCACCGGGATGGACGTCCTTGGCCTCGATCTCGGGCGTGAAGCCGTTGAGGGTCGCGGTGCCCTCGGGAGTCGACGAGGGCTCGTCCCAGCAGTCCGTGCCACCAGAGGTCAGCGCGTCCCGGCCGTCCCCGTCCTGGTCGTGGTCGGACCCGCCGTCGCAGTCCTGGTCGACGCCGTCGTACCAGGTCTCGGCGGCGCCGGGGTGGACCCGCTCGTCCCCGTCGTCGCAGTCCCCGTCCTCGACGGTCCAGCCGTCGCCGTCTGCGTCCTGGGCCCCCTCCTCGCCGGCGCAGGACGTGCCGGCGAGGACGACGACCACCAGAGCCCCCCAGGCCATGGTCACTCGCCCCCGGTCAGGATCAGCGAGGCCCCACCGACCTCTTCGCCGTCCACCACGCGGCCGGGCGCTCCGACCAGCAGGTCGGGCAGACCGTCGCCGTCGACGTCGCTGGCGGGGCTCACCGCGCTGCCCGCGCGGTCCTCGGGGGCTGCCCCCTGGAACCTGGCTCCGGACTCGGCGAGGAGAACGGAGCCGCTCACCGGCCCGTAGACCAGGTAGGCGACGCCGTGGTCGGAGTCACGCCCCGGCGCACCCACGAGCAGGTCCTCGAAGCCGTCCCCGTCGACGTCGCCGACGAAGGCCACGGAGTGTCCCGCCTCGTCCCCGTCGCGCTCCCCGCGGAGCGCGGCGTCGGCGTCGTCGAGGAAGAGCTCCGCGGTGACGGGCCCGTGGACGAGGTAGGCGCCGCCCCGGGCCTGGACGCCGAGGCGCGCCTCGGTGGCGCCCACGAGCAGGTCGTCGTGTCCGTCGCCGTCGGCATCGCCGGCGCTCGCCACCGACCCTCCGGCCCGGTCGCCGGCGTTGGCGCCGAAGAGTGCGGCGTCGGCGGTCGACAGGGATCGCTCGCCCTCCGCAGGCCCCAGGAAGAGATAGGCGGCACCCGCGTCCTCCCCCGCGGTGACGTCGCCGGCGGCACCCAGGAAGACGTCGGCGACACCATCCCCGTCGACGTCTCCGGCCGAAGAGACCGACACGCCGGCACCGGCGTGGGGCGAGTCTCCCGTGAAGCGGGTATCGGCCGACGACAGCGACAGCGCCTGGGACGAGGGGCGGCTGACGACGTAGACGGCGCCGGCCTGGGACTCCTTCTCGCTCTGCTCGGGGGCCCCGATGACCAGGTCCGGCAGCCCGTCCCCGTCCACGTCGCCCCCCGTGGAGAGGGCATGGCCCGCGTGATCGTAGTTCGACTGTCCCTCCAGCGTGAGGTCCGCGTCCCGCAGCTCGACTTCGCCGGTGACGGGACCCCAGACCAGGAAGACCAGGCCGTCCTCGCTGCCGTCGCCGTCCGCCTCCGGGGCCCCGACCACGAGGTCGTGGAAGCCGTCGCCGTCGATGTCGCTGCCCCCCGAGAGGGCGAAGCCGGCTCCCTGGTTGCCCCACCCGCTGAGCACGACGTCGGCGTCCTGCAGGGAGCGATCGCCCCCGATGGGGGCCGCGATCGCGAAGACGGCACCGCCGTCCGAGCCGTGCTCGGGATCCCCCACCAGGACCTCCGGTCGCCCGTCCCCGTCGAGGTCGCCGTGCCCCAGGGCCGTGCCCGCGGCGCCCTTGCCTCCCGACCCGGCGAGCGTCAGGGCCACGTCCCCCAGCGAGGAGGTCCCGCACCACGGGCTGGAGCCCGGGTAGACGGCGGGGTCGGCGTCGTCGCAGTCGCCGAAGCCGGGCGCCGGGGCGTGGTCCCAGCCGCCGCTGTCCTCGAAGCAGTCGACGTAGCCGTCGGCGTCGTCGTCCACCTCCTCGGGCGACAGCTCGCCGTCGCAGTCGTCGTCCTGACCGTCACAGACCTCGGCCGCTGCCGGGTTCACCCGCTCGTCGAAGTCGTCGCAGTCCCCGAAGCGCTTGGGCTCGGGACCACGCCACCCCCCGTCCTCCCCCTCGCAGCCCACGAAGCCGTCCTCGTCGTGGTCGGACTCCGCCGGGTCGGGCTCGCCGTCGCAGTCGTTGTCCCGCCCGTCACACAGCTCGGGCGCCAGCGGGAACGCGGTGGCGTCGGCGTCGTCGCAGTCCTCGAAGCCCATGCTGCCGACACCGTCCCAGCCCCCGGGGTCCCCGGCGCACTCCACGAAGCCGTCCCCGTCGTCGTCGGACTCCTCCGTGGGGAGCCGGCCGTCGCAGTCATTGTCCTGCCCGTCGCAGACCTCGTCGGAGTCGGGGGAGACGGTGGGGTCCGCGTCCCGGCAGTCGGCCCCGAAGGCCTCGACGCCGTCCGAAGGGTAGGCCGCGGTCTCGTGACCGTCCCCGTCGGCGTCGAAGTCCCCGTCGCCGGCGCAGTCGGCGTCCACGCCGTCGTACCAGCGCTCCGGGGCGCCGGGGTACACGTCCTTGGCCTCGATCTCGGGGGTGAAGCCGTTGAGGGTCCGGTAGGGGTCCGGGAGGCGGGCGTCGTCGTCCCAGCAGTCCGTGCCTCCGGGGACGCGCCGGGAGGGGTGCCCGTCGCCGTCCTGGTCGTCGTCCGGGGCTCCGTCGCAGTCCTGGTCGATGCCGTCGTACCAGGACTCCGGGGCTCCGGGGTGGACCGAGGCGTCGCCGTCGTCGCAGTCGCCCATCGCGACCGTGAAGCCGTCGGCGTCGAGGTCCTCCTCGGAGCCTGCCGTCGGCCCGCAGCCCGCGAGGGTGCACAGGGTCGCCACCGCTGTCGCCCCAAGGAGGCCGCCCATCCGTCGGGTGGTGGCCCGGGGCGACCGGGTCCGGCGGAGACGGTGGGCCACGCTGGAACCTCCGGATGGAGTGTGGGCGCGCCAGGAGACTCCACCACCCTACACCCCCGCGGGTCCGGTTCGATGGCCCCGTACGGTCCCGCTACTCCTTCAACCCCAACCGGCTCAACAGCCGCGGATCCGTCGCCCAGTGCGGCTCCACCCGCACCAGGAGCTGCAGGTGCACACCGCACCCCAGGAGCCGCTGGATGTCCTTGCGCGCCAGGGTCCCGATGCGCTTGAGCATCTGGCCCCCCTTGCCGATCACGATGCCCTTCTGCGAGTCCCGCTGGACCAGGATCCGGGCCTCGATGGTCACGTGGGCCCGCTCCCCCTCCCGCGCCGACTCGTCGAAGTGCATCACCTCGACGGCGGTGGCGTAGGGCAGCTCGCGGTCCAGCAGGTGGAAGAGCTTCTCCCGGATGATCTCCGCCACCACGAAGCGCTCGGTGCTGTCGACCACCTGGTCGGTGGGAAAGAACGGCGGGTGCTCGGGCATCAGCCGCACCAGCTCGGCCACGACGTCGCCCGTGCCGCCGCCCTGGAGCGCCGAGAAGGGCACCACGGCCGCGAAGGCGCCGGGGGCGGCGTCGCTCCAGGCGGCGATGACCGGCAGGACCAGCTCCTTGGGGACGGCGTCGACCTTGTTCAGCCCCAGCACCACCGGGACCCCGGCCGCCTGGACGCGGTCCAGCAGGATCTCCTCCCCCTTGGACAGGACCCGGCCCTCCCTGCGGACCTGCTTGACCGCCGGGACGAGGTCGACCAGGAAGAGCGCCGCGTCGACCTCCGCCAGGGCCGACTCGGCGGCGGCGACGAGGATCTTGTTCAGCGCCGTCCAGGCCTCGTGGTGGCCCGGCGTGTCGACCAGCACCATCTGCACACCCTCGGCGTTGTAGATGCCGGCGATGGAGTTGCGGGTGGTCTGCGGCTTGCGGCTGGTGATCGAGATCTTCTCGCCCAGCACGCGGTTGAGGAAGGTCGACTTGCCGACGTTGGGGCGACCGACGATGGCCACGTAGCCGGAGCGCTGGGAGGACTCGCTCATCCCCCTCAAGATAACGGGGCGCGGCCGCGCGGGAGCCTACTCTTCGCCCTCGCCGGCCCGGACCCGACCGAGGGCATCCTCGGCGGCCTGACGCTGCGCGGCCCGCTTGCTGGGACCCCACCCGGTGGCCGAGACCCGGTCTCCAACGCTCACTTCGACGTGGAAGCGGCGGGCGTGGGCAGGCCCCTCGGTGGCCAGCACCCGGTACCTGGGGATCAGCCGCCACAGAGCCATGGTCAGCTCCTGCAGCGCACTCTTGGGGTCCACCCCGAAGCTCGCTGGGTCCGTGACCTCGGCCAGCTCGCGCTCCAGCTCCGGGGTCAGCGCCCGACGACAGACCTCGAACCCGCCGTCCCGGTAGAGCGCACCGAGCACGGCCTCCAGGGCGTTGGCCAGCAGGCTGTCCTTGTCCCGGCCACCGCTGGCCTCCTCGCCGCGCCCCAGCAGCAGGAGCTCGCCGAGCCCCCAGCGACGCGAGAGCTGGGCGAGGCTGCTCGTGCGCACCAGCCGGGCCCGCACCCGGGACAGCGCCCCCTCGGGCGCCTCCGGGAAGCGGTGCACCAGGTGCTCGGTCACGACCAGCTCCAGCACGGCGTCGCCCAAGAACTCCAGGCGCTCGTTGTCGCCGCCCTGGTGCTCCTCCTTCCAGGAGCGGTGGGTCAGAGCCAGGGCGAGCAGCTCCGGGTCACCGAAGCTGTAGCCCAGCCGTCGTTCGAGATCGTCGGTGCTCACTCCGCCACTGCGCTCCGAATCCACCCGCCCCCCAGGACCCGCTCCCCCCGGTAGACGACCACGGCCTGTCCGGGGGCGACCGCCCAGACGGGAGCCGAAAAACATAGCCTGGTCGGCTCGTCTCGGCTCACACGGGCCCCGACCCGCTGGCCCTGGTGGCGGACCCGGGCCTCCACCGGCTCCTGGGGATCCGGCCGGTCGAACCAGGTCCAGTCGGTCGCGACCAGGCCGCGGTGCCAGAGGTGCTCGCCCCCGGCGACCACCACGGTGCGGGTCTCCGGCTCCACCCGCTCCACGTAGACCGGCGTGCCCAGCGCCACCCCCAGGCCCCGGCGCTGCCCCACCGTGTAGCGCCAGTAGCCGCCGTGCCGACCGAGCAGGGTGCCCTCCCGATCGACGATCGGGCCCGCCCCGTCGAGGTCCGGGCGCTCCCGGGCGACAAAACCCGCGTGGTCCCCGTCGGGCACAAAACAGATCTCCTGGGACTCGGCCTTCGACGCCGTGGCGAGCCCGAGGCTCCGGGCGTGCCCGCGGACCTCCTGCTTGGTGAGCCCACCCAGGGGGAAGAGCGTGCGCTCCAGGGCGGCCGCCGACAGCGGGAAGAGGAAGTAGGTCTGGTCCTTGTCGGCGTCGCGCGCCGTGTAGAGGCCCGGCCCCGGACCGACGCGGGCATAGTGGCCCGTCGCCAGGGCCTCGGCACCCAGCGCCAGGGCCCGCTGCAGCAGCACCTGGAACTTGAGCACCCCGTTGCACTGGATGCAGGGGTTCGGGGTCCGACCGGCGACGTAGCTGCGGGTCAGGTCGTCGATGACCGCACGACGGAAGGCCTGCCGCAGGTCCATCACGTGGAAGGGGATGCCGAGGGTGTCGGCGACACGCCGCGCGTCGAGGGCGTCGTCGAGGCCACAGCAGCGACCGGCCTGGTCGGGGTCGGCGTCGTACAGCTTCATGTGCACGCCGATGACCTCGTGGCCCTGCTCGGCCAGCAGCGCCGCCGCGACCGAGGAGTCCACCCCGCCGGACATCGCCACCACCACCTTCACGGGCCGACTCCCAGGGCCTGGCGGCAGCCCGGCACGACGACCGCCAGCGCCTCGATCGCCCGGTCGATGTCGGCGTCGACGGTCGACCAGCCCGTGGAGAGCCGGACGCCGCTGTCCGGCGGCAGGCCCATGGCGGCGAGCACGTGGCTGGGCTCCGAGGCGCCCGAGGCACAGGCTGATCCGGTGCTCGCGCAGACGCCCTCCAGGTCCAGGGCCTGCACGATCAGCTCCCCGGGCACGCCGGGCAGGCGGAGGTGGGTGGTGTTCGGCAGGCGGGCCGCGGAGGCGGCGGTGACCACGAAGCCCAGGGACCGGGCGGCCTCCTCCAGCCGCCCCTGGTGGCGCACCAGGTCCGTCGACGGCCAGCCCAGCGCCACCCCGAGGGCCACCACGGCCGGCACGTCGACCGTGCCTGCCCGGCGACCGCGCTCCTGGGCCCCACCGCCGAGCAGGGGCTCCCAGGTGACCGATGGACGGCTCACCAGCGCCCCGCCCCCCTTGAGGCCACCCGCCTTGTGGCCGGAGACGGTGAGCAGGTGCCAGTGCTCCGGGGCGGCGAGGCGCCCGGGAAGCTGGGCGGCGTCCACGTGGAGCCAGGCCCCGGCGGCCTCGCAGAGGGCGTGGGCCTCGCCAAGAGGCTCCAGCACCCCGGTCTCGTTGTTGGCCGCCATCAGCGACAGGCCGGCCACGTCCTCGCCGAGGGCCCGCTCCAGCGCCACCAGGTCCAGCAGGCCCCGGGCATCGACCGCCACCACCTCGGCGCCGCGCCTCCGGGCCGCCGCCAGCGCCGAGGGGTGCTCGAGGGCGCTCACCAGCCAGCGCGGTCGCCCCTGGCGCCGGACGCCGAGGATGGCGGCGTGGTTGGCCTCGGTCGCCCCCGAGGTGAAGGTCACGTCGCGCGGCCGGGCCCCGCACCAGGCCGCCGTGGCCCGGCGGGCCTCCTCGACCGCGGCGGCTGGAGCCCGGGCCGCCTGGTGCGTGCTGGCCGGGTTGGCCCAGTGGTCCACCACGTAGGGCAGCGCCGCCTCGAGGACCTCGGGACGCGGCGGGGCGGTGGCGTTGTGGTCCAGGTAGGTGATCACACCCCCTCCCCTATCCGGAGCGCCGCGGTCAGAGGAAGTCCCGCAGCCGCTCCGCGAACCAGGCGAAGACCCGCCGCCACCAGGCCAGCGGCGTGGTGCGCAGGCGCACCGCCTGGCGGATGTCGGTGGCCACGATCCGGGCCAGGGCCAGCCGGCCGAAGGTCGAGCCCCAGGCCGCCACGCCGACCTCCAGGTTGAGGTCGAGGCTCAGGGCGTCGAGGTTCGCCGAGCCGATGAACAGCCAGCGGTCGTCGACCAGGACCAGCTTGCGGTGGCTCATGCCGGCGAAGTGGTAGTAGCGCACGCCGGCATCGAGCAGCCGCCGCACGTCGTTGTGCATCACCAGGTCCACCAGCGGCACGTCGCTGGCCCGCGGCGCCACCACGACCACCTTCACACCGGCCGTCGCCCGCGCCATCAGCAGCGCGATGACCCGCTCGTCGGTCAGGTAGCAGTGGCTCACGACGACACGAGAGCCGGCGGCCGCGAGCATCGCCCGCACGTGGGGCCAGGTCGCGTAGCCGTCGAAGCCATTGGCCACGACCCGCATCGGCAGGGTGCCGCGCTCCTCCGGTGGGACGGCCGGCCTCGGCAGGGCCACCGAGGAGCGCAGGGGGATGACCCCCGCCGACACCCCGTCCCAGATCTCGTCGAAGTCCTCCAGCAGCGCGCCCACGATCGGCCCCTGGACGAGCAGGCCGGCGTCGTGCCAGCGCACGGCGTAGTCGTCGCCCACGTTCGCCGAGGCGACCCAGGCCCGCTCGCCGTCCGCCACCACCAGCTTGCCGTGGTCCCTCACGACCCCCTTGGGGTCCAGGCCCCCGTCCACCGGGTTGAAGATCAGCACCTGGCAGCCGGCCTGCCTCAGGGTGTCCGGGAGGTCGCCGGCTTCGAGGCCCCCGAAGTCGTCGAGCAGCAGGCGCACCACCACGCCGCGCTCCCGGGCGGCGATCAGCGCCGCGACGAAGCGCCGGCCGATCCTGTCGTCGTGGATCCGGTAGAAGCGCACGTCGAGTCGACGCGTGGCCCCACCCACGAGCCGGAAGAGCTGCTTGAAGAGCCCGGCCTCCGAGGTCAGGAGCGAGGCCTGGTTGCCCACGGTCACGGCGCCGCCGGCCGCGGCGCAGAAGTCCTCGAAGGAGGCGCGCTTCGGGGCGACGGCCACGGCCCCGCTCATGGTGGGGCCGGCTCCGTGGTGACGAAGTCCCTCAGCTCGGCCAGGCGCACCGGACCGATGCCGGGCACGCGCTGCAGCGCCTCGACGTCCGGGAAGGGACCGCGGCTCTCCCGGTCGGCCACGATCGCCGCGGCGAGGACCGGTCCCACGCCGGGCAGGGCCTCCAGCGCAGGGGCGCTCGCCCGGTTGACGTCCAGGGGCAGCCCGAAGACGAGCTCCTTGCCGGAGGACTCCAGGCGCACGTCGGCACCGTCGACGACCACCCGCCAGCCGGGCGCCACCGGGCCGTCCGGGGTGCCGGCCGGGTCGGCGCCGGCCGCTCGCAGGGCCTGGTGGACCGTGCGCTCCGAGATCTCGTACCAGCCCGGCCGCGGCACCTCGCCGACGACCTGGACCGGGGCGGTCCGCTGGGGGTCGGCGGCGAGGTCGTCCCCTGACGACAGCGAGGCCCGCAGGGCGAGCAGCACGCCGGCCAACAGCGCGACCGCCGCCAGGACTCCGAGGGCCCCCGACCCCCGGGGACCCGGCCGGCGGAAGTCGGGACGCCGACTCACGGCAGCGCGGCCAGCCAGGCGGCCGCGGCCGGCCCGGTGGCCCGCAGCACGAGCCTGCGGGCGCCCGGACCGCGGTGCTCGAGCACGCCGACGAGGCGGTCCGCCGGCAGGGCCTGCTCGAAGCGCTCGGCCCACTCCACCACGGCCACGCCGACCTCGCCCAGCCACTCCTCCAGGCCCAGCTCGACCAGCTCGCTCTCGTCTCCGAGCCGGTAGAAGTCCGCGTGCACCAGCGGCAGCCGGCCGCTCTCGTGGACCCACAGCAGGGTGAAGGTCGGGCTGGTGATCGGGCCCTGCACCCCGAGACCGGCGCCCACCCCCTGCGCCAGGCTCGTCTTGCCCGCGCCCAGGTCGCCCGTCAGGGCCAGGACCGATCCCGCCGGGGCCGCCTCCCCGAGGCTGCGCCCGAGTCGCGCCGTCGACTCGGGCCCGACGAGGGTCCAGGTTCTCTCCACACAGACTGACTGCCTCGAAGGGGGTGTATCGTCAAGGCTCCAGGGCTCGGTTAGCTGACCCGCTCGACGCGGCCCATCCGGCCGCCCCACGGGTGAGGCGCGCGACTTGGAGTTTCTGCTGGACAACGGGCTCCTCGCCATCTTCGCGGCGTTGATCCTCGCCCCGCTCGGCCTGCCCGTCCCCGAAGAGGCCTCCCTGCTCGCCGCCGGCGCCTACGCCCGGGCCGGCCTGGCGCCGCTGGAGCTGGCGCTCGCCGTCGGCTACGCCGGGGTGGTCGGTGGAGACTGCATCGCCTTCACCCTCGGTCGCCGGGTCGGTCTGCACCCGACCGGAGCGCTCGGACGCCTCTTCGGGAACCGCCGAATGCGCCGCATCGTGCGCTTCTACGACCGCTTCGGGCACTGGACGATCGTGCTCTGTCGGCAGATCCCGGGCATGCGCTTCCCCGCCTTCTTCTTCTCCGGGGCCTCGGGCATGACCCTGCGCCGCTTCCTCGCCCTGGACGGCACCGCCGCGGTCGGCACGGTCCTGCTCTGGGGCGGCCTCGGCTGGTGGTTCGGGACGGACATCCAGGAGTCGATGTCGACCGTGGAGAACCTCCGCCAGATCGCGCTCACGGTGGCGCTCGTGATCCTGGCGGTCTTCGCCTGGCGCCTGCTGAGGGTGCCCCGGGGAGACTGACTGCGAGTCGCTGTCAGATGTCCGGGTAGCCCACCCAGAGGCTCACGCCGCCGACGCCGACGCCGACCTCCGGGTTGCCGAGTCCCGGCATGCCGGTGATCAGGTCGACCTGGCCGTCGCCGTCCATGTCGCCGGGGCCGGCCACGGTGGCGCCGGTGCGCTCGCTCTCCAGCTCACCGGCCAGGTACAGCGCCGAGTCCGAAGCGCCCAGGTTGCCCGACACGCCCCAGTCCTCGCCGGAGAAAAGGTAGGCCGCGCCCCCGTGGTAGTAGGTCATCTCGTTGTCCGGGGCCCCGACCAGGACATCGGCGATGCCCCCGCCGTCGAGGTCGCCGATCACGGCCACCGAGGCCCCCAGCGCGTCGTCCTCGGCTCCGGTGATCTGGTAGGCGAGCCAGCTCGAGGTGTCACCGGTTCCATCCCCGGACACCCCCGTCACCCACAGGTAGGCCGCGCCGGCTCCGCTCTCGGCGTTGCGGGCCCCCAGGACCAGGTCGTCGGCACCGTCGCCGTCCACGTCTCCCGACGCCATCGAGTCCGCGAGGTAGTCGCCCGACTCGTCGCCCCTCAGGACCGCCCACGCGTCGCCGGTCGAGGCCTGCGGCGATGGCTGCATCACCCCCGTGTCCTGAGGGCCGTCGTCGGTGCCCAGGGCCAGCACGGGCAGGTCGGTGAAGACGTAGATGGTGCCCGTGTCCACGTCGTCGTGCGGGGCCGCGATCGCGAGGTCGTCGAAGCCGTCCCCGTCGAAGTCGCCCACGCCCATCGCCTTGCCGAACTGTCCGCCGTCCCCCATGAACTCCATCAGCACGGCGTCGTTGAACAGCGGACCACCGCGCGAGGTCAGGCTCTCCCCGTCGACGACGGTGACCACGCCCCGGTCCATGTCGTGCTGGTACAGGGCACCGGCGAGCACGTCTCCCTTGCCGTCGTTGTCGACGTCGATCCCCGCCACGGAGACCCCCATCTCCGCGTTCGACGAGTCGCCCGGGTACCACCACATGCCCTCCTGCTCGAGCTTCGTGGACATGGTGAAGGTCCCGCCCGAAGCCCAGCTCGAGGAGGGCACGATCGCGACCAGGCCGCGCTCGCTGTCGACGTCGATGGCGTTGGGGGCGCCGAGGATGATCTCGACGATGCCGTCGCCGTCGAAGTCCGGCGTGACGGCCACCTTGCTGCCGAAGAACTCCTGGCTTTGCTTGGACTGGAGGGTGGCGACGATCCACTCGGTCCCCACCAGGGCCTCGCTGATGCCGGCCAGGCGAGCCGAGCCCAGGACGACGGCCCCACCACCCTCGACCGCACCCAGCGAGCCGGCGGGCGTCCCGACCAGCAGGTCCTTGGCCCCGTCGCCGTCGATGTCGGGCATCACGGCGAGGTCGGTGGCGGCCTTGCCGCCCGCGTCCTGGAACTGCCAGCGGTAGCGCAATGGATCCCCAGCGGTCTCGACCGTGTCGGTCCCGGCCTCCCCGTCGTCCTCGCCGTCGCTGGGGGTCGCGACGCAGGTGTAGGAGGCCCCCTCGTCGGGCCACTCCAGGGTCGACTCGTCCCCGAAGACCTGCCGGCCGAAGCGTCGCCAGGCGAAGGAGTAGGTGACCGCCTCCCCGTCCAGATCGACCGACTCCTCCTCGATGGTGCAGGTCAGCAGCGAGCCGTCCTCCTCCTCCTCGACGACCACCACCGGCGCATGCGGTGCCGCGTTGCCGATCACGATCTCGTCGCTGGTGACGGTCTGGCCGACGCCGCGACCATCGTCGCCCCACACGTCGACGTAGACCGTGTCGCCCTTGGCCCAGTAGGGCTGGCCCAGGGCGTCCTCGTCCACACCGCGCTGCTCTGGATCGTCGGCGCCGACCTCGTGGACGAACCACTGGAAGTGCGGCACGAGGTCGAGCTGGTCCTTGGGGTCCGGATCCTCCAGCACCACCTCGGCCCTCAACAGGTAATTCTCGTTCGGTTCCTCCGGGGTGATGGTGATCGACGTCACGATCGGCTTGGCGTTGCCGATGCGCACCACGTTCGAGGTCTGTTCCTGGGCGCCGTCCGCAACCGGGGTCACCCGGCAGGCGAGGCGATCTCCACGGTCGAACCAGGTGCCGTCGAGGGTGGTGTCCTCGAGGCCCGAGACGACGACCCCGTCGATCTCCCAGGCCACGGTGACCGACTGGGCCTGCTGTAGCTCGTCCCACTCGCAGGAGAGGACGTCCCGCTCGGTGGCCTTGGGCGGCTCCAGCCGGAGGCCGATGACCCAGGGGCCCTCGGGGACGAAGGTGTCGGTGGTGTCCTCGCCGTTGCAGGCGAAGGTGAGCATCAGTGGAAGCCAGACAGCCATGGCAACTCCAACCACGAGCTTACACCGCCCCCGGACGGCCCGGGGGCCGATGGCAGGCTAAGGGTCGGGCGTGTCGTCCCGCTTCCTCGGTCTGGCCCTGCTCGGGTCGGCTGTCGTCGCCGCGCTCCTGACGTGGCCCGCTGCCATCCAACTCGACGCAGCGCTGCTCGGTTCGTCCGAGAGCGACTCGCTCAAGCACCTCTGGACCCTGTGGTGGATCAGGGCCGAAGTCCTGGAGGCAGGACGGTTTCCCTTCGCCACCGACTACATCAACTACCCGACGGGCATGGAGCTCTACCCCATCGAGCCGCTCAACGGCCTGCTGGCGGTGCTGCTCGGCGGTGTGCCGCTGGTGGCCGCCGCGAACCTCGTGGCCCTGGCCAACCTGACCCTGACCGGGTTCTTCGGCGCCCTGATGGGCCGAGAGCTGGCCAACAGCCCCTGGGGCGCCGTCGCGGCCGGGCTGCTGCTCGAGACCAGCGCCTTCACCCTGTTCACCCTCCACGTCGGCGTGGGCGAGCTGCAGCAGGTCTGGTGGCTGCCCCTCGGGTTCTACGCCTGGCTTCGTCTCCGTCGGAGCCCGTCCAAGAAGCGGGCCGTCTGGCTGGCCCTCGCCCTGGTCGGCGCCGTGGTGTCCTGCTTCTACCACGGCTTCTTCCTGGCCCTGGGCGTGCTGGTGCTCTCGCTCATCACGCCGTGGATGGGTCGGGACACTCCCCGCCTCCTCGGCACCTACCTGCTCGCGGCCGGCCTGGCGCTGGCGCTGGTGGTGCCGATCTCCCGCGGCTTCGCGACCTCGTTCGGCGAGGAGCCCCCGCCGAGGGTCGGACTGCAGACCTACGTCACCGTCGAGGGCCACGGTCAGCCGGTGACCGATCCGCCGTCGGCCCGCCTCGACCCCTGGCAGCTCGTGGTCCCGAGCGACGACCGGCGGGAGACGGCGACGCGGGAGGTCCTGGCCTACGGCGGTGGACGCTACCTCGGCTGGCCCGCCGTCCTGATCGCGGTGGGTGCGCTGGTGCTGCGCCCCCGGAGGTCGGCGCCGTGGATCGTCGTGGGGGCCGTGGGCATCACCTTCGCCCTGGGGAGCTACCTGGTCATCGACGGCGAGACCCTGCTCGCCGGGGGCTCGCGCCTGAGGCTCCCCTTCCTCTACCTGAACCGGGCCCTCTCCTACACGGTCGAGGCCCTCAACTTCCCGGTGCGCTTCCTGGCGCTCACGGCCACCTCGCTGGCCGCCCTGGCCGCCGTGCTCAGCCGCCGGGCGCTCCGGGGGAGATCGCTGGCGATCCCGGTGGCGGTCCTGGCGGCTCTCAACGCCGTCGACGTCCAGCTCCACCAGCTCATCCCCTCGCCGCTCTCCCGGTACGACTTCGAGCGCTACGAGGGCCTGGAGGCCCTGCGGGACGACCCCGGCCCCGTGGTCGAACTCGCCCTGATGGAGCGCGCCGACAACGAGACCCGACGCGAGGCCCTGGCCGCCCAGATGAGCCACGGCCAGAAGGTCCACGCCGTGCCGCTGGAGCGCATCGAGTTCTTCGCCCGCGACGGCTTCACCTTCGTGCGGGCCCTGCCCCTGCTGGAGGTCCTCAAGCCCGCCTTCGGGGGGACCCGGGTCGAGCTGGACCCGGAGACCCACCGCGAGGACCTCGCGCTGCTCGCGGACGCCGGCTACCGCTACCTGCTGGTGGTCGGCGTCGGACCGGACCGGCAGGTGTCGGCGACGCTGCGTCAGGCGCTGACGACCCTGGGCGGCCCGGCCGTGCTCGACGACGACCGCTACGTGGTGCACCGGATCCCCGAGGTCGAGCACACCGAGGCCGAGCTGGAGCAGTGGAGGCTGGACCACGAGGTGCGCGTCGAGGCCCTCTGGGGGCGCACACTGGCCGGGCCGCAGCTCCGATGACCGTGCCCGACCGGCACACGACCGGCCGCTGGACGTGGTGGCTGGTGGTGCTCCTGCTCGGCGCCTGTGCCGGCTACGCGGGCCTGAGGGGCCTCGAGGCGGCCAGGTCCGACGACGCCCCCAACGGCTGGACCCGGGTGGGTCCCAAGGTCCCGTTTCGCCGGGCCGGAGCCGCCGCCGACACGCCACCGCTGGCCGGGGCCTGGAACCTGGACCACTACGAGTCCCTCTGGGGAGACGAGCGCTACGAGGAGCTCGAGGTCACGGCGGTGGTGCCCGAAGGCACCATGCTCCGGATCCTGGCCTGCAGCCTGCGCAAGGAGGGCCTCGAAGGCCCCGGCGTGGTCCTCGATCGCACCACGGACCCGCCCTCGGCCCGAGGCATCCGCCTCACCCCGCGGGCCCAGACCAACCTCAAGTGCGAAGGCGAGCTCCCCCCGCCGGGCGACGCGCCCTACGCCGTCACCCTGATCCCGGGTGAGAAGGCCCAGTTCGAGATCCGGGTCGGCGACGCCAGCAGCACCTGCCGCGGGGCCGTGCCGCGCGACGGACCGGCGATCGTCGGGGGCCTCCGGCGCACCCACGTGCTGTCGGTGGCGGCCAATGGCGACCACCAGGCGCCCTCCCTCTCACCGGTGCTGGTGCCCCTTGGACTGGCGCTCTCAGGACTGGCCTGGGCCGCCCTCTGTGCCTTCGAGGTCCGCCTGGGGCTGTCGGCCGCCGGCACCGTGCTCAGCTCCCTGCCGCTGCTGCTCTGCGTCCCCCTCGCCCTGCGCGACCCCGCCCGGGTCGCCGACACCCTGCAGGTCGTCGACCTCTCCACCCCCTGGCTGGCGCTCATCGCCGGTCTGGGGCCCGCCCTGGCCTGGAAGGCGCTGGCACTCGCCGGCCACTTCGGCCAGGCCACCCGGGGACCAGAGCCCCTGCCCCGCACACTGGAGGCCTGGGGCCTGGCCTTCGGCCCGGTGCTGCCCGCCGCCATCGCGCTGGCCCTGGTCGGGGACCCCGACGGCCGCGTGGTCACCCTGGGGCTGGCGCTGCTGGCGATGGTCATCGCCGGCGGCTTCGTGCTGGGGGTGCTGCGGCGGGGCATGGGCTTCGACGGGCCCTCGGCCTTGCGCGGCACGGCCGTGCTCCTCGGCGTGTTCGCCGGCTCGCTGGTCATCGCCTGGGCCCTGGGGGCCTCGGACCGCGCCGGCGCCGTGCACTTCGCCCTCGCAGGTGCCTGCCTCGGACTGCTGTCCTGGGCGCGCCGGAACTTCGGCGGCTGGGGGGTCGGTGTCTACGCCGCGGTCCTGCTGACCCTGGCAGCCGCGCTGGCCGAGGGCGGCGTTCGTCGCACCGCGGTCTCCGAGCGCTGGACCGGCGATCCGTCGACCTCGCTGGGGCAGGGCATCCAGGAGCCCTATGGCCGCTTCGCCGCCCTGGAGGCCGGGCGACACAGCCAGGTCCCCCGCACCGGCTACCCCGTCGCCTTTCCCCCCCGCGGCGACGCCACGCGCTGGGTCTTCTTCGGGGCCTCCGAGGTGGCCGGCGGACCCTGGGCCGACGCCCTCGCGGACTACTTCCCGGCGAAGCTGGGGGCGCTCGCGGGCCCGAGCGTCGAGGTGCTGAACCAGGGCGTCGGCGACTGGACCACCTTCGAGATGCAGCGCTACTACGCCGATCGGGCCGCAGCCCTGGCCGCGGACCTGGTGGTGGTCTACTCGGGCCACACCGACCTCGCGGGCAAGCTGCCCGTGACGCTGGCGGAGCTGCACGCCCACTGGGAGCAGGCCGGGAGTGGCGCGGGGACCCACTGGACCGATCGGCTCCGGCTGGTCCATGGCCTGCACGCCCTGGTGACGGCGCTGATCGACCCGGAGCGGGTCTCCAACGTGCCCGTCGGGCACGCCGCGGAGAACCTCGGCGGCATCGCCAGCGTCGCCCGCGAGCACGGCGCCCGCGTGCTGCTCGTGAAGCAGGGCCTCGCGGCCGGCCGCGAAGACCTGGCCGACTACCACACCATGATCGACGACGTCGCCGCCGCCCAGGACCAGGTCGAGGTCTTCGACGCCGCCGCGCTGCTCGCCGAGGCCGGCTCCGGGCACTTCATCGACGACCGGCACCTCAGCGGCACGGGCTCGGCGCTGCTGGCCTCGGCCCTGCGCGACCACCTCGAGGCCCTGGGCTGGCTGCCCGTCGCCGAGGCGGAGCCTGCAGAGCCCCCTCCGTGACGTCGCGACGGGCGCTCCTGGTCGTCACCGGCCTCGTGCTCGCCGCGCTGGTGGCGTTCGCGCTGGTGAAGCAGCGCCAGGCGAGGGTCTCCGACGTGATCGTCGAAGGCTGGCAGGACCTCGGCGGGGCCCACTGGCTCAAGGCCGACCTGGTCGACGCCACGGTGGTGGTGCCCGATCGACCCCACGACCGCTCCGAGATCAGGAGCGACTGGACCGGCCTCACCTCCGCCATCCGGCGGACCCGCACCTTCGGCGTGCGCACCAACGCCCACCGCCTTCGCGGCGGGCCCCTGGCCTCCGAGGTGCCGATGCGGATCATCGCCCTCGGCGACTCCGTGACCTTTGGCTGGGGTGTGGCGGAAGAAGACGCCTGGCCAGCGCGGCTCCAGCACCACCTCACCGAGGCCGGGCTGGAGGTCGAGGTGCTCAACGCCGGCGTGCCCGCCAGCCGCATCCAGGGCATGGCCGAGTGGTGTGCGAAGAAGGGATCCGAGCTGTCCCCCGACGCCATCGTCTGGACCCGGCGCCCGGCGGCCGCCGACCCCCCACCCCACGACAGCTACGCCTACGCCGTGCGGCGCTGCAAGGAAGCCACCGGGGCCGAGGTCCTGGCCGTCCTGCCGCCGATCAGCACCTTCGACCTGCACGGCAGCCGGGTGTGGTCCCTGGAGGAGCGCGTGCTCGGGGCCCGCATGCAGGATCTCGGCGCCGGGCTGCTGGAGCTCACCCCCCGCTTCCGCGCCGCCCAGGCCGGGCGCGGCGAGGTGCTCCAGCGGGGCGGCGAGGGCCTGGTCGTGCGGGACCAGGAGACGGGCGAGGACTGGCTGGAGATCTCCGAGCGCGGAGAGGAGGTCATGGCGCCGGTCTACGCGCTCTTCGAAGCCGAGCCGGAGGTCCGCGAGGCCCTCTTCTTCGACGACGGCCACCCGGACGAGGAGGGCTATGACCTGATGGCCCGCGAGATCCGCGACGCGCTGATGCCCCTGCTGGAGCGGTGAGAGCATCGCCCGCCGGTCTCCTGGGCCTGGTGGGCCTGCTCTGGGGCTGCGGCGGAGACCCCCCCGTCGACTCGTCCACCCCCTCGTCCCACCACGCGCTCCAGGACGCCTCGCTGGCCATCGACGGCGCCGCGAGCGGGGACCTGGCCGGCACGGCGGTCGCCTCGGCGGGGGACTTCGACGGGGACGGCCGCGGGGATCTCTGGATCGGCGCTCCGGGGACCGACGGAGCCGAGGAGGACGCCGGGGCGGGGGGGGGGGGGGGGGGGGGGGGGGGGGGGGGGGGGGGGGGGGGG